>JAADIA010000067.1 GCA_013151555.1 Nitrospirota bacterium | reverse complement strand
CAGGGAAGAACGGAGAAAAGAAAACCACGGAGGCACGGAAGGACGGAAACACGGAAAAAAGAATATAAAATAAAAAGAATTAAAGATTTATAAATTAAGTTTTTAAAATTCCGAGTTTCCGTGGCTACTTCCGAGTTTCCGTGGTGAATTTGTATTTCTGTATTTCTGCGGTTAAAAAAGAAAACCACAGAGGCACGGAAGAACGGAGACACGGAAAAAAGAATATAGAATGAAAAAGAATTAAAGATTTATAAATTAAGTTCTAATTTTCTGTGTTTTTAAAATTCCGAGTTTCCGTGGTTAATTTTATGTTTCAGTGTTTCCGTGGTCAATCTTGTATTTCTGTATTTCCGTAGTTAAGTCTGTGTTTCCATAGTTAAGCTTTAAGGAGAAAAAAATATGAATGCAGAAGAGATTTATCGGTTAGCTATCGAAATGGGAATAAAAGCTGATCCCCGCAGCAAAAAGGAAGTTTATCGGCAGCTTGAGAAAGAGAAGAAGCAGTATGAAAAACTGGAAAAGGATGATAAAGAAGAATTCGATCCTGAAAGGTTGGTTAACCCCTACCCTGACACTCGGTTTCTGACCGGGAGTTTGAAGAAGAAGGTTAAAAGAGTTCTCGTGGGAATCGACATTGACCCGGCAGAAGTTCTTCTGGCTGACCGCCTGATGGAAAAAGGTAAGAATATAGATTTGATTATTTCCCATCATCCGGAAGGAAAAGCTCTGGCGTCTTTAGACAAAGCAATGCATCTTCAGGAAGATGTGATGTGTAAATACGGCGTTCCCATAAATGTAGCCGAAGGGCTCATGAGCAAAAGAATAGCTGAGGTTTCCCGGGGCATAGCCCCTCTTAACCATAACCGGGTTGTGGACACGGCCAGGCTTTTGGACTATCCCTTCATCTGTGTCCATACCCCGGCCGACAACCTGGTTTATAATTTTGTCGATACATTTATTGAGAGAAAAAATCCGGAGACGGTGGGCGAATTGGTAGAGATTTTGAAATCCATTCCTGAGTACAAGGAGGCAACTAAGATCAAGGCCGGGCCTCGTATCTTTGTGGGCAACAAAGATGGAAGAGCAGGTAAGATAGCAGCAACGGAGATGACCGGTGGAACCTCGGGGGCCAAAGAGGCTTATGAAAAACTGTCCCAGGCTGGGGTCGGGACTATTGTCGGAATGCATATGAAAGAGACCCATAAGCGGGAAGCAGAGAAACATCATATCAATGTGGTAATAGCCGGTCATATAGCTTCTGATTCCCTGGGGATGAATATCTTTCTGGATGAGCTGGAAAAGAAAAGAATTGAAATTATTCCCTGCTCGGGATTGATTAGAATAAGCAGGGTGAAAAACAGAATTAAGGGGTAATCGGTTTAAGCAGTGTATGAAAAGAGACTTAAAAAATTACGCTCCCTGTTTAATGAAGATAAATTAGATGCTCTTCTTATCGTCAAAGAAGAGAACAGACGTTATCTGAGCGGTTTTACCGGCTCAAACGGCAACCTCTTAATTACCGGTGAGAGAAATTTTCTTTTTACCGATTCCCGCTATCTTATTCAGGCGCAGAGAGAAGCTTCCCATTTTCAACTCCTTGATACGACCTCCGGCGGTTTCCAACCGTCTTTCTCTAAAGTTATCAAAAAAGAGAAGATCTGGAGGTTAGGATTTGAAAGCAACTATCTCTCCTTTTGGCAATACCAGGAATTAAAAAAAAACTTACCGGGAACAGAATTGATTCCAGTCCTCGACTTAGTAGAAAACATCCGCAGCATTAAGAGTCGGCAGGAGTTAAGCTACCTTGTCCAAGCTCAAGAAGTTACCGATAGAGCTTTCCATCATATTACAAGTTATCTTAAAGAAGGTCTTACAGAGAAACAGGTTGCCTGGGAACTGGAAAAGTATCTCCGGGAAGAAGGAACCGAAACCCTTCCTTTTGTTCCCATCCTGGCCTCCGGGATAAATGCTGCTGAACCTCATCATAAAAACTCTGATAAAAAGATCCGGTTGGGAGAAATGGTCCTTCTGGATTTTGGAGCTACTGTTTCCGGGTACAGTAGCGATATGACTCGAACGGTTTTTATGGGAGAGCCTACGAAGAAACAAGTGGAAATATATGAATTAGTCTTATCTTCTCAGAAAGCAGCTTTAAAAAAACTTCAAGCCGGGATTACCGGGAAAGACGTAGATAGTACCGCTCGGGAGGTAATTAAAAGCAAAGGCTTAAACGGAGCGTTCTTACACAATCTGGGCCATGGAGTGGGATTAGAGGTTCATGAAAAACCAATGTTAGGCCCTTCTCATTCCGGGATTCTTCTTGAGAACATGGTCTGTACTATAGAACCGGGCATCTATCTGCCTGAATGGGGCGGCATCCGGATTGAAGATATAGCTGTCGTCCGGGAAGATGGAGCAAAGGTTTTAACCCGGTCACCTAAAGAACTGGACAGCGTAGTAGTCCAATAATAAACGAAAAGACGGTATATTACTCTTCCTCAAAAGGAATGGTGCCTTCCGAACGCAACTTCTTCTTCTCTGCCTGCTGACGTTTCCCGGCCAGGACCTTCTCCTTTGCCCGCTTTGACCGTTTACGCTTCTGCCGTCGAATCTTAGCGATACGCTGTTGCTCTTTGCTAAGCCGTCCTTCCCGTAAACGTTCGATTTTATCCAGGAGTTGCCGTCGGGCAAGAAAACGGTTCAGAGCTCGTGAGCGCGATCGTTGGCATTTGACCGAAAGACCGGTGGGAAGGTGAGAGAGGAAAACACAGGATGAGGTTTTATTAACTTTTTGACCGCCGCGTCCGGCAGCACGCACGAAGGTTTCTCGAAAATCTTGCTCCCGAATCCCCATTCGCTGCATACGTTCGCTAAGCTCTCGTTCCTTCCCCGGCGATACTTTAAAGAGAGACATGCTTTATCTTTCGCGGAAGACCTTATTAACATGAGAACATAATAAAAGAATAAAATAAAGAATAAAATAAATATCTTAAACCGCCGAGAACGCTAAGATCGCAGAGGAAATGAAAATTATATTAATTAAAAAATTAAGCAATCTCTGCGTTCTCTGCGGTGAAAAAATAAGAATCTTGTTTTAAGCCCTATTTTACTTAGAGATACCGAAAAGCACGCTGGTAAAGGCAGCAAGGGGAGTTTGCTCTTGCACTCCCTCGGCAGCTCTGCCGATTTCCTGCACGGTCTTTTTGGTTTCCAGGTAAAGGGTATCATCATTTATCAACTTACCTAAAGTTCCTTCTCCCTTTTCTATCTTCTCGGTTATCTTCCCTAAACGTTCCAGACTTTCTTTTAGCTGCGGGCTACTTGCACTTAGAGAACTTAAGATAGTCCGGATATTATCCTTGTTGTCATCTAATACTCCGGTAAATTTCTGGACTTCGGAAACAATAGTATTAACCTTAACCAGAAGCTCATCCATATCCGGAGATGTGAGGCTGCTTACCACACTATCGGGTTCTAACAGCGGACTGGATGGAGAACCTAAACTAAGCCCGAGATATCTACCCCCTAAAAGACCGACCATCTTGATAGCGGCTCGGGAATCGGCTCTTACGGGAACCCCCTTATTTATAGCCATGAGAACTTCCACTTTATCTCCGGCTATCGTTATATTTTTAATCTCCCCTACTTTCAAACCGGCCAGCCTTACTGAATCTCCTCGTTCCAGGCCTCTGACGGAATGGAAATAAGTCCTCAGGGAATACTCTTTCCGGAACAAAGGTTTATTCTGCACCGATTCCAACAAAATGACCATTATTAACACAGCCACTAAGAAGAAGATACCTACTTTCTTTTCTACGGTCATTTCCCCATTCCTCCTTTAGTGAGCACAGCTCATCTGTTCTGAGACGGATGATATGTGCAAGTTGAATGGATAAAAAGTGCGGGGGCTAATTCAGCCCGACAGTCAGGCATCATTTCGTTCCGTAAGACCGGGGCTTCCCGGACATCCTTTTTTCCATTCATCTCTGGTTAAGAACTGTCCTACTATAGGGTCGCAGCTCGCCCGTATTTCCTCGGGAGTAGCTACCTTGATAATTTTTCCTTCATGGAGCATTGCTATCCGATCACCAATAAAATAGGCACAGTTAATATCATGGGTTACCGTAACCGAAGTTACTTTTAACTTCTCCTTCAGATTGAGTATTAACTGGTTTATAGTATGGGCGGTGGGAGGATCCAGTTCGGAAGTAGGTTCATCATAGAGGATTATTTCGGGATTCATAGCCAGGGACCTTGCCAGGGCCACCCTCTTCTTCATTCCTCCGCTCAGTTCTTCCGGCATCAGGTCGCCGATGCCTTCCAGACCGACTAACTGCAATTTCTCCTCTACAATCTCCTTTATCTCTTTTTCCGTATATATCCTGGCTTCCCGTGGTCCCAGACCGATATTTTCTGCTACCGTCAGGGAATTAAAGAGGGCGGAAGATTGGAACACCATGCCGAATTTTTTGCGCAATGGTTTCAAGCCAAATCCGTCTTTATCAGTGACTTCTTCTCCATCGATGAGGATTTTGCCTGAATCCGGCTTCAGGAGACCGATAATATGCTTGAGCAATACTGTCTTACCGCCTCCGCTACTCCCGATGATGACCAGATTTTCCCCTTCCTTAACCTTGAGGGATACATCCCTCAAGACCTGATGGTCTCCGAACTTCTTGCTTATTCCTAATACTTCAATTTTCGTTTTCATACTAAAATTCTCGTGATAACATAATCCAAAATCATAATGATCAGGAAAGAAAGAACCACAGAACTGGTGGTAGCTTTTCCTACTCCACGCGCTCCCCCGGTGGTTTTGAATCCTTTGTAACATCCGGTGAGAGCAACCACGGCTCCAAAGAAAGCTGCTTTAATTAAACCTTCGAATATGTCACTAAAGGTTAAAGTCTTGAAGAGACTGTCGAAATAGACAGAGGGTTCCAGGTTTACATAGGTCGCAGCAGTTAAAGCTCCCCCGGCTATTCCAACCACATCGGCATAGAGGACGAGCACGGGAAGCATGATGAGGGAAGCAAGAAATCGAGGCATGGCCAGGTAACGTACCGGATTTATCCTCAAGGTCCTTAAGGCATCGAGTTCATTGGAAACTTTCATGGTGCCTATCTCTGCAGCCATGGATGAACCTACCCGGCCGGCCAGTAACAGCCCGGTCAGTACCGGTCCCAGTTCTTTCACCATAGATAACCCGACCAATCTTCCGATCCATTCTTCTGCTCCAAATTTAGCGAATTGATATCCGCTGTGAAGAGCAAGGACCATTCCTACGAAGAAAGCCATAACGGAAGCTATGGGGAGAGTATCCACTCCGATATGGGCCATCTGTTTTATAATACTTCCGGTATTCTTGAAAGCTTCTTTACACCAATAAACGATGTTTAACAGTAAGCGGAGATATTCTCCTACCGTTTGAAAAAAGGCAGAAGATTTATTTGCTATAGTTGATAAGGATCTTTTCAACTTCGCTCAACCTCCGGATAAATAGTGTGGAAATCTCAGAAAGTAAAAGAAACGCAGCGCTCTTTTTTCTTTTCTTCTCTTATATTCAAAGAGGCCTTTGAGAAAAGAAAAACGTATGTTTTCCTTTCCCTCTCTCTGGTAAGCAAAGAGATGAATTAACTCCAGGGAATGAGAACGTTTCGTCCTTTCATGCCGGTATAACCTCCACAGACCTTTCGAGAACCGGTTTCCCTCCCGGTCCTTTCTGTATTCGTAGAGGGTCCAGAAAGAAGAATAGTTTTTTTGAAAACCATCCCTGTCCCGGAACCAGAGAGGGGAAAGAATAGACAATTTAAGTGCACCATCTTTACCTCTTTCATAGCTGAGCAAGGGCCAGACCCGGGTATAGGAAGCACTTTTGTTCTCTTCCGGCCAGGTTTCTCTTTCGCTCCAGTAAACAGGCAAGACTATATTTTTTCTCTTCTCCACTTCTCCGGAATTCTCTTTCATAGACCAATAGAGAGGCCAGAAAGCATAGAAACGTTCTCTGTCCCCCTTCCGCCGGTATCCCCAAAGAGGCCAAAGTTCATCACCTCTTCTGTCTGCACCCCTGGTCCGGGAGAAGATGGGCCAGGGAAGATGCCATTCTTTATAATTTTCCCGCCGGTTATCGGTATAAGTAAAAAAAGGCCAGAGGACTGCTTCGGTCCGATTTCCCGGAGACCTTTGATAAGCATAGAAAGGTAACATCATCAGCGACTCTGACGGATTGTCTCCGCTTAACCCCGCCTTCTGGAAATTAAAGAAAGGCCAGAGAACAAAAGTCTTTGAATATTCGCCCGTCTTATAGCCATGTCCAAATAAGGGCCAGAAGCGGTAGGCTCCTGCTCCTTTCCCTTTGGCAAAAGAAAAGACAGGCCAAAGGACATACCAACTCCGGTAATCTCTTTTAGCTGTATCGGCATAGAGCGGAAAGAGAAAGAAACGCACCCGGTCTTTCCCCAACCACCGGTTTAACCGGCCTCCTAAAGGAAAAAAAGCAAAATAACCGTCTCCCTTATCCGAATGACTGCCGAAAAAGAAAGGGAGAAGGGTATAATCGCTCTTTTCCTCCCCGTCAGGGAGCGTATATTTATTATAATAAAAGAAAGGAAAAAGGCGAAGTTTTTTCTTTTCCGGGGTGCTCTTATACCACCCGAGAGGCCAGAGGAATTGGACTTCCCGGAGAAGTTTTTTTTTCTCTTTGCTGACGATGAACAGAGGCCGGAAAGCATAGGTATATTCCTCCGGACTGCTCTCGAAAGAGATGAAAGGCCAGAGAAATTCCCCTGTCTCCGTCCCTGCTTCTTCTTTTCCTTCATAATATAAAAGAGGCCAGAGGTTAAAGGAGCTGTTGCTCTGAGAGCGAGCATATGCTGTTCCCCAGACGGAACACATCAGCAAAAGGGTTATCCCTGCTTTGACTCCTTTCTTCAACGATACGCACTCCAAATTTTATGAACGATGGAACGGTTTAACTTTGCTTTCGCCCCCCTTTATACTGAAGTTCTTATTATACAAAAAGTAAAGAGAGGTAGCAAGAAAAAAAGGGCTCAGAGAGACCCGAAAGGAGTGGGAATGAAAGTAAGAATGAAGATAAGCAAAGCGATAAGAGCAAGGACTTTTCTTTTCTTATCTATGGGTGTTATATCATCAAGAGGTGGAGGATGTTTCTCTCCCATGAAAAAGATAAGAATCGCCCAGATAAACCAGCCTATCCAGAACAAGCTGAGACCGAGCATGGCAAAGAATACAAACCGGGCCACGAGAGAATGTTTCCGGCCGAGAAGAGCATAAGCAATATGTCCTCCGTCAAGCTGCCCGGCAGGAAGGAGGTTGATAGATGTAATCAGGAATCCAATCCAGCCGGCAAAAGCAATGGGATGAAGAGCAATAGAGTATCCTGCTGGTAAGGACCCTTTTGCCAGGTGCGCCATTAAGGAAAAAAGAAGAGAACTTCCCAAGCCCAACGTTTTTTGAGGAGTAACTCCTATTACCGGAGATAAATTAAGTCCGATGACTATAGCTACGAGGGAAAGAACAAATCCGGCCAGAGGCCCGGAAATTCCTACATCGAGGAGAGCGTTACGGTTGGGCATAGGCGACTTCATCCTGATAACTGCGCCGAAAGTCCCCAGGAAGGTAGGAGCCGGGATAAAGTAAGGCAAGCTGGTTTTTACCTTGTGCCGTCTGGAAGTAAAATAATGAGCCAGTTCATGAACTAAAAGGATGCTCATAAGGGTAAACGAGAAAGGCATCCCCAAACGGAGACTGCTCAGGTCCTGAAGAGGGTTTCCTCCTCTCCGCAACGTTCCCACGAAAAGGGTCGTTATAATAGTAATCAGGAAGAGAAGAACATTAAGCATCTTTCAATCTTTCCTTTATAACTAAATTCCGATCCGAACAAGCTTATCCCTGCTTTTCTCCCCTTTTACAATCTTAATCCGGGATTTTTTTAGCTTGAAGTGCTGAGCTAAAAGTTCTACAAGCAACTTATTGGCTTTCCCTTCCACCGGGGGAGCGGTAAGATATACCTTAAGCTTATTTCCTTCTTGTTTAAGATTGTTTTTCTTGGCCTTAGGGATTACTCTTACCTGGATAAGCTCATCTCGCTTCATTTACCAGTCCGCCAGAGTTTAAGAGAAGACCGGTCCCGGCGAGACCGGCGGGATTTACCTTTAACCGGTTTTGAGGAAGATATCTCTTCCCCCAGATATCCTTTAATATAACGTTCGTAGTAAGCGGGCTTATCCATTTCTTCTTCCAAACCCTGAACTCTTTCTTCCTCGGGGAACCCGAGCAGCCGGTCAGCTAAGCTCCGGGCCCCGGTTGCCGAAGCCCCTAAACTCTTGACAAAATCGGATATCTCCCGGTCGGATGATACCACTATTATGTCCCGGGGATTAGGCGCCTGCTCGACCATCTGTTTAATAACATCATCGGCTGTTTGCCCCCGGTGCGAGAAGATAACTTCTACCCCTCCCCGCTTTTCCGTATCGGGGAAATCCCGGTCGGAGTGAAAACCATCGAAGACAACCGTTACCCGATCTTTCCTTTGTCCCCGATAATGCCCCAGGCTTTCGATAAACCTTTCCCGTTCCACCTGGAAACTGCTCCCTTTCAAAGGAACAGGACGTCCGCTTGACCTCAGAACATTGTACCCGTCAACTATCATCCACACAAGAGTTTTCCTTTATCCTCTTTAATATTTATTTCTCTTTGCCTTGACTGTTTCCATTAATAGGGGCCCATTACAGACGGAACCGCATTCAGGATTAAGAAAGATTATATCTCTATACTTTTAAATTGAGGTAAATAGTTTCGGTTCTTCCGGAACATTTTCTTTACCATTTTTTTAATCTCGGCCAGGGAAAGGACGGCGGCAGTAAGAGGATCGTAAGCAATAGCTTGAAAGACCAACCCGGGATTTCCGGTGAGAGCCGCTTCAACAGCCATCTCTTCAACTGCAATATTGATACTGTTGAGAGCAGCGCATTGGGGAGGTAAGGTTCCCACATGCAGGGGATTGAATCCTCGCTTGTTAGCTACCACCGGCACTTCCACGCATACCCCGGAGGGAAGATTATCTATAATTCCCGTGTTGGGAACATTACCGTTAAATTCAAAGACTTCTCCTCCTTGCAAAGCATTGATAATATAAGCCGCATATTCATTTCCCCTCTTTAGCGGTATGGGGGCTCCTTCCTCAAACCACTTTTTTACTTCCTTTTTCCAGGTCTTTTCCCTTTTCAGATATTCCTTCAGGATATAACCATGCTTTCCGGGATTCCAGCCTGTGCCCGGGAGACAGTATTTCTTAATAAGGTCAGGACGTTTGCGAAACCACCAGTTATATTCGGAATTATGCCCGCTGGACTCGGAGACATAGTAACCCAGATGCAGAAACATCTCATTGCGGACAATTTCCTTCTTGTAAATCGTCTTTTTTTTAAGCGCCCGGCGAAGCAACGGGTAAGCATCCTTGCCATCCTTTTTATACTCAACATACCAGGCCTGATGATTAATCCCCGCACAGAGGTAAGTAACCCTATCAGGAGAAGCCTTAATCCATCCGGCCAGCATTCCTGCCGTTTCCTGAACACTGTGACAGAGCCCGGTCACCCGGATAGATGTTCTTTTCTGCATAGCCCGGCATAACATGGACATCGGATTTGTGTAATTAAGCAAAACCGCTTCCGGACAATAACGCTCTATATCCCGACAGATACTCAGCATTACCGGGATGGTGCGCAATGCCCGGAAAATGCCTGCCGGCCCCCGGGTATCTCCGATATTGATGTCAATCCCATATTCCCCGGGAATCTCAATATCATGTCGCCATACCTGTACTCCTCCGGCCAGAATGGTACACAGGACTACGTCGGCTCCTTTGAGGGCTTTTTTCCTGTCTAAGGTAGTTCTGACTCCGGCAGGATATTGGCCCTTATCGATAATAGCCTGAACCGCCTTTCCGGCAAACTCCAGCCGCTCCTTATCTATATCCATAAGGACGAAAGTTGCGTCTTTTAGAAGAGGAAAAGTTAATATATCCCTTACCAGCTTACGCGTAAACTCAAGACTTCCGGCACCGATAAAAGTAATCTTCATCCCCATGGCTATCCCTGTTTTTTTCTCTCCGAATATTCAAAAAAAGCCCACGGCCCGGTTCGAACGGGCGACCTGAGCTTTACGAAAGCCCTGCTCTGCCAACTGAGCTACGTGGGCAAGAAGAAAAGAAACCTTCTTTCCAAAAAAAGAATATCACGGTCAAAGGCTATCTGTCAAGAAAGAAAGCTTCCCGGGGACTGTTGTCCAATTCGGATCCCCAGGGAACTTGTCCCGATTTACGCCGCCTGAGGGGACTGTCCCCGGCCTCCGGCCTCTACAAACCAAAAAAAAGCTGAGGCAGTAAAAAAACCACCTCAGCTAAAACTTACATCTCCGAAAAAAAACGTTCTTCCCTACCCTTTCATCTTCCGGCGGAGACCGGATACCAGACCTAACAAACCCGTTCCTAAGAGGAATAAACTCCCCGGTTCCGGGATAGCCTGGATATCATCCACCCAGAGTTTGGACGGATTTCCTCCATCTCCCTGTCCATTATAGCTGTACAGAGAAACCCAAACTCTCTTTACCGCGGTCAGATTTAAGGTAGACCCCGACTCCCATACACTGGTATCACTGGCGTCCAGAGTAAGGGTAACATACTCTCCACTCGAATCCAAATCAGAGAGAAGCCTCACCTTCGACTTAGCAATGTTATTATAGACATTGCTCCCGGTTACATTCCCAATCCAGATTCTGTATACAGCACCCGGGTCACCACCGGCATCTCCCTTGGCCCAGAACCGGATATCCGTCTGTCCACTCCAGTCCACTGTACCTACGAACCTATGGGCCATATAACCGCCATTTCCGCCCGATGCGGCATATGTCTCGAGCAGCATCGATTGCTGACCCTCGCCAACATTGACGGGATTGGTCTCCAGGGCGCTACTAAAAGTAGGAGCCCATGAGGTTTCCAGCCAACCGGTCTGATAGGCATTAGGGATACTCCCGCTATAGCTCTCGAAATTATCCACGACGAACGGTACTGCTGCGGCTGAAGGAGCCAAGCTTACGGCCAGACCGAGTAAGAGTAGCCCGGTCAAGATAAACTTATTTTTCATAATCTCATTTCACC
>JAADIA010000092.1 GCA_013151555.1 Nitrospirota bacterium | reverse complement strand
ATACCGAGCAGGGAAGGAAAGCATACTGGACAAATATATGCGGGGACATCTCTAATGAGATAGACATTGGAGAAAGAATTGTCGGGGGAAGTGTTCTGGGTAGCGATGAATTCATAGGCTGGGTAAAAGAGAAATTGTCTGGCCGGGAAACGCGAGAGGTTCCAGCTGTTAAGAGGATCCTGAGCTACAAGGCAAAAGACGCTATACTAAACGCGATAAGGGAAGAAACGGGGAAGACGCTTAGTGAGATCAGAGCAGAAAAAGGGATAATAAGGCAGGTTGCGATGGAGTTGTTGTATCGGGTGGGAGGGCTTAAAGGAATAGAGATAGGAAAACTAATGGGCGTAGATTATAGCACGGTGAGTCAGGGAAGGAAAAAATTAAAGCAAAAAGTTGCTGAAGAGAGAAATCTTTCCCTCCTCATGCAAAGGATTGAACAGAGATTATCAAGATGAAAGATTTGACCCCGGCCTTCTTAATAAGGGTCTTTTCCTGGGGATGCCGGGTCGGCGGGGATACTTGGAGGGGGTGGAGCTGTTTTTGGTAAGAGAAATTAACAGGCGGTTCTCGTTTCCGGCGGGGAGGGTTATTTCCCGGATTCCGGAGACTTTGCCGCCCAGGAGGCTTATCGCGCCAGCGGCTTCCTGGAGCTCGTCGTATCCTTTCGGGCCTTTCTGAGCGATAAAGAGACCTCCCTTCTTTACAAATGGAAGGCAGTATTCGACCAGGACCTTTAAGGGGGCTACCGCCCGGGAGACGACTACCTGATAATGCTCCCGGTGCCGGACCTCCTGTCCATACATTTCCGCCCGGTCTCTCAACAACTCCGTTTCGCTTAGCTTCAGCTTCTCTATCAGAGAAGCAAGAAAAGCACATTTTTTCCCGGAGGCCTCCAACAGAGCCAGATGAACATCCGGACGGTATATTTTCAGGACCAGGCCGGGAAATCCGGCCCCGCTTCCCACGTCGAGGAGAGAAATGTCCGGATTCAGAGGAAGCAGAGGAACACAGCTGAGGGAGTCAATAAAATGCTTCAAGATCAACTCCCGCCGGTTGCTGGTCGAGGTAAGGTTCGCCTTCTTATTCCCTTCCCTAACCGCTTCCAGATAGAGAAGGAATTTTTCCACCTGCTCCGCCTCCAAAGGAGCGCCCACCGATGCCGCCCCCTCCCGGAGCAATTTCCTTAAAGAATAGTTCGCTTCGCTCACGGAATAGTTCCCTCCGTTCACGGTTTAGTCCGCCGACGGCGGACGGGATTAGCCCTGCGGGCGGGAAGAGCGTTTTCCGTCAGCGTCAGCTGACTATCCCCGTTCGCCACCGGCGAACTATCCCGTCACGCAGTGACTATTTGTTCCCATCACGCAGTGACTATTACTACTTGCCGATACAGAACTGGGAAAATATCCGGTCGAGGATCTCTTCCGTGGCCGTTTCTCCTCCAATCTCCCCCAAAGAGTTCAGGGCCGAGCGGAGGTCGCTTACTATAAACTCGGGCGGAAGTTGACGATTGAGACCGACGCTCACTTCCCCCAACCGCTCTCCGGCTTTCGCTAAAGCCTCTTTATGCCTGGCATTGGTCACCAATATCGTTTCCGGAGCCGGAACGGCTCCCCGCCAGACAATATCGGCCAGAGCTTTTTTTAGCTCCGGCAGGCCGACCCTTTGAGTGGCGGAAACCCGGACTATCTTTTTGCCGGGCCAGGTTTTCTTCACGTCCCCGGTCTTTAGGCCCTGGCGGAGGTCTATCTTATTAATAACGACGATAGTTTCCTTCCCCTTTAACTCTTCCCCGATCTCTTTATCCTCCTCAGCCAAGGGGGCAGACCCGTCCAAAACGATCAGGGCAAGATCTGCCTCTTGAAGAGAGCGATGACTTCTAACTACGCTTTCTCTTTCTATCCTTCCCCGAGCCCGCCTTATCCCGGCCGTATCTACCAAGCGGAGAGGAACCCCCCGGACATTCACCATTTCTTCAAGGGCATCCCGGGTGGTCCCGGGAAGAGCCGTGACAATGGCTCGCTCCTCTCCCAGGAGCGCATTCCAGAGGCTGGATTTCCCCACATTCGGCCGCCCGGTAATAACGGTCTTGATTCCCTCCCGTAATACCCGTCCCTGCTCGGCCGAAGCCAGCAGCTCGGCCAGCTCAACCCTTAACTTTTCCACTTCTTTGCTTAAATCCTTTTCCCGGAACGCCCCTCCGCCCTCCCCGGCAAAATCTATAAATGCCTCCACATTTGCTATCAGTTTTAGCAAACAGTCTTTCATCCCCTCCACTTGCGCTGATAAATTTCCTTTTAGTTGGGACATTGCCGCCCGAAGGCTTAAGTCGGTCTTGGCCTTAATCGTCTCCACAACCGCTTCTGCCTGGGCTAAATCAATCCTTCCATTCAGGAAAGCTCTCCGGGTAAATTCCCCCGGTTCCGCTAAGCGGGCACCTTCTTTAAGGGTTAACTCCAGGACGTTCCTCAACGGGACGATCCCTCCGTGACAGTTGATCTCCACGATATCCTCCCGGGTATAGGTGCGGGGAGCGCGCATAACGGTGAGAAGCACCTCATCCAGGAGTTTCCCGTTAGCTATTATGTGCCCGTAATGGAGAGAGTGGGAAGGCATCCGGGAGGGGTGTTTGCCATCTTTATTCCGAAAAATCCGGTCGGCGAGGGCTAAAGAATCCGGCCCGCTGAGGCGGACAATACCGATCCCTCCTTCTCCTAAAGGGGTAGAGATAGCGGCAATGGTATCTTCCTTGCAAGAGGGCATTCTTTCAACCACTTAAAAAGAGTAACAACCAATAATCAAGCACCAAACATCACATAAATTCCAAACATCAATATCCAATATAACTAAACGGGAAAGGTTGTTAGGGTTCGGCCTTTGGTCTTTGCATTAGTTCCATCAGCGGGAACAGGTCAGGCTTTCGCTTTTGCTTTGGCTTCCGACTTCTTCTTTATCAACAATTGCTGGAGGCTGGTAAAGACATTGAAGCAGAGCCAGTAGAGAACTACCCCCGCCGGGAGCCGGAAGAAGATAAAGGTGAGCACCGCCGGCATCATAATGCTCATCATCTTGGCCTGATCCGGCTGGGCACCGCCGGACCCACCCATGCCGGTCAACTTCTGCTGAAGGTACATGGTTCCTCCCATGAGAACAGGAAGAATAAAGTAAGGGTCTGGAGCAGAGAGGTCGTTTATCCACCCATGAATGAAAGGAGCCTGTCTTAATTCAATGGTATTATAAAGGACGGCATAAAGGGCAAAGAATACGGGCGTCTGGAAAAGCATCGGAAGACAACCGCCCTTACACCCGCCCAGGGGGTTCACGCCCCGCTTCTTGTATAAGGCCATGGTAGCCTTATTCAGCTTTTGGGGATTATCCTTATGTTTCTCCTTGAGCGCTTCCATCTCCGGCTGGATCGCTTTCATGCCCTCCTGCATATTTTTCATCGCCTCAAAACTCTTGTGGGTAAAGGGATAAAAAACCAGCTTAATTACGAAAGAGAGCAATATTATGCTTAAACCGTAATTGCCGAGCCACTTATCAAATATCTTCAAAAGGGCGTAAATAGGCTTGGCTATCCAGGACCAGAAGCCAAAGTCAATTATCGCCTCCAGGTGGGAACCGCTCTTACGAAGAACAGCCATATCCTGAGGACCCAGGTACAGAGAAAGCTTTTCGCTGATATCCTGTCCCGGGGCAAGGGAGAAGGGAGGCATTTTAAGAGCTATCTTCCGCGTTTCATCCTCATTATCTAAAAGCTGCGCTCCGGCGGTCTCTTTGGGGATAAGAGCTACGACAAAATAAGCATTCCGCAAAGCCGTCCAACCCACCGGACCGGGATGAATCAGGAATTGGCCCCACTTCATTGTCGTTTTCTTGATAAACCCTTTTCCGATCTCTCTCCCGGCTATGTCTCTTAGCACTTTCCCATTTACCCAGGTAGCAAAGGGAGAGACCTGCCGGCTCCTCACCTGCGTTTTCTTAAGCAATCCGATACCCGGCCCATAAGAAACCAGGAAGTTCTCTTCGTTTATCGCCCGGGAGGAATTATTCCGAACGCTAATCTCTACCCCGATGAGATAGGACCCGAGAGAAAAACGGAGCTTCTTTATTATTTCGATTCCTTCCGGCGTCAGGTAACGGAACTCTATTGACCCTGTATCCCGCCCTTCTCCCAGCTTCAAACTCTCCCGGTTCACTCCGTAAAGGGCGGCGTTCAATCTCCCTTTCTTATCAAGGGCGGGAAGAGACAGGGTGAGGGGATAATGCCCGTAAAAATCGCCGTCGAAAGGCACTAATTCCACACCTTCTCCGGGAACGGGTTTCCTCTTTATCAAATACTGCAGCCGGTCTCTTTCTCTGGTTAACTTCTTTCTCTCCCCGGGCTTTTGCTCTCTTCTCAAAGAAGCTTCTATCCGGGCCAGATTCTTTTCAAGAACTTCCTTTTTGACTTTCGCTTCCTTGTATTTCTTCAACCGAAAGCTCTTGATCCTGGCCCCGCTGGTGGTCAGAACGATTCGGTATAAATCAGTCTCTACAACGACATCTTTCCCCTCTATTTTCTCAACTTTTTGCTCCGGTTCGGCAAGCACTCCCTCCGGGGCAGCCTTCAAGCTGGAGGGTTCCGGTTTCAGCGTCCCGGAAGTAACCGCCGGCCGGCTGATTTGCTCCGGTAGTTTCTCGGGAATTTTGGGGGCAAAATATTTATTATAAGCAAAGAGGATCGACAGGGAAATAGCAATGAAAATAAAGACTCTCTTCTCCATAAAAATCTCTTCTCCGTTTCCTTTACTTTACCGGGTCATATCCGCCGGGGTTAAGGGGATGACAACGAAAAACTCTCTTTATGGCCAGCCATCCGCCCCTCTTAAGTCCCTGCTTCTGGATGGCTTCCCGGGCATATGCCGAGCAGGTAGGATAAAAGCGGCAACTCTGCGGCTTTAGAGGGGAAATACATTTCTGGTAACAAGAAATAAGAAAAATAATGACCTTACTCATCTTCAAGAATTAACCCTGCTTTCCCGAACAGCTGAAGAAGTTCTCTCTGCACCTCAGGGAAACTTAGTCCGACGGCTCCTTTTTCAGCTACCACCACCAAGTCTCTCCCGGCCTTCAGCCTGCTCTTATTCAACCGGTAGGCTTCCTTTAAATGCCGTCTCACCCGATTTCTCCTCACCGCCGCCTTATCCACCGCTCTCTTGCCGACGATGAAGCCAATTCTATTTTCTTTCTCTCCGGCCCCGGCTATTATCCGGGCCGGGCCGGTTCTCTTGCCGGGACAGGGCAAAGATTTGAGGGTGCGGTCAAGAACATAAAAGCGGAAGTGGCTCTCCCTAAACCTTCTTCCCTGAGAAAAAATTCTCTCAAAATCAACTTTTCTCCGGAGCCGCTCCGCTTTTTTAAAGGAAAAGCTGCTCTCCATGCTTTTGCCTTTTCTTCCCGGTCTTCCTCCTTTGCCAGGATTCAGACAGATAACCTTTTTCGCCCTTTTCTCCGTCGACGGTTGAAGATCAGCTGCCCCGCCCTCCTCTTCATTCGTCCGAGAAAACCATGCCGATGTTTACGCCGACGGTTAGATGGTTGATAAGTCCTTTTCATGCGTATTCCTCCTCCTTGAAGCTGACAGAGCATTATAATAGGGCAAGGAACAAATGTCAATAAGTTTAATTTGCCGGGTCAAGACTTTTTAGAAACGTCCTCCTTTTTTAAAATTTGTTCTTGACAGGAATTTTCTTTTCAGGTATTATATGCCTGTAATCGAATATAAGAATATCGAGGCCCGGCAATGAAGAAGGAACTGACTATTTTCAAGGCCCTTTCTGATGAAACGAGGCTGAGGATTCTGGTGCTTCTTTCAGAAAGAGAACTCTGCGTCTGCCAACTTGAAGCTGCCTTAGGCTTAAGTCAAGCCAGGGTATCCCGCCACCTTACGGTTTTAAGAAATGCGGGGTTGGTTCATGATAGACGGGAAGGGTTGTGGATTTTCTACTCTTTAGCCTGTCCGGAGAACGAACTGGAGAAGTCTGTCCACCGGATATTGAAGAGCTGCTTTAAAAAGGATCGTTCCTTTAAAGAGGATATATCCAACATGAGGAAATGCCTTGATATCCCGCGTGAGGAACTTCCTCGGGCTCAGGGCAACAGAGGAGGAAAGGCCTAATGGCACCGTGAGAAAGTTATCCTTTTTAGACCGCTATCTTACCTTATGGATTTTTATTGCTATGTTTATCGGCATTGGTTCGGGATATTTTATCCCCGGGATTGTCGATTTTTGGAATAAATTCCAGGTGGGGACAACCAATATTCCCATAGCCGTCGGGCTAATCCTGATGATGTATCCACCTTTAGCAAAAGTCAAATACGAAGAGCTTGGCGATGTTTTTCGTGATAAGAAAGTGCTCGCGCTTTCCCTGGTGCAAAACTGGATAATCGGTCCGGTTCTGATGTTTTTCCTGGCTATTATTTTTTTAAGAAATTATCCGCAATACATGGCCGGATTAATCATGATCGGACTTGCCAGATGTATTGCAATGGTCATAGTATGGAATGAACTTGCCGAAGGTGATGCCGAATATTGTGCGGGTTTGGTGGCTTTTAATTCTATTTTTCAGGTCTTCCTTTATTCTATATATGCCTGGATTTTTATTACCGTACTACCTGGCTGGTTTGGACTTAAGGGAGCAGTCGTTAAAGTTACCATGGGTCAAATTGCTAAAAGTGTGTTTGTATATCTGGGGGTTCCCTTTATCGCCGGAATGCTCACCAGGTTTTCGCTCCTTAAAATCAAAGGGAAGGTCTGGTATCAAACAAAATTTATCCCCAGGATAAGCCCGGTAACGTTAATTGCCCTGCTGTTTACAATTATAGTTATGTTCTCTTTAAAAGGCGAATATATTGTCAAGCTACCCGGCGATGCTCTTCGGATAGCCATCCCGCTTTTGATTTATTTTGTGGTGATGTTTATAATATCTTTTTTTCTTAGCAAAAAGGTCGGCGCGAATTACAAAAAGACGGTCTCTTTATCTTTTACTGCCGCAAGCAATAATTTTGAATTGGCTATAGCCGTTAGCGTGGCGGTATTTGGCATCAATTCAGGGGCTGCTTTTGCTGCGGTTATCGGCCCTTTAGTAGAAGTGCCGGTATTAATATCCCTGGTTAATTTAGCCTTTTATTTCCGGAAGAGGTGCTTTGCCTGAAAAAATACCGTTTTTAGGGGCGGGTAATGCCTGCCGCAATCAGATAGACAGAGAGGATTGCCTTTCCTGATAATATCTGGGAGGAAGAAAATGGCGAGAGAGAAGATTTTGGTTGT
Organism: Nitrospirota bacterium; assembly: GCA_013151555.1. Lineage (GTDB taxonomy): Bacteria > NPL-UPA2 > NPL-UPA2 > NPL-UPA2 > JAADIA01 > JAADIA01. The sequence goes on along the minus strand of JAADIA010000092.1, from coordinate 31,741 downwards.
TGATGATGAAAAGGATATCGGGGAACTGATTGAATATAACCTGGGGAAAGAAGGGTATCGGGTAATTACTGCTTATGATGGTGAAGAGGTTCTCAAGCGCCTTCGGGGGGACTTGCCCCAGCTGATTCTTCTGGATATCATGTTGCCCGGGATAGACGGGTTAGAGGTCTGCCGGATTCTGAAGAGGGACCCCCGCACTTCCGGGATTCCTATTATTATGCTCACGGCCAAGGGAGAGGAAGCGGATATCGTTGCCGGTTTGGAGTTGGGGGCGGATGATTATGTGACCAAGCCTTTCAAGGTGCGGGAATTGCTCGCCAGAGTAAGAACGGTGCTCCGGCGCTTATCTGCAAGGGTTGAGGAAAGAAAGGTCATTAAAGTCGGGGCGTTGGGGATTGATTCCACAAAACATGAGGTTGTTCTGAAGGGGAAACCTCTCGAACTTACCTCTACGGAATTTAATCTCTTAAAGTGCCTGGCTTCTAATCCAGGCAGAGTCTTTACCCGGGCGCAGCTTCTGAATAAAGTCTGGGGTGAGGAAAAACTCGTAATCGACCGGACTGTTGATGTTCACATACGGAGGCTGCGCCAGAAGTTGCGGTCGGCATCTTCCTACATTATCACCGTTAGAGGCGTGGGTTATAAGTTTGTGGTATAGGGATTTTTCTCTGAAGATGCTCTCTCGGATCGCTTCCCCCTTTTTCTTTGACAGCAACCTCTTCGCTTGGTAGTATATAACCAGCTCATCTAATTCATCCCCCTCCTAAAATTGGAACCGAGCGGATGGGCCGGAGGGAGATACCCAGAAGGAAAGAATAAAAAAAGGGGGGGTTGTGCATAAAAACACTCCTATTATCTTGTTCCTCATTGTTTTTTCGTTCTTAATCTATTCGTATCGAATGGGCAGTATTGGTCTTACCGACCCGGATGAAACCTTCTATGCCCAGACGGCAAAGGAGATGCTGCAGGGGCATAACTTCTTGACTCCGGTTATGTTCGGGTATCCTCAATTTGAGAAACCCATCTTATTTTATTGGCTGCTTATTTTTTCTTTTAAATTATTCGGCATCACGGAATGGGCGGCAAGATTGTTTCCGGCCCTGTTCGGAGCTTTAGGCGTTGTCTTTACCTTTCTCCTGGGCAAATTAATGTTTACCCGTAAGGTCGGCCTGTATGCGGCCTTAATCTTAGCTACCGGCTTCCTTTACCTCAGCCTTTCCCGGATTGTGCTGACGGATGTTGTCTTAACGGTTTTTATTCTCTTAAGTATGATTTTCTTTTATTTAGGTCATACTAAAAATAAGACCAATTCCTATATCCTTGCATATCTTTTCACCGGTTTGGCCGTATTAACCAAGGGTCCCATCGGAATAATAATCCCTTTCTCGGTCTTTTCCCTTTTCTTTATTATCCAAAAAGAGGGGGCTTTATGGCGAAGGTTCCTTTTATGCTGGCAGGGTTGGTTGTTGTTTTTTGTCGTTACTTTACCCTGGTATGGTTTTATATCATTAAAGTTCGGGAAGGGTTTCCTTTACAGTTTCTTTTTCCATGAGAATGTTCAGCGTTACTTTATTACCGCTGAGCACCGGTCTAATAACACCTGGTATTTCTACCCGGCAGTTATTTTCCTGGGCCTATTCCCCTGGAGCAATTTGTTGCCCTTCATGTTTTCCAGGAAGAAATGGTCTTTATCTCACCCAAAACTATTCTTGCATATTTGGTTCTGGTTTACGCTCTTATTTTTCTCCTTCGCCCAGTCAAAACTGATAAGCTACATCTTGCCGTTATTCCCGGCCCTGTGCTTATTATTTGCCAAAGCGTTAGTAGACGTAGAATCCGATTCCAAGGCTAAGAAGAAATTCAGCCCGGCTTTCCTGAGCTCTATCCTGCTCACCCTGGTTTTCCTGGGAGCCTTTGGGGTTTCGTTGTTCTGGATTAAAGAAAAATTCCCCGGCTTGTTCCCGGTATCTTTGGGAATTGAACTTGTCCTCGCTATCGCGATCTCCTGCTCGCCGTTTTTACTATCCGGCAAGAAAGTTAAAGAAGCCGTTATCGTAAACGTTGCTTCTGTATCTATTGTAATGATCTTGATTTTCGGTTATCTTATGCCCCAACTGGAAGGAGCCTTTTCAGATAAGCTGTTATTATCTCAAATACCTGAAGATAAATCCGTTAAAAAGGAGATTCTTGGGAGTAAGATGTTTGTGCGGGGGGTACACTACTATACCAATCGTCCGGTAGTGGTAATTGCTGATGACAAGCAGCCGTTTTATACCCCCCATCCTCTGAATGTTTTAAGCACGGATGCAGAAATAAAAAAATTCTTTTTAAGCAAAGAAGATATCGTTTGTGTAGTTGAGGAATCGGATTTAAGACGCATTAACCGGCTCACCCAAGGGAAACGGGAGAACTCTGTGGTATACAAGAATAGAGACCGGGTCGTTATAACAAGTAAACCTCTGCCTTGATAATTATGAACCGGTTTATTCAAAAGCGCCATGCTTTAAGCTCATTGTTGTCCTTATTATCTTTCTGGGGCCTGCTTACCAATATTTCCGCAGCCGGGACGGAGAATTCCCTTACCAATCTTTCCCTCACCAAAAATGACCGGATACTCATCCTTGCCCCTCATCCCGATGACGAGGTAATCGGCTGTGGCGGGATTATCCAGGAGGCGACAAAGACCGGGGCTAAAATAAAGGTCCTCTATCTAACCGAAGGGGAGCATAATCCTATCTCTTTGGTAACTTACAAGAAAAGACTTTTCTTTAAGGATAAACAGCAGGCCTTTATTAAATTGGGCCAGGTGAGAAAACAGGAATCGATCGAGGCCCTGGGTACTTTAGGAATAGACGAAACCCGGCTTATCTTTTTAGATTATCCGGATTCAGGCATTATGCCTATCTTTGTTGAACACTGGGGTCGGGGCAACGAATATCAAGACTCTCTGACCGGACTTTATCAAGCGGCAGAGGGAGAAGGGGTTATCCCAAATAGCCCCTATACGGGTGAGGCGATATTAAATGAGATAGAGAATGTTCTTAGAGAGTTTCGGCCGACTAAGATATTTTGTTCTCATCCTTTGGACCAGCATGGTGACCATATCGGCATGTATCTATTCCTTAAGGTTGCTTTATGGGACCTGGGGAAAGAAATCCCAAAACCGGAAATTTATCTTTATCTGGTCCACTATCGCCGCTGGCCGAGTCCCCGGGGTTTTCATCCTGACAAGAGGCTTTTTCCCCCGGAAAAATTAGGTGCTCTGAATTTAAGCTGGTTTTCCTTCCCCCTCAACCCTGCTCAGATAGAGAAAAAAAGGCTGGCGGTAATGAAGTTCCAAAGCCAGATAAGATATAGCCGGGATTATCTTCTTTCCTTTGTTCGCTCCAACGAAATTTTTTCTGAAGATTTTAAGGCAATCCCTTTAGGGGTGGGACTTAACTACTCCCTCAAAGGAGAAGGAAAGATAAAAAATATCTCTTTCCGCTCCGAAGACAGCCGGTTGACGGTTGAGATCCGTTTTGTAAAGCGCCGGTCAAAGACCGGCACTATCAGGGAAACCCTTTACTTATTCGGTTATCAGAAAGAAAAAGCGTTTAAGGATATGCCAAAAATTAAGATAGGTTTTCGTTCCAACAAAGGGTACGTTTATAATCAGGGCCGGTTAATCAGAAGGACGGGAATTGCTTTCGCCTTCAAACCGAATGGGGTGAGTTTTCGTATTCCTTTAGCGCTCTTGGGCAACCCGGATTTTATTCTCTCTTCGCTCAGGTCCGGTTTGTCCGGGGCTCAAATTGACCGCTGGAGTTCCTGGAGGGTGATTAACCTGACCGCAGGTCGGAATCAATTGGATTAGGGGCGTTTCGGACAATTACCGATGAGTATAAAAAGGGTATTTACTCTCGGGATTGCGAATTTTTCTTGGGAGCAGGGAAAAGAAGATGAGAATCTTACTGGTCGAAGACGAAAAGAAAGTGGCAAGTTTTATTAAAAGAGGGCTTAAGGAAAAGGGGTACGCGGTAGATGTCTCCTATGACGGGGAAGAAGGGCTTTTTATGGCCGAGAGCAATCCTTATGACCTGATTGTGCTGGATATCATGTTGCCGGGCGAAAACGGTATTGTTATCTGCCGACAACTGAGAAAAAAGAAAGTGAACGTGCCGGTTTTAATGCTCACGGCAAGGGATGAAGTTGAAGACAAGATATCTGGTTTGGATTCCGGCGCAGATGATTATTTGACCAAACCGTTTGCTTTTGGAGAGTTTTTGGCCCGAGTCAGGGCTTTGATACGCAGGAAGAATAATGTTAAGACTACCAAGCTTAGAGTAGCGGATTTAGAGTTGGACCAACTGACCCATAAAGCAAGGCGTGCCGGCAGGGAAATTGAACTCACCGGTACGGAATATGCCCTTCTTGAGTATTTAATGCTTAATGCCGACCAGGTTGTTACCCGGACAATGATCTCCGAACATGTCTGGAATTATGATTTTGACAGCTTTTCCAACGTCATTAATGTGTACATTAACTACCTGCGCAAAAAGGTCGATGCCGGATTTGATAAAAAGCTTATCCATTCCCTGCGCGGAACAGGCTATATGCTAAAAGAAGGATGATGTGCAATTTAATTCTATCCGCTTCAAAGCGAGCGTTTTATATTCGGTGATTTTAGCCGTAATCCTGACTGTTTTCAGTTCGGTTATTTATTTTGGCGCTCGCAACATTCTTTATCATGATTTGGATGAAGATTTAAAAATCAAAGCCGAAGAGATTGCCGGTATTTTATCCGCATATGAGCAGATCCAACACAGTGAGGGGTACCCCCTTGCCCGGATCCTGCAGATGTTGAGCAATAAGGGGATAAGCAAGAATCAGAGCGTAGTTATTGATGATTTATGGAAATCAGAAATTAAAACCCTGAACCTCAAAAATGATTATATCAGCGTGGCAAACACTCAGGGCCACGCTCTTTTGGTCTCAAATAATTTTACGCAAAAGATAAACTCTTTGTTCCGGAAACAGTTCCCTTCTTTTTCCCGGGAGGTTTCCTATAAATCCTTGCTCAACGACAAATTCAAGCTGAGAGCAATCGCCTTACCGGTTTCCTATCACCGTTCGCAGTTGGTTATAGAAGTCGGCACACCGTTAGAACCGGTTCTGAAAATATTAAACAAGATTTTAGTTTTTATTATTGCGTCCGTAATTGTTGTTCTTGTTTTAACAAGTTTTATCGGGAGTATATTTGCCCGTGATGCCCTTAAACCAGTCCTGGCTGTGGCGAATTTAGCCGACAACATTACTCACAAAGATTTAACTGCAAGGATCGGGGAACAGCAGGTAGATGCGGAGATGAAACATCTGGTGCATTCTTTTAATGGCATGATTTACCGTTTAGAGCAGTCCTTCAACCATATTAGTGAATTTAGTTCTCATGTAGCCCATGAGCTAAAAACACCGCTGGCGATCATTAAAGGAGAAATTGAACTGGTCTTAGAGGGCGATGAAAACCCCGAAGAATATAAAAATGTCCTGGAGAAGTGTCTGGAGGAAACCGACCGGACAATTAGAGTTATTAAGGACATTCTTCTTCTGGCCAGATTCGACTATAAGCCGGATGTCTTCAAGTTTGAGAAATTTAAGCTCATTCAATTCCTTGAGGAAATTTACGAACACAGCCAAGTGTTCGCCTCATCGAAAAATATTGAAGTGAAATTGGATGCTCCCAAAAAGAATATTTTTGTAAATGGCGACAGAGTCCACCTGCGCCGCCTGTTTTTAAACTTAATTACCAATGCCGTCAAATTCACCCCGCGAAAAGGAGAAATCGGTATTTCAATAAGAGTAAAAGATTCAAAGGCTTATGTTGATATTTCCGATACGGGAGAAGGTGTTTCCAGCGCGGACTTATCTAAAATATTTAATAAATTTTTTCGGGTCCGTAAAGATGAACAAACAGCTGAGCCCGGAACCGGATTAGGTTTAAGTATCGCTCTTTCCATCGCCAAAGCCCATAAGGGTGATATTAAAGTCAAAAGCCGGTTGCATGAAGGTACGACTTTCACCGTTATCCTGCCCTTAGCTTAACCCAAGCTCCCCCAAATAAGAAAATTTTAATCTTGTTTTAACCTTCCGCTTATCTTCATAGTGATATAAAGACAGTAAGAAAACAACAATCCTAAGGAGGTGAGCCATGAAAACAATTTTAATTGTCGATGATGAAAAGAGGATAAGAAGTCTTTATACTCAGCTCTTTTCCAAAGAAGGGTTCCGGGTCATTGCCACCTCTAAAGCAACAGATGCAAATGAGATTTTGCTCAGGGAAAAGGTAGACATTATGCTGCTTGATATCAACATGCCCGGGGTGGACGGAAGCGAATTACATGAAGTCATGAATTTATTTCACAAAAAAGTAAAGGTCATCGTTTGTAGTGTTTATCCTCTTGAGGACCAGAAAGAGATTGTTGAAGGGGCGGCAGGCTATTACGACAAGTCTCAAGGGTTGCGCGAATTGCTAAAGAAGGTAAAAGCTGTCCTGGATAAGGAACCGCAGGCAAAAGAACCGGGTGGCGCAGATTCTCCCATTATGGAGGGGTAAAGATATCGGCATCTGTTTAGTTGGAGACGAGAGAGCTGTTTTGTTCGCAGGGGAAGGGAAGGAAGATGGATAATTATTGCCTGCATTTGCAGTGTAGAGGACCCTAACATATGGACATAGCTGTAGTTAGTGTAAATTGGGCCCGGAAAGATTAAGAGGGCAAAAAACAAGACCGAAGCAGAGGAGAACCACTTCAAGATTGCGGAGGGATAAGAGATGAAATCGCTAAAAAGAATATTTTTGGGTTTATTAATAAGTTCAGCCTTGTTATCATCCTTCTTTGCATTCGCTGCGGATACTACCGGGATCAAACAAAAAGCGGCTAATAAGAGTGCAAAAGAGGCTCTGGCAAAAGCGCAAAAAGGGGTATCTAAAGAGGCGGCGGCAGGAGTCAGATTAACCTATAAAGCCTTATCTCTATTAAGGAATAAAAAGGCCGACGAAGCTAAAAGCACTTTGCTTGAAGCGGCAAAGAATCTTAATGCAGTAACAAAAAAAGGGAAAGATTTGTTGCCGGTGAATGTATATATAGACATGGCCGTTGGGGTTGAAACACCGGCAAAAGCAAAAGAACTAATAAGGGGGGCTAAAGAAGCTCTAAACACAAACGACCCGCAGATGGCCAGGGAATTGCTGCTTCCTTTAGTTAGTGAGATTGACGTGAGCGTGGAAAATATCCCTCTCGTCACCTACAAGGATTACATCGACAACGCCGTTCTTTCTCTCAAGAAGGGGAAAGAAGCAAAAGCCGGGCAAACTCTGTTGGATGCTGTTGGTTCACTCATTACCGAAACGGAAGTTATCCCGCTGCCGGCGGTAATGGCAGAAGCTCTTTTGGATCAAGCAAATGGTGTTTTGAAGAAAAATCCGAAGAGAGCGCTGGAGCTTATCAAAGACGCAAAAGCGCAGTTAGAACTCAATAAGCTCTTGGGATATGGGCAGACAAAGGCCTTCCGGAAGCAAGCCGGATCTATCAGGAAAAAAGCTCTTTCAGAACGCTTCCAAGAGGCAAAGCGCCGCATTGCCCAAAAGAGCGAGACGATAAAAAGAAGGCTTAAGAATGACACTTCTAAGACAGGAAAGAAAATAAAAGGGGAAGTGAAAAAGATAGAGAACCGGATTCAACATTAATTTGTGGGGTTGCCGGAGAACCGGAGAAGGCAAAGACAAAGAGGATAACTGGTCCCTATTACGGGCGTAGGTCGCATGGTCGGCGGGGAGAGCACCCCCCCTCCCGGGCCTGTTGGTTTCCTTGACCGGCCATGCAACGCCTAGCGCTTTTCCCGGGGAAGACATCTCCTTACTACCCCATCTCAAGCTTTTTCAATCCTCTCAGTTTTTCTCTCCCCCCCTTTTTTTATTTTATCTCACAATGAGCACCTTTTCTCTTCCCTTGAGCTTCCCCCCCCTTTTTTTATAACTTTCTTCTTGTTCCTGTCGCTTAATAAAAGCAGGGTTGCCTTGTTTTTTTTCTTGCCAAAAAGGAGCTCCCTTGCTAAAATTTAAGGGCAGGAAAGAAAGCCCGCAAACTAACTCTTCAGTTTTTGTGTAAAAAATGGGGATAAGCGCTCTTTCTCAGCGACAAAATAAGTTTATCGGGATCCATTTTACCCTAAGGCCGGCTTGTCGAGGAAGGAAATGTTTTCCTTCCCTTGGAAGACCGGGCATAGGCTTAAGCCTTATTGCTTATTATAATGCTATCCACTTATCATAAAAGAGCTTAAGTCGGGTAATCGTCTTCGCTGCCACTGTTAAGGGATATAAATCCAGCTTTTAAAAGACTTGCCTTTTTTCCCTTTTTCAGGCTTTTCTTGACCAAAGATAATCCCCCGCTCCTTTCCAACTGAACTTCCTGTGGATAAGTTGAGGAAAAGGGGGAAGAAACGAGGAGGTTATTGCATGTTAGAGCACATTTCTTCTAATTTACAAAGCGCAAAGCTTTGGGATGAGGCTTTGAGGATTATAGAAAAGAAGCTCAACAAGCAGGTCTTTGACACTTGGTTTCGAAGGGTTAATTTTAACTCCTTCACAGATGGGATTCTCTTGTTAGAAGTCCCCAGCAAGTTTTTCCGGGACTGGCTCAAGGAACATTACTTAGCCTTGATTACCGATACTTTGTCCTCCTTGGCTAACGCGGAGGTAAAAGTAACTTTCTCCATTGCTCCTTCTCCCGCCGAGTCCTTCCGGGAGAGGCCGGCCAAGCCCCAGAGTCTTTCCCCTAATGAAATATATTTAAACTCCAGGTACACCTTTGACAATTTCGTCGTCGGAGAAAGCAACCATATCGCCCACGCCGCCTCCCTGGCGGTGGCGGAGTCTCCTGCCAAGGCTTATAATCCTCTCTTCGTTTACGGAGGGGTGGGATTGGGCAAGACCCACCTGATGCAAGCTATCGGCCATTTCCTGAGAGGAAAAAGGCCCGAAGCCAAAATTTCTTACATCTCAACGGAAACTTTCGTGAACCACTGGATTGATTCTATTCGAAAACAAACCACAGAAAGTTTCCGTAATCGGTATCGGACTGTAGATATCCTTCTTGTCGATGACATTCAATTCCTCGCCGGAAAAGAAACCACCCAGGAGCAATTTTTCCATACCTTCAATGCCTTACATGACACTCACAAACAGATTGTTATTTCCAGCGATCGCGCCCCTAAAGAGATCCCAACTTTGCAAGAGAGATTGGTCTCCCGTTTCGAATGGGGCCTGGTAGTTGATATTCAACCTCCCACGTTAGAAACCCGGGTTGCTATTTTAAAAAACAAGGAAGTCAACCTCCCCGAGGAAGTGGCTTTCTTTATTGCCGACAGGATACAAGCCAACATCCGGGAGCTGGAAGGCGCCCTCATCCGGGTGGTTGCCCATGCTTCTCTCACCGGGACGCAGATAACTTTAAGTCTTGCCCGGGAAGTTCTCAAAGATATTGTCCCGGAAAGAGAAAGACAAACCAGGATGTCCATCGAGTTAATTCAGAAGGAAGTCGCTGATTTCTACGGGTTGAGACCTTCCGATATGCAGGCTAAAAAAAGAAGCAAGATGGTCGCTTTCCCCCGCCAAATAGCGATGTTCCTCGCCCGCGAATTGACCGATAACTCCCTGCCCGAGATAGGAGAAGCTTTTGGAGGTCGTGACCACACCACCGTAATGTACGCTTGTGAAAAGATAGAAAACAACTTAAAAGAGGATGCCAGCTTGGTGCGAGCCATTAACCAGATCAAGAAAAAAATAGGCCAATAAAGGGCTCTCCCTTGCAAGAGGCCCCGGCTCGCGAAGCCGGGCCGAGAGGGATAACTTAATCCCCAAGCAAAAAAGGGGGATTCTGGGAGGAGAGATAATGCAGAAATTCCGGATTGCCCGGGAGATAGTACTGGGGATAGCCTTTATCTTTCTGTTAAGCGGCTTTTCTCCGCCCTCCCCCGCCAACATTATTAATGTGCCGGCACGTGATGAGGCCTTTACTTTCGTAGTCATCGGAGATAACCGCCCGGGAGGTCGGGGAGATAAAGTCACCCAACCGCCGATTTTCTACCGGGCCATCAATGAAATCAACCTTCTGGACCCTGATTTTGTGGTTATCCTTGGCGATCTCGTCTGGGGTTATACTGCTGACAAGAATTTGATTTCCAGGATGTGGGACGGTTTTGATGCTGCCGTCGCCAAGTTCAAGGTTCCTTATTTCCTTGTCCTCGGCAATCACGATGTAAGCAATGCTACCATGCAGCAGGTCTATCTGGAACGTTACGGGGACCGTTTTCCCCAGTTTTACTCTTTTGACTATAAGGGATACCATTTCATCATCCTCGACAGCGACTACCCCTGGGAACAGAGAAACAACAAGAGTATTACCGGTAAGCAACTGGCCTGGTTGAAGAAGGACCTCGTGCGTCACCAGGGGGCCAAGAAGACCTTTGTGTTCCTGCATAAACCTTTATGGAGCAACAGCCGCTCTAACTGGCTGAAAGAGGTGCATCCACTCCTGGCAAAGTATGGGGTGGATACCGTATTTGCCGGCCATGCGCATTTATATACCAAGGATCCGACGCGGGACGGCGTCCGTTACCTGGTAAGCGGAGGCGGGGGAGCCGGGATGAGCGAGTCCGAGTTTACCGGCAGTTTTTTTCATTATCTTATGATAACAGTGCGAGGAGATAAGATTTCCACGGCCGTAGTGCGGACGGGGTACATCGAAAATGAAGAGATCGTCAATGAGGCCCTTCTGAAAAAGGTGAGAGCCTTATTATCCCCCTTGCAACCGCTCCGCCTGCGTCTGGAAAAAGGAGCCACCCGGCTTCCCCAACAGTTGGAGATAGTCATTGCCAATCCTTTCCAGGAAAAGATAAGTGGTTCCCTGGTATGGGAGATCCCTCCCGGTTCTCCCTGGCAGGTGCCTGAGACCAGGGTAGAAATTTCCGTGGAGCCGGGCCAGAAACAGCGGCTGGTGCTGCCGACCCCGCCGGGCAGCTCTCTAACCAATATAGAAGCCCTAAATCCTTTACCGGTAGGAATATGGAACCTCTCCGTGGGAGGCCGAACCCTCTGGAAAGAGAGGAGAGCGGCAGTAATCATCGATCAGTGGCCGTATACCAAGGTCAAGACGGCCCTGAAGCAAGCTTTAAGTATAAACGGTGCCAAAAAGATTGTTGCCGGACCGAAAGTATCCGCCCTCCTGCAGATACCCCAGAAGAATACTTCCGCATGGCCGATAGCAGAAGTTTTATCGTGGCGCTTTCCCCGGGGCAGCCGTTGGGCGATATCTCCGGCATCGCAGACCGTTACCCTGGCTCCGGGGGAAAAGAAAAAGGTAACCTTCAAAGTCTCTTTCACCGGCACTCCCGAAGAAATCTTCCCCTTGCCTAAAATGGACTCTGTCGTCTTGATGGAAGGTAAAAAGATACTCCAATCTTCCGCCCGCCTTCCCATTGAGGCCAAAAAATATTTTTCTCAGGTAACCCGGGTTGCTGAAGCCATCCGAGTGCAGGCCGGTCCGAAGCTGGATGGAAAGCTTAATGACCCGGCATGGAAAAAGAGCTCTGTCGTAGCGAACTTCCTCTTACCTAACGCCAATGGGAGCACAAATTACCCCACTGAGGTCCGGTTGGTCTATGATAATAAGAACCTTTACCTCTCCTTCCGCTGCCTCGAACCGAATTTACCCGGTCTGGTGACAGAAGTGAAAGAACGTGACGGCCCTATCTGGCGTGATGACTCCATTGAGATTTTTCTGGATACCAATCTTGACAAGAAGACCTATTATCATCTCGCCATCAATGCCGATGCGGTAATTTACGATGGCTGGGGGCAGGATAGAAGCTGGAATGGTACTTACCTGGCGCAGGCCGGCCGTGAGGCCGGGGCTTGGACCCTGGAAGTCGCTATACCGTGGAAAACAATTGGGATAACGTCCCCGAAAACAGGGATGAAGATGGGGCTCGAGCTTGCCCGCACGCGAGCTCAGAACCCGCGTGAGAAAACCCTCTGGTCCCCTACTTTTGGAGGATTTCACACTCCTTCCCGTTTTGGAGTGCTGATTTTAAAATAAAGAAAATATCTTGCTAACCGGTCTATTATAAGTTTTGTATTTTTTGTTGATAGCCTGTAGATAAAAAGGGTTTTTTGGGGGAAAAATTCTGTTTGGGGATAAAGTTAATAAGAAAGCAACTTTATTAAGAGGTTATTACCACTCTTAACTTAACTATTTAAACGAGAGAAATCAGTTTACTAACATATCAACAGACCTTATTATTATTATCCTTAGTTTTTAGATATATAAAGGATAAATAATAATAGAAAGAAGGAGAGAGTAATATGAGAATAGTCTGTTCAAAGTCCGATATATCTAAAGGAATTCAAGTCGTCCAGAATATAGTCTCAGGTAAAACTACTTTACCTATTCTCTCCCATATACTTCTGGAAACAAGAGGAGACCGACTATGTTTATCTTCCACTGATTTAGAAACGGGAATAGAATGCCTTATTCCCGCAAAGGTTGTGGAGACCGGGGGAATAACTGTTCCAGCTCGAAAAATAGGAGATATTGTTCGGGAATTGCCTGAAGCAGAAGTCAATCTTACCGTAAAGGATAAAATGATTACCCTTGAATGTCGGAAAGGAGTCTTTAAGATTTCCGGTTTGGAAAAAGAAGATTTTCCTGAGCTACCTCAATTGAAAAAAGAAAAAAGTTTTACCTTAAGGCAGGATATATTAAAAAATATGCTGAAAAGGACTTCTTTTGCTGTTTCTCATGATGAAGCCAGGTATGCCCTGAACGGAATTTTGTTTGTGATTAAGGAAAATAAGCTGAAATTGGTTTCCACAGATGGAAGAAGGTTAGCTTATATTGAGAGAAAAGTACAGATACCTAAAGACGTAGAAGGAGAAGTTATTGTTCCCACTAAAGCTTCTAATGAGTTATCTCGTATTCTGGATGAAGGCAAAGGGGATGTAGATATTATTCTGGGAGAGAATCAAATAGCTTTTCATTTAGATGATATTATGCTTGTTTCCCGTCTTATTGAAGGACATTTCCCCGATTATCAGAAAGTTATCCCTAAGAAGTGTAAGGAAAAGGTAATCTTAAAAAGAGAGCCTTTTTTATTGGCTTTAAAGAGGGTCTCCGTTCTGACCAGTGAGAAGTCCAGCTCTGTCAGATTGGATATTTGTAAAAATAGGATTTTGTTAGCAACGGCAGCCTCGGAAGTGGGAGAAGCTCGGGAGGAGTTAGACTTGGATTATGAAGGGGAAGAAATAAGTGTAGCCTTCAATCCTGCTTATATGCTTGCCTTCTTAAAAAACGAGGAAGAGGAGGAAGTTTGTTTAGAGTTAATAGATTCCTTAAGCCCGGGTTTGATAAGACCGGTTATTGCTGATAAAAAGAGATCCAGCGAGGAAAAATATCTCTATGTAATTATGCCGATGAAATTGTAGCCATGCAGTACGTACACATTAAATCTATTATGAATAAAGTGCTGGAGGATTTGGATTTAGCCCAAAAACGAGAATATGGGAAAATCTGTGAATTTTGGGAAGAGAGGGTAGGAAAAAAAATAGCCGGACATTCCTGTCCCCATTCCTTGACTTCTCGAGGAAAGTTATTGGTAAACGTAGATAGTTCTCCCTGGGTTGAGGAGTTAACCTTGTTCCATAAGGAGAAGATAAAAACGGCCCTTAATGAACTTCTGGGAGGTAAGGTTATAAAAGAAGTTTTCTTTCGTATAGGCAAAGTTGGATAAAAACAAACCTTACCTCTTTTTTACTTTCCCCTCTGAGGTTGAGAACCTCATTCCCGCCGGAGATTGCCGCAGATTAGAAATGTCTTAGCCTTGTGACGAAGAAGGATTGGATAAATTATAAAGGTGCATATCTTGATTGCAGTTAAGAGAGAAGAAACTTATCTGATCTCCTTGCCCTGGAAAAGAACTATCGCTCCCAGAAGAGCAATGACGGTATAAATAACTCCGTAGGAAGCGGCATACAGGAGATAGTCCAGAGGTACGGGGGTTCCTACGGCAATGGCTCCGGAAACGTTAAAGTTCTCCAGATTTGGGATGACCAGGTAAGCAATCTTACCTCCCAGGCTTATGAGGAAACTTTTTCCTTCCAGAAAATTGACGAGATAATTAGATAAGTGTCCGAGAATAAAGATGAAGGAAGAGAGGATTATATTAGGCACCATCCCTGTACGGGTAGATATTCCTACTGAAATAGCCGTTATTACTACCACCTGAAAGTAGATCAGGAAAATCGCCGGGAAGATGGAAAAATCCATCTTCTTTTCCATTTGATAGAGAGTAAGAAAGAAGATCAAGGCAAGAACAAGGATAGCTAAAAGGACGCTGCCGATAATTCCCAGGAATTTACCCAAAATAAATTGACTGCGGCTGAGGGGCTTGGTGAGGATAGTTGATGCAGTTTGTTTCTCCAATTCCTTGGCGATGACCGTAGAAGACCCGAAGAGAGCCAGGAGAATCCCGCAGACGGTTATTGTAGCTAAACCCATGTCCTTGATCATCTTTGCCTCTTCACCAAAGGTGAAGAAGGCCAGGAAGGGTGAGACGTAGATAAGGAAAGCGCTGATTATAAGGAGCAGGGAAAAGATAGGCTGCCGGACAGATTCCTTATAGGCATTTTTAGTTAAAGCTAAAAGCTTCATGAGTTATTTTCCTTCCCCAGAATCTTTTTCCAGTAGATATAAGCACTCCGGGATACCTTATCATGAGGATATTTTTTGACATTCTTTTTCCACTGCCGGAGAGCCTCAATCCTGTACTCGTCCCGTTTCTCGATATTTCCTTCTCTTTCTGCCCGAGCGGCTAACTTCTCCCAGGTATGAGCAATGATCCTCTCTACATAAGAAGGATGGGGTTCTATCTTGGAGGCTTGCTTAAACCAATAAAGAGCTAAGAAATAATTATTCTTTCCTTCTTTCTTTAATTGTTCCCCATAGTAAGGGTCGGCTTCAACTTTATGAAAATAGAACCACCCTAACTCGAAGTAAAGAATATAGCTTTTCGGGTTTCTTTTAATACCTTTCCTGAGAAGAGCCAGACCCTTTTGAATCCATTGCCATTTCTGCTCCTTCGTTTCCATATCATTGGAGATGTTATAGGCCATATTCCAGGCACTATAGGCCCAGATATTTACAAAATGAGGCTGGAGATCGAGGATTAGTTGGTAAAGAGTAAGAAGTTCAAAAAACTTGCCTTCCTGTTGAAGATTTATTGCCTGTACCCAGAGCATATCTACGGCTACGCCCCGAAAACCGGCTAAGAGCAGGGTGCCCCAGATATCGCTGGGAGTAGTTGTTTCAAAGATGTCTGTCTCCACCAGTTCTTTTTCTACCCGCAATCTGTTTATTCTGCCCTGGAGAGGCAAGAGTAACATAAAAAGAACAAGGATGAAGGCTATGAATGGAATATACTTTTTTAACCGAGACATTAAAACTCCTTACGCCGGAAGAATAAGTAGGCAACAATAAGAGCAATGAAGGCATAAACGGACATATAGATAAAGGAACTCGTTAACAAAGAAGAGGGGACGTCTATTCCCGCGACAATGGAGGAAGAGACTTCAAACCTTTTCAAGTTAGGGAATAAGGTAGTAAACCAGTGGAGGAAGAAGGTGAAAACTTCCATCAACCGGGAGGAATGTTTTTCTACTGTTTCCACTAAAGGGTTCTGACTATACGGGACGGACATAATTCCGGTAGTTGTCATGGTTCTAAGCACGGTCTTTAAAAATTCTATCATATGTCCGGATAGGTAGATAAAGAGAGACAAAGAGATGGTTACTGCCGAAGACAAGAAAGTAGAGCCGGCCACGGTAATTACCACCATGAGAATTACCTCGAAGAAGAGGAGAAGGATCCCTTTCAGAAAGTTGAGATTGAAGCTTCCCGGGGAAGCAAGAATTTTCACAGCATCCTTCTTTAAGCCGATAGCATAATCCTTATCGAGACGCTGGACCTCAATCTGAAACTCTCCGCGAGATTCTGCTAAGTCTTTGGGATTGATGTCCTTAATATCTATTGCGAAATTAATGGGCTTATCGCTCTTGACTACTATTCTCTGGTCTTGGATCATCTTTTGGAGGGAAAATCCTCTTATCTCCAGTTTTGTGCTCTCGGCACCCCCGGCAGGGAGAGTGTTTATCACCCGAAAGGTAGCTTCCCCTTTGGTTAAGGACCTATTCAGTTTTTCCCAGGACCAGACTGCTTTTATATCCTGCGTTCCCACCAACCAGGCGATTTTTCCTTCCTGCACGGTTTTCTCCAAAGGCTTAATTTTGTCCGAATCTCCTCCTATAAAAGTCAGGTGCTGAGCAGAAAATGACCTCTTGGCGGAGAGTTCCGTTCCTTTAGCGGTAATCTGGATGAGAGCCCAGCTCAGAGTCCCCATCAAGATGAACAGAAAACCGATTATCAAGACAAAACCAAGGATCTTCCCCAAAAGAAAATTAAGCCTGCCGATAGGTTTGGTCATAATTGCCTGAATCAGCTTTTCTTCTATCTCTCCGGGGAGGGAGGCTGCAGGCAGAAAGATAGCTGCTAAAATCCCAAAAAAAGCGAGGGAGCTAAAGGAGATTCTTTCCACTAATTTGACTTTATCTTCCTGGCGGACCGTATCTAAAAACGGGGAAGAGACCAGGAGAATAAGGAAGAATAGCCCCAGGACGAAGAGGATTTTCTTTCTCAAGGACTCTTGAAGGACAAGCTTAGCTACCGTTAGTATCTTCGACATGGCTATGTTCCTCGATGGTCTTCAGGAAAAGAGACTCCAGGGTCTCCGTGGGGTGTTTTATGCTGCTTAATTCCCCTTTGACTTTACTTATGACTGCCTGTATTTCCTTCAGCCCATCTTGGGAAAGATTTTTAATCTCAAGCTGAGTAATCTCTTTAACTGTAAGAAGGTCCTTAACCTCTCCGCTTTTGATCAGCTTGCCTCTATGGAGGATAGCTATTCTATCGCAGACATCTTCCACATCGGCCAGAAAATGGGAAGAGAGGATGACCGTCTTTCCCCTCCGGCGCAATTCCAGAATAAGGTCTTTCATCTCTCGTGAGCCAATAGGGTCCAGACCGCTGGTGGGTTCATCGAGAAAGATGAGCTCCGGGTCATTGATCAGCGCTTGGGCCAGGCCAATCCTTCTGGCCATGCCTTTTGAATATTCTTTCAAGCGTCTCTTCCGGGCTTCTTTAAGACCGACTAACTCGATAAGTTCATCCGTCTTTTTTCTGAGCACCTTTCCCCGGAGCCCGAATAGCTGGCCATAGAAGAAAAGCGTCTCTTCCGCATTAAGGAACCGGTAGAAGTAGGATTCCTCGGGCAGAAAACCGATGCGCTGATAGATAGCAACACTTCCGGTCGGCTTTCCCAGAATCCAGGCCTTCCCGGCAGTGGGAAAAAGAAGCCCCAAGAGTAACTTGATCGTCGTTGTCTTCCCGGAACCATTAGGGCCCAGGAGCCCAAAGATTTCCCCCTGGCGAATAATGAGATCCAGGCCACAGAGAGCCATTACCCGGGGACGCCCCCAGAAATCTGTATATGCCTTAGTCAAATTCTTTGTCTCTACTACGGCTGGTTTTTCCGTCATCTTGGCCTCCGGAATAACTCTTCTGTCAGAAAACATGCCTGAAATTCCAGGAAAAAGGTTTAAAAGATTCTTTTCTTCCTTACCGCGTCCCGTGCTTGCATTTTACCACCGGCTATAACGGTTGTCAATCCGGAGAGGGAGGGCGTTAGGGGAAAGTTATTAAGGTAAAGGAACCTCTATCTCCATCAGGTCCCGGCCGATGATGGCTGAAGGAAAAATTGTTCTTGCTTCTTTCAACAAAAGGTTGTCATCGGGATAGCGAGAGCTGATATGCGTTAGAATCAACCTGTTTACTCCGGCATCCTTAGCCATCCGGGCGACCTGAGTCACTGTAGAGTGCCCCCTTTCTCGAGCTTCTTTCTCCTCTTGTTGGCTGAACATCCCGTCGTGAATCAGAACATCGGCCCCTTGGCTTAACTTAGCTACTCCCGGGCAGGGACGGGTGTCGGTGGCGTAGATTACTTTCCTTCCCCGTCGCGGTTTTCCCAGGACATCCCGGGGATGGATAACCTTTCCGTTCTCCAATTTAATGTCCTCGCCTCTCTGGAGCTTCCCGAACAGGGGGCCTTCTTCAAGACCCAGGGATTTAGCTTTCTCCACCGAGAATTTTCCCGGACGTTCTTTCTCTATCAAGGCATATCCCAGGCTGAGGTGGTTATGATCGAGCGCCACGGCTTCGAACCGATATTTATCTTCCTCGGAGATTATCCCCTCCTTTACTTCCCTGAGCAACAGTTCGTATTCACAATGAAAATTGAGGTGCTTCTTGTTGGCCAGGACATAATCCTTGATCCCCCTCGGTCCGTAGATGAAGAGAGGCTTCTCCCGGGGCGTCTGCCCCAAAGACATCAGCAAGCCCGGCAATCCTACCACATGGTCGCCATGAAGATGGGAGATGAATATTTTCTCCACTTTATATATGGACAGCTTCGCTTTCATCAACTGCATCTGGGTCCCTTCACCGCAATCAAAGAGGAAAATTTCTCCTTCTCTTTGTAAGGCGGCTGCGGGCAAACTTCTCTTCAGGGTGGGAACGGCTCCACTTGTCCCCAGAGTAATTACTTTCATCTTCTTGCTCCTCCTATGCCATATAATATCATGCCGTTTGTCCGACAACAATAAGAAAAAAAGATTTATTCCTGTCTCTGGCGGGCAGGACTCTTTTCTTGTTCGCCCGGCCGGAGGACGCAAGGTCCGGTTTTATCCGGGAGGAGAGGAATAACTATGTTCGAAATGCCGGATGAGGCTGCAATGGTTTTGCACAAAACATTAAACAGTTGACGGAGAGAGGAAGTATGCTATAATTTTTTACAGATAAGGAAGGGTCTCATCATCCTGGGACCATGGGGGTGATGGTAGCCAAAAGGGTTTCCTTGTTGAAGGCTAAAGGTGAAGGCGTCATCATGACCGGGGGGCTTTGTTGCCAAGAGAGAGGAAGGTTTTTGGGTTAAAAATATCCGTTATTATGCCGGTTTATAATGAGCGGGATACCATCAGCGAGATATTGCGGCAGGTAAGGGCCGTTGATATAGATAAGGAGATAATCATCGTAGATGATTGCTCCACCGATGGGACCCGGGATTGGCTTAAGCTTTTAGACAAAGAGATAAAAATAACTTACCATGCTCACAATAAGGGTAAGGGAGAGGCGATAAAAACCGGGTTGAGAGAAGCCCGGGGAGATTTGGTGATAATACAGGATGCCGACCTGGAGTATAGCCCTCAGGAGTATTATAAACTTATAGAACCGATTGCGGAAGGGAAAACGGATATCGTCTACGGTTCGCGTTTCCTGGGCAATAATAAATTCCCGGTTTCCTGTCATCATTGGGGGAACAGGTTTTTGACTTTTATGACCAATCTTTTGTATGGAAGCAAGCTGACCGATATGGAAACCTGCTACAAGGTCTTCAGGAGAGAGATCCTTCTTTCCCTGGAGCTTGAAGCCGTTTCCTTCGAGTTCGAACCGGAGGTCACTGCCAAAGCCTTGAAAAAGGGATATAATATCCTGGAAGTTCCTGTTTCCTACCGGGGCAGGGGTTACCATGAGGGTAAGAAAATAAGCTGGAAAGACGGCTTAGCGGCGTTGCGTTGCTTGCTCAAATTGAAACTTAGAGATTAAAACTGCAATAACGGCAGGAAAGTATAACCCCTAAGATTTACTCAGAAAAAGAACTAATATCTAAAAATTTTTCCAATTTAAAAAACTTAAATTCTAATCTCGTGATAATCCCTGCCTGCCTCAAGAGGGTGGGTAATCTGTGATTATAAGGTTTTTTTTGTTAGGATATCTAATGAAATCCAGCGATGGTCTGATAAAACAAGCCAACATAATGTTCTTCGCCGGGATTGTTGGTGGGTTGGGGAACTTTTTGTTTCAGATATTTATGAATAGAGGTCTCCAGCCGGGGGACTTTGCCGCCTTTTCCAGCCTCCTGGCGCTCTTTGTGATCATCTCTGTTCCCGGAGTTACCATCCAGACGGTTATTGCCAAACAGGTCTCCCATTATAGAGCTAATGGGGACCAGAAGAAAATCGCCTCTCTTTTTCTCCAGTCCCTGGGCAAGGTAAGCCTCCTCGGAGGTGTGCTGCTCATTATCTTCATGGTGGCCAGCCGGTTCCTTACCAGGTTCTTAAAAATTGATTCCCAGGGTCCGATAATTATTACCGGGATAGCTTTAGGAATGGCTTTTCTTGCCCCGGTGGCTTTCGGAACTCTCCAGGGATTGCAGAAGTTCGTTCCCTGGGCAGTGAATGGGATTGCCTCTGTTTCTGCCCGGCTGATTGCCGGTATTATTCTGGTTTTCTTCGGATTTCGGGTTGCGGGAGCCATGGGAAGCTCAATTATCGCAGCGGTGGTGTCCCTGGGGTTAGCTCTGTTCTCTTTGAAATTTCTTTTCGGGCAGGACGCCCCCCGGGAGAAAATAGATTTTATGGAGATGTATAGATATAGCCTTCCGGTACTCGGGGCGCTCTTCTTCCTTGCCCTCCTCCAATTTGTGGATATTGTGCTTGTAAAACATTTCTTCAGCAAAACATTGGCGGCAGACTATTCCACGGCCTCCGTCCTGGGGAGAACGATAGTCTATCTGCCGGCAGCGGTCTCTGCGGTTATGTTTCCCAAGGTCTCAGAGGAAAAAACCCGGGGGGGAGATTCTTTTCCCCTCCTCAAACAAAGCTTGATTTATTCTCTTTTACTCTGTTTCGGCGCAGCTCTCTTCTTTTTCCTTTTCCCGAAACTGATTATAAATATCTTCCGTCCGGCCTATGCAGCTACCGTGCCACCGCTTCTTAAGGTATTTGGCTTTGCCCTCATTCCCCTTGCTCTGACAACGATTTTGGTCTATTATAACTTAGCGGTGCATCGGATGAAATTTATCTACGGATTAGGGGGAGGGGTAATGCTTCATATAATTCTGCTCAGCAGGTTTCATGCTACCTTGCCTCAGGTTATCCTCGTTCTGGGAATCAGCGGCACATTTATTTTTATTCTTGTTTCCGCCTTTGGCTGGAGCAGAAAAAGCAAGGAAAAGAGAAGTTGTTGATCTTGGCAACTATCCGCGACATTATTTGAAGCAGGTTCATTAAAGGTGGGAGAATATGCAGGGATACAACGGCAAAATATCGGTAATAATGCCTGCTCATAATGAGGACCATCACATTGTCTCCAACCTGAGGGAGACAATGGAGGCTCTGGATGGGTTCGGCTGTGATTACGAAATCATCGTTCTCGATGACGGCAGTACCGATAATACCTTGAGGGAAGCCAGGAAATTCGCCGCTAATTTTTCCAATATTCATATCAAACGAAATATGGTCAACTACGGCAAGGGGCGTGCGATGAAGAAGGCCTTTCGCTATGTGGAAGGGGATATTGTTGCCTTCCTCGATGCGGACCTGGACCTTCACCCCGAGCAGATTCGAACCCTTTTTCATGCTCTTAGAGAGAATCGGGCCGATATCGTCATCGGTTCCAAGCGCCATCCTCGCTCTAAGGTGGATTACCCCTGGCAACGACGTGTGGTCAGTTTCGGGTACCATTTCCTGACCCGGATAATGTTCAACCTGCCTGTTCGGGATACTCAGACAGGGATAAAGCTCTTTAAATATGAAGTCTTGAAGAAGGTTTTCCCCAAGGTGCTCTGCAAGAGGTTTGCCTTTGACCTGGAACTCCTTGCCAATGCTCACCATATGGGATACCGAATTGTCGAGATCCCGATAACCCTGGATTTTAAGAAACGCTGCTGGAGAAGAATCGGATGGAGCGCCATCTTCAACACCTGGTGGGATACCATGGCTATTTTCTACCGCATGTATATCTTGAGATACTATGACAAGATTTGAAACAACAAATTATCCTTTAATCTCCATTATTGTTCCCGTGAAGAGGTTTAATGAAATGCTTGATGTTTGCCTGGAGAGCTGCTTGAAATTGGACTATCCTAATTTGGAAATCTTAGTCCTGCCGGACGCAACAAACCCGGCGAATTCTTTAAATCCGACAAGAAAGTCAAGCAAAAAAAAGTTGCGAATAATTCCTACCGGAAGCATGGGTCCGGCCGAGAAGCGAAACAGAGGTATGGAGGAAGCCGGGGGAGAGATTTTAGCCTTCTTGGATGATGACACTTATCCAGCTGAGGATTGGTTAAAAAATAGCTTGGAACATTTTAAGAATGAGGATATCGCCGCGGTAGGGGGGCCGGCAGTAACTCCGGAAAGCGATGATTTAAGACAGAAAGCCAGTGGAGCTGTCTTTTCCTCCCTCCTGGGAGGAGGGACTTGTCGTTACCGGTATACGCCGGCACAAGAGCGGCTGGTTGATGATTTTCCTTCTTGCAACTTCATCGTCCGCAAATCCATTATGGAAGAATTGGGAGGGTTCCAGACCAAGTTCTGGCCGGGGGAGGATACCGCTGTTTGTCTGGATATCACCAAGAGATTGGGCCGGAAGATAATATATGACCCCAATGTCCTCATCTATCACCACCGCCGCAGATTATTTCTTCCTCACCTGAAGCAGGTAACTAACTATGCTTTACACCGGGGCTACTTTGCTAAAAGATTCCCGCAAACGTCTTTAAGATTCTCTTATTTTCTTCCTTCTGTTTTAACCATTGGTCTTCTCTTTGGCTGGACCTTGGGCTTTATTCATCCGCTCTTCTTTTCCTTATGGGCAATTTGTTTGGTTATCTATCTTGCCCTGGCGCTGCTTACGGGATTAAAACACCGGTCCCCTAAAAAGGTTTTCCTGGTCTTCCTTGGAATAGTCCTCACCCACCTATCTTATGGAATCTGGTTCATCAAAGGGCTCTTCTCCCGCAAACTTCAGGAGGAACGATGAGGGTCTTGGTTACCGGAGGAGCGGGTCTGGTGGGAAGTCACGCGGCCGAATATTATGCCAGGAAGGGCGATAAGGTTATTGTGTTAGATAATTTAAGGCGCTCTCAGTTGTTTGGCTATGACGAGAAGAGCGTGGAATATAACTGGCACTATTTGGCAGAATATAAGAATATCGAGAGAATGAAAGGAGATGTCCGGGAAGAGAAAGATGTTTTAAGCGCTCTTGGAGAAGGGGTGGATGTCGTTATCCATGCTGCCGGTCAGCCGGGAGTTCCCCCTTCGGTGAGAAAGCCTAAAGAAGATTTTAGTATTAATGCCCTGGGAACCTTAACTGTTTTAGAAGGCGTCCGAAAAATCTGCCCCCGGGCAACTTTTATTTATTGTTCCACCAATAAAGTTTATGGAGAGAACGTAGATGAAATTTCCTTAAAGGAATTGGAAACACGCTATAGCTATAAGGATAGAGAGGGAATTTCAGAGGAAATGCCCATAGATCGCTGTGGACATACCCCCTACGGGGCAAGCAAGTATGTGGGGGATCTCTATACCCAGGAGTATGCTTATATTTATGGTATGAAGACGGCCGTTTTCAGAATGAGTTGTATTTATGGAACAAGACAATTTGGTTTTGAGGACCAGGGTTGGGTGGCCTGGTTTATAATTGCGGCCTTAACCGGTAAACCCATAACGATATATGGCAATGGAAAGCAGGTAAGAGACCTTCTTTATGCAGAGGATTTAATTGAGGCTTATGATAAGTTTATAAAAAGCGATTCCAAACATGCCGTATTCAATATCGGCGGCGGTCCCGAGAATACTCTTTCCCTGCTGGAATTCCTGGAAGTCCTGGAGAAAGAAACGGGCAAAAGGAGTAAGCTTGTTTTCCGGGACTGGCGGCCCAGCGATCAAAAAGTCTATATCTCCGAGATAAGCAAGGTCCGGGAAAGATTAGGCTGGGCCCCGAAAATATCGCCCCGGGAAGGGGTGAAAAGATTGGTCGAATGGGTGCGGGATAATAAAAGGATTTTTTAAGGCAGGAAAATGAAAATAATAATCTCCTATCCACCTCTTGAAGGCCTTGAGGGCACACCTCTCCTCAGCCAGAACCGGCAGTACCAGGTCTTTAAAAAACCTACTTATATCTATCCCGTGGTGCCGGCTTCGGCAGCAACGCTTCTCAAGCGGGACGGCCATGAAGTTATCTGGAACGATTGCATCGCCGAAGGCTGGAGCTATTCTCAATTCCTCGAGTTTATAAAGAGAGAGAAACCGGACCTGATCGCTTTGGAGACAAAGACCCCCGTTGTCAAACGTCACTGGAAAATCATCAACGATTTAAAAGAACTTTCGACTTTCTCCGCCAAAGGCGGA
Source organism: Nitrospirota bacterium (assembly GCA_013151555.1). GTDB lineage: Bacteria > NPL-UPA2 > NPL-UPA2 > NPL-UPA2 > JAADIA01 > JAADIA01. The sequence goes on along the minus strand of JAADIA010000092.1, from coordinate 7,350 downwards.
TCCGCCGCAGGCGGAAACTTTCGACTTTCAACTGTTTTAATGGGTGACCATGTTACAGCTCTTCCCGAAGAAAGCTTCCATCATTCCCCGGTGGATTTTGTCCTCACTGGCGGAGACTATGATTTTTTATTATTAAAATTATGCAACTGTCTTAGGAAACAAAAGAGGTTGGAAAAACTTTCAACTTTCTCCGCCAAGGGTGGATCCGCCACAGGCGGAAACTTTCAACTTTCAACTAAATTAGAACCCGGTATTTACTTCCGCGATAACGGCCGGATTAAAGATACGGGCAAATTCCAGCTTAATCATGATCTGGACAGTTCTCCTTTTATCGACCGGGAATTAACAAAATGGCACCTGTATTCCACCCATAACGGGAATTATAAAAGCCTCCCCGGAACTTATATTATGGCGGGCCGGGACTGCTGGTATCATAAATGTTCCTTCTGTTCCTGGACGACGCTCTACCCCAGTTTCCGGGTGAGGAAACCTGAAAAAGTTCTCGATGAGATAGGAATGCTTCTCGAGAGGCACCAGGTAAAAGAGATCATGGATGATACGGGCACTTTTCCCGGCGGCGAGTGGCTGAGAAAATTTTGCCGGGGGATGATGGAAAGAGGTTACAACAGGAGGGTCTTCCTGGATTGTAATATGCGCTTTGGGGCCTGTGACTTTGAAGAGTACAAGTTAATGAAACAGGCGAACTTCCGACTCTTGCTTTTTGGTTTGGAATCAGCGAACCAGGCTACCCTCAACAGGATAGACAAAGGGCTAAAAGCAGAAGTAATCATTGAATCATGTAAGTCGGCAAGGAAAGCAGGGCTGTATCCCCATATAACCATAATGTTCGGCTATCCCTGGGAAAGTTATGAAGATGCCCTGAGGACGCTTAAATTAGGTCGGTACCTTTTGAGAAAAGGCTATGCCCATACCGTTCAGGCAACCATGGTTGTGCCCTATCCCGGCACCCCGCTATTTGAGGAATGCAAAGAAAAAGGCTTGCTTAAGACGCTTGATTGGGACCGCTATGATATGAAAGAGCCGGTGATGAAAATCCCCATGGAGGATGAAAGGGTGGCAAAATTAGTTCAGGGAATATATGGAGTTGCCTTTAATCCCGAATTTGTATGGAGAAGATTAGGTTCGGTTAAAGATATGGACGATATTAAATATTTCGTCCGGGCAGGGGCAAAGATCATCGGGCATCTATTCGATTTTAACCATAGCCGCAGCAAATGAGATGTTTAGGAAGGGTTTCAAGGGGTTATTTTCAAAATGGGAAGACAAAAAGATATGGGCGGACCGGGAGAAACAGCCCCAGGGCCGATAATTAGTATCATCATAACTACCAAGAACGAAGAACACAACATCGCCAATTGCCTCGAGAGCATAAAAAGGCAGACTTATCCCCGGGATAACATTGAGATAATCTCTGTGGATAATGATTCTACGGATAGAACCAAAGAGATTGCTTCGCGCTATACGGATAAGGTTTACAATTTTGGACCTGAACGTTCTGCCCAAAGAAATTTCGGAGTAAAACAGGCAACCGGGAAATATCTTTTATATCTGGACGCAGATATGATTTTATCCGAAGACGTGATAAAAGAGGGGATAGAAAAATGCGAGAATGAGGGCAATGTTGCCTTATATATCCCGGAGAGAATTGTTGGTAAAGGTTTCTGGGTAAAGGTCCGGGATTTTGAAAGAGGTTTCTATAATGCAACGGTAATAGATTGTGTAAGGTTTGTTCGCCGGGATAAATTTTTAGAGCTTGGAGGTTTTGACGAGAATCTAACCGGTCCCGAAGATTGGGACTTTGATAGAAGAATTAGGAGGGTCGGCAAGGTAGATATTGTAAATTCACCGATTTATCATAATGAGGAGGACTTTAATCTCAAAAAATATTTAGATAAAAAAAATTATTATTCTCAATCCTTTGATAAATATATAACAAAGTGGGGCAAAGACGATGCCGTTATAAAAAAACAATTAGGCGTTTGGTACAGATTGTTTGCTGTGTTTTGTGAGGAGGGAAAAGGGAAAAGGCTTTTAAGACATCCGTTATTGGCTTTAGGAATGCTTTTTTTAAGGTTTAGGGTGGGGGTAAGGTATGTTTTAAATAAAAAAGGAGCGGAGAGGACAATAGACAAAAACGGCATATTGATAATCTCCCCCTTTTTCAGGCCGAACATCGGAGGAGTAGAAACTTATCTTGACGACCTCTGTGAGTATTTGAGAAATCATGGCTATATGGTATATGTTCTCACATATCAGCCCCTTACGACCAAGGTAAAGGGTAAAAAATATGAAAAAGAGGAAAATTTGGAAATCCGGAGAGTGTCTTGGTTCGGTTGCAATTTGTTTCATAAATTGGAACCTTATCCCTTATTGGAATTTCTTTATTTAACCCCTTTTCTTCTTGTTTATATTTTTTTCTTCCTGGTTAGAAATCATAGAAAAATTAAGGTTATCCACGCTCAAGGTTTAAGTGCTGCTTTTATCGCCAAATTTCTGGCAAAGTTTTTTAAGAAAAGGTCGGTAATGAGCACTTGCGCTGTTTATAACTTACAACAAAGAGATTTGTTTGCAAAGATGGTTGGTTGGGTGTTGTCTGGATTTGACAAAATTCTGCCTTTGGCTGATTTTTCAAAACAAGAGTTAATCTATGTTGGTTTGCCGGAACATAAAATGAATACCTATTATCTCTGGGTGAACCAGGAAATATACAAACCCGGGGATAAGAAGGAGAGCAAAGAAAGCGTAGGTTTAAGAGGAAAATTCATTGTTCTTTTCATTGGTCGCTTAATTAAAATGAAGGGAGTGGAGATATTAATTGAAGTTGCCGGACAGGTGAATAAAAAAATAAACTTTGTCTTTATTGGTGATGATGGTCCGTTGCTTAATGTTATAGAAACAGCCGCAGCTCAGTCCGAAAATATTGTTTTAGTGAAGGGGCTCCGCGGGCGTCAATTAATTCCTTATTATCAGGCCGCCGATATTCTGGTAATCCCCTCACAATACGAAGAGGCTTTCGGTAAAGTGATTATCGAGGCTTTATCATGCGGCACCCCGGTGATCGGCGCTGATAAGGGCGCGATACCGGATATCCTTGATGTATCGGTCGGAAGAGTTATCGCCCCTACGACGGAGAATATAAAAAGAGAGGTCGAATATTTTTATTGTCATCCGGATGTCTTATCTCAATTGACAGTCAATTGTCGTCCTTATGCCGAAAAGTATTTCGGTGAAAAGAACGCTGAAATTATTGCTGAGAGTTATTGTTCCTGACCCGGAACAGTGAGTAGTCCACCTGAAGAGAGAAAAAATGGATATACCGGTCGTTATTCTATGTGGCGGAAAAGGGGAAAGAATAGGACGGATAACGGAAGAGATACCGAAACCGTTGATCAGGGTAGGTGATAGACCTATCTTATGGCATGTTATGAAGATATATGCCTCTCAAGGGTTTAATCATTTCATCCTTTGTTTGGGTTACAAGGGAGAAAAGATAAAGGAATATTTTGAAAACAATAATGATGAGGGCTGGCAGATTCAGTTTGTTGATACCGGGTTGGAAAGCACTAAGTCCGAAAGGATACAGCAGATAAAGGACTTAATTAAGGGAGACAGCTTTTTTCTTGCTTATGGAGATGATGTTGCAAACATAAACTTGCCTGACCTTTTAAAATTCCATAAGCGCATGGGTCTTACGGCAACAATAACCATAGTAAGAATGATCTCCCATTTTGGCTTGGTAACCATAGATGAAAAAAATATAATAACAGAGTTTAAGGAGAAACCTCTTTTGGATGAATGGATGAACGGAGGTTTCATGGTCATGGATAAGAAAATATTCGATTGCCTGACGTTGGGAGAGCTGGAAAAAGAAATTTTTGAAAAATTAGTTGAATTAAAACAAATATGTGCATATAAACACAAGCGGGAATGGAAGAGTATGAATACATTAAAAGATAATATCAGGTTAAACATACTCTGGAACAAAGGGAAAGCCTTTTGGAAAATATGGGAGTGAGACAAGATGCTGAACTGGGAAGGAAAAAATATATTTATAACGGGGGCGGACGGTTTTATCGGAGCTTGGTTGGCAAAGAGATTTGTGGAAAAGAAGGCGAATGTTGTCATCCTGATAAGGGATATAAAGGGAGAAGCCGCTTACAAATTATTTAATCTGGAAGGAAAAATTATCCAGGTTCAGGGAGATTTGAGGGACCAGGCTTTACTGGAACGGGTTTTAAATGAATACTCCATAGATTCTTGTTTTCATTTGGCGGCGCAAGCATTAGTCCAGATTGCCACCCGGAGTCCGCTTTCAACATTTGCATCTAATATTGAAGGAACCTGGAAATTTTTAGAAGCGTGTAGAAATACGGAGACAATCGAAAGAGTTGTCGTGGCTTCCAGCGATAAAGCCTATGGCGGGCAAAAGGAATTGCCTTATACCGAAGAAAGCCCCTTGCTTGGATTATATCCGTATGATGCGTCCAAGGCCTGTGCCGATATTCTTGCCAGAAGCTATTTTGTGTCTTACGGTTTACCTGTTGCCGTAACGAGAAATGCAAATACTTATGGTGGCGGAGACCTGAATTTTAGTAGAATCATCCCGGATGCGATGCGTTGTATTTTGCAGGAAAAAAAATTCGTAATACGTAGTGACGGTACCCCCGAAAGGGATTATATGTATGTGGAAGATGCTGTGGATGGCTATATAACGCTTGCCGGACAAATTGAAAAAGAAGATGTTAAGGGCGGGGCCTTTAACTTTGGTACGGGAAGGCCGATAAGTGTTCTTGATTTATTCAAGACAATTGCGCGATTATGTGGAAGGCCGGATGTAGAGCCGGAAATATTAGGACAAGCCAAAAATGAGATTGACAGGCAATATTTAGCCATAGATAAAGCTAAGGAAAGGTTGGAATGGGTTCCTCGATATACCCTGGAAGAGGGCCTTAAACAGACTATAGCGTGGTATAGAAACTACCTGCGCGTGTAGATATGTGTGAGAAAAAAAGGGGGGGAGTGGTAGGATGAAAAATAAGGTTGTTTTATTTCATGGCAGAGCGAGCTCTTTTGGGAAAAGGGTTAAGATCGCTCCCTTAGCCTTGCTCCATCTATCTTCTTTCTTGGTCCGGGATGGTTTTGAGGTGAAAATCATTTCCGATTCTCTTTATGATGATGACTATATAGAGGAAACTTTAAAACAGTGTGAAGACAGTGTATGCCTGGGGATAACGGCTATGACGGGAAGTCAGATTACCGAAGGGTTAAAAGTTGCTTCCTTGGTCAGGCAGAGATATCCGGGATTGCCTATTGTCTGGGGAGGTTGGCATCCGTCTATCATGCCTGAATCGACTCTGCAAGACCCTAATGTTGATATTGTTATTGCCGGCCAGGGAGAGAGGAAATTCTATGAGTTGGTAAAAAGGTTGGGCGATGGCGGTTTGAACAGTTTGGAAACAATGCCGGGGGTATCTTTTAAAAAGAATGGTCAGGTAGTGCTGAATGATGAATTTTTGATTGAAGATATGAACAGTTTTCCCCCGGTGCCTTACGATATTATAGATGTGGAAAAATGTCTTAACAAGACGGAATACGGCAATAGAACGCTGCAATATATCAGTAGCTATGGTTGTCCTTTTCGCTGTTCGTTTTGTATCGAACCGGTAGTAAACAGACGAAAATGGGTTAGTTTATCAGCAGAACGTGTTGTTGATGAGTGGGAATACTTATATAAAAGATATAGCATAGATGCTATTGCGGTGTATGATAGTAATTTTTTTGTAGATAAAAAAAGAGTTGTAGACATATGTAATGGCTTAATCAAAAGAAATATAAAAATTAAGTGGGGCAATGTGAATGGACGTATTCCGCAATTGGTAAAATATGAAGAAGGTGTGTGGGAATTGATGGAGAAAGCCGGGCTTAAGATGATTCTGACCGGTTCGGAGTCCGGGGAGCAGGAAGTTTTAAATTTAATAAAAAAAGATGCAAAGATTGAGGATATATATAGATTTACTGAATTATGTAAAAAATATAATATTAAGATCTTATTCTCTTACATGAGTGGGATCCCCTGGTCAAACGATCCCAAACATAATGAGCAGAAAGTCAATCAAGAAATAAAAAGTATTTTATCGCAAATTGACAAACTGTTAACTATTACAAATAAAAACAGGTTCATGATATATGCTTATACTCCTTTGCCGGGCAGTGAACTATATCGTAAGGCTGTAGAATATGGCTTTAATGAGCCGAAAGCTTTAAGAGGTTGGAGTGAATTATTATACAGTCCTGAAGATATTTTCCAAGATACAGGATGCAAGCAAAAATGGATTACCTATAAACAGCTAAAGTTAATTACAATGTTAGAACAATATATCTACGGGATGATGGATTTGGATGCAAGAGATTGGATTATGCAAGACATTAATAATATCTTTTTTCGGTTGCTTTTTAAGTGGAGCTTTAACTTGGGGAATCTTATCGTGAGGATAAGATTAAAATATAGAATATTTATCTTCCCTGTAGATTATTGGCTTTTTGTTAAATTTAGAAAGTTAATTCGCATCTAAAAGGAGAGGCATCAATATATGGAAAAGAAAATAAATTTAGGCTGTGGTCCTATTGGGAAAGAAGATTGGACCAATGTAGATTGGGGAATCCTCGCTATTTTGCATAAGTTTCCCTTGTTTGAAAAAATGTTGTTAAGACTGAAATTATTCCCCAAAGGATACAACGTTAAATGGCCGAAGAATCTGAAATTACATAACTGTAGAAAAAGATTGCCTTTTGAGCCAGATTCTATAGATTATATATATTCTTCTCATTTTTTGGAACATTTTAAGAAATTTGAAGCTGAAAAAATAATCAAAGATTGTTATAGGATACTAAAAACTGGGGGGATAATAAGAATAGCTGTCCCGGATTTAGAGCTTTTGGTTAAAAAATATCTAGAAAAGGATATAGATTATTTTAGAAAAATACAGCATCTTATGAATAAAGACAAAACCGAAAAAGTTATCTTAGCGGATATTTTGGTGGATAATTTTTATCCTCAGTTTTATAAGGAACGGGTTTCCGGATTAGCTAAACTAAGGTGTTTTTTTATTAGACCGCATTTTTGGATGTATGATTATGCGTCCTTGAAAACTTTGTTGGAATCAGCACGATTTAAAAAAATCGAAAGAAAATCTTTTCGGCAAGGAAAAGTACCTGACTTGGATACGTTGGATGTTTTTCCGGAAATGAGTCTTTATGTTGAAGCTGAAAAATAATTAACTCTTTGTATCCTCATATGATAGTTGATGCTAACTGGAGGAGGAAGCAAAA
>JAADIA010000038.1 GCA_013151555.1 Nitrospirota bacterium | reverse complement strand
CAAGCAATAACTGCAAGACACCAAAAATAAACTGCTAAGCGATAGCTAATCTTTCTCAAATTCAACATTCTTTTTCCCTCCCTTTGTATTTTTATATAGAAATATTATTCCCACCTCCCGAAGTTATTGCATAATTCTATCACCCCCTTTGGTCAAGAAAACTTCGTAACCACGCCTGGGCACAACGAATTGTTTTAAAAGCACCCTATTATCAATAAAACCATCCGGTAAACTCTATCCGATAATTCCTTTAGGCTGATGAATTTAGCACACCTTCGGCGCGAACTTCCCCTTTCGGCCTCCCGGAGAGAGTATTGCGAGGATTACGAGGATTTCATGGCACAAAAAAATCCCAGCCTCATAATCTTTTGGAAAATGAAACTCGGATTTGTTTCTTTAGCTATTTTACTTCTAAAGAAATTATTACTCTGTTTTGCCATATTTACCTATCTTCTCTATCTTTCCTCTATAATCATTGCCTGCAAAATCATTACCCGCAAATCTCGTGCCAGATTCTCCTTTTCCTCAAAAAATCTTGATTGTTTCTTTTAAGCAATTGCTTATCAAAGCCTTATGATTATGAAAAATCCCATTTTTATGTTAGGACACCCCTTCCCTTACTTCTCCATATATTTAAATAAATAAACATCTGTCCGGAAAGCCCTTTTCTCCCTCTTTAATTCGCCAACCTCTTCTTCCTCAACCCCACCAGTCCTACCAAGCCTGCTCCCAGAAGAATCAGAGTAGAGGGTTCAGGAATAGGAGTAAGCTGCCCGCCGAGGATAGTAGCCGCAGGATCAATCGAGCCATTCAGGTAATAGAGATTCAGGCCGTTGAGATCCAGATACGAACCCGTCCCGAGATTCAGGTTATAGACATAGAGAGCTTCACTCCCTTCCCAGCCAGTCTGGTTATCGAAACTGTCAATCAGTTGAACCTGCCCGATATCAGTCCCGCCCAGCGTCAAGGTGCCCAGAGCAAAGTTACTGTCAAACCCAGCCATCACCGCACCCAGATCCTGGCCGGCCACTTCAAAGGGATCGATGTCGGTACTGCCACCCTCGAAGACCAGTTCGAGATTGCTCAAACCCGCCAGATTGTCAGGATCAGGGCTTATATTCTCAAGCGCCGAACCGGTCATGTGGATGGTCGCTCCCGGCACAGCGGTAAAGGTACTGTCGGTGCCAAAACTCAGTAGATTCGAGACAGTAATGTTTGCGGCAGGATCGGTAATATGCAATGTCCCCCTGCTATGGTAACCTATATAGAAACTCCTAACGTTGAGGCTGCCACTAGAGATTGAGTAGGTCCCACTGCTGCTGGGGGAGGAATAACCAATATAGAGCTTGCTTGTAACCGTATGAGTCCCCCCACTCTGGGTAAAGACGCCCGTCCTGCTGTAAAGGCCGATGGCTTCATAATTGGTCGACAGACTGCCAAAACTTAAATTATAAGTCCCACCACCCGCGGAGGAACTGCCAACGTAAAGGCTACCGGAAACCGCATTTATTCCCCCACTCTGAGTAAAGGTAGCGGTGCCGACCAAGCCGATGGTTTCGTACCCGGACGATAGGCTACCACCACTCAAATTGTAGCTCCCGCTACTATCAGATGTAAAGCTACCAAGATAAAGTTTGTTACCAACTGTATTCGTCCCCCCACTTTGGGTATAGATACCGCTGCCACCGGAGAGAGAGCCATGGCTAAGATAAAGGTCATTGGCGACCGTATTTGTCCCGCCGGTCTGGGTAAATGTGCCCGTGCCGGAACTACCGCCGAGGTATTCGTTTTTGGCTGAGAGGATACCGGCATTTAAGTTGTAGGTTCCATTGCCCATGGAGGAAATGCCAAGACTAAGGGAGTTTTTAACCGTACGTCCCCCCACTCTGGGTAAAGATGCCCGTGCCCTCATAGCCGATGGTTTCGTACTTGCGGGCCGAGAGGCTGCCACTGCTCATCTCGACAGTTCCGCTTTCACCAGCATTTCTGCCAAGATTCAGGAATCTACAGACCCTGTCGTTGAGTGTTATCTGAGCGGTCCCCCCATTGTTGATATAAGCGTAATCATCGGAAGTCGGCTCGCCGTTGTCCCAGTTCGCCCCGGTGCTCCAATCACCAGTCCCGACCTGCCAGTAGGTAATAGCTTGAGCCGGCAGAGATAACAAAAACATCCCGCCAAGAATGGTTACCATCCCTAACAACTGCCGGAATACTCTTTTCCTTATCCTCACGTTCATCTCTCCACCCCTCCCTTTTTGGCACAAAAAAATCCCAGCCTCATAATCTTTTGGAAAATGAAGCTCGGACTTGTTCCTTTGGCTATTTTACTTCTACAGGGATTGCTCTGTTCTGCCATATTCACCCATATTCTTTATCTTTGCTCTATATCATTAAACCTGCAATTTTCGTGCCAGATTCTTCCCTCCTTCAAAAATCTTTTCGATGGTTTCTTTTAAGTAATTGTTTGTCAAAGGCTTATGATTATGAAAAATTCCATTTTTATATTAAGGCACTCTTTCCCTTGCTTGTCCATATGTTCAAATAAATGAATATCCAACCTCAAAAATCAGGAAAAAATTTAACTTAACTTGCTGTTACACAATAAATTAATTTAAATGTTGAGAATTATCAACGTATGTATAACAAATTGAACACAAAATATACACTTCAGGCATCTTTTATCCAGAAATCCCCTCATTTTCAACAGGTCGCCGCGCCAGGGGTTCTTGCGAGTGCAGAGCGGTTATGCCGCAGTCCGCCCCTCAGGCGGACGAGGAATAAGAAAGCCAAGCAAGTAAGACCCCGCCGGCAGGCGACCATCTCTTCGAATGCCAGCAAGCACCGCACGCGAGCCCACTTCAGGAGGGCGAGCAAAAAAAAGCCTTGCTACTCTACTAAATTTGGAGAAGAGCCCAATTTCATCTCACCAAAGAGAGCAGCCAGGCGGTCAGGGAAAAGTAGATAAGAAGCCCGGTAATATCATTAGAGGTAGTAACAAAGGGTCCGGCAGCTACCGCCGGGTCTATCTTAAACCGTTTAAGGGCCAGGGGAGCTAAGGTGCCAATGGTAGCCGCCACCGTGATAGCGGTAAACATGGAGACAGCTACGATCAAGCCTATAATCGCTTCCCCCTGCCACAGACGGGCTATACCTCCTACTATAAACCCACAGGCCAACCCCATCAGAGCTCCGATGCGAATCTCCCTGAAGAGCACCCTCCAGAGATGTTGGAGGTCAATACGACCGGTAGCTAATCCTCGCACCACGATAGTTGACGATTGAATGCCGATGTTGCCTCCCATGGCCGTAATCGCGGGAACAAAGGCCAGAAGACCAATCAAGGTCTGAGCATCAATCCTAATCTTCTTAAACGCCATGATTATACTCGCAGAGATTATCGTTCCCAGCAAAGTAGTAATCAGCCAGGGCAATCTTATCCTGGCTACCCGAAAGATGGACCGGTCGAGCATCTCTTCCTCATCAGTTCCAGCCATCTTATAGATGTCCTCGTTAGCTTCCTCTTCAATAACATCAAGGACATCATCCACCGTTATCCTTCCGACCAGAGTATTTGTCAAATCAACTACGGGCAAAGCCCGCAGATCATATTTCCGGACCAGGTTAGCCACTTCTTCCTGGTCAATGTCAGTAGTTACCCTGATGACCTCAGTGTCCATAATCTCTTTGAGCGAAGTTGTTCCAGGCGCAGTAATGAGTTTCTTTAAGGAAAGGACTCCTGCCAGATGTCCTTTATCATCCACCACATATATATAGGATATAGACTCAATATCGCTTTTCCGCAACTTCTCTATAGCCTCCTCCACATTCATATTCCCCTGGAGAGCGAAGAAGTCCGGGGTCATTATCCCTCCGGCGGTATCCTCATCGTACTTTAAAAGTTGATTTACGTCTTCAGCTTCTTCTTTCTTCATAAGCTCAAGGATATGTCTCTCTCTCTCCTCCGGTAAATCCCTTAAAATATCAGCCGCATTGTCGGTAGGCATTACCTCTAATATCCGGGACAACAGGGTATCTTCCAAGCTTTCCAACAGCTCTTCCCTGGAGCCGGAATCCATCTCCGGCAGAACCTGAGCGGCCTCTTCCGGATTAAGGCGGTCAAGAAGCGCCCTTCTCTCTTCTTTTCTCAGATGATTAAGAATTTCCGCTAAATCGGCCGGATGGGAATCCTTAAGGAGCTTAGTTAGCTCCGGAACAGCTTTATTCATAAGACAACCTTTAATCTGTTTAAGCCTTTTTTCTAACTTCCTCTTCATTACTGCCCTCATAGGAAGGAATAACCGTTCCTCCGGAAACGAGTAATTTAAGAGCTTCTGCCACACTCATACTCAGGGGAATACTATCTTTCTCGGGAACTAAAATAAGTAGACCGGAGGTAGGATTAGGGGTAGTAGGCACAAAGACCGTCAACATTTTTTCTCCCGTCTTCTTACTGATTTCCTCCCCTCCGTCTCCCGACACCAACCCCAGGGTATAGAGACCGGACCGGGGATATTGAAAGAGAACCACCCGATTGAATCCGGTTCGTTTCTCCCCTAAAAAAGCTTGACCTATCTGTTGTAAAGCCCGGTATATCCTGTTTACCAGGGGAATCCTGGCAAAAATCCTTTCTCCAAAACCAATAAGCCGACGGCCGATAACGTTCCTGGCAAAGACTCCGATGAGAAAGATTGCAAATAATATCCCAACGACAGCAAATACTTTCCAGAGATAATTCCAGGGAGCGGTTTTGAAATAAGTGTCTACAATCGCCTGAGGCACAAAACCAACAATAAAGTTAAGGATAGCATTCAGAATCCAGATTGTAACTGCAACAGGAAAAATTACCAACAGTCCGGCAATAAAATTGTTCCGTATCTTATGCCTCATCTTCCTCTTTTCCTTCCTTTTCCTCACCCTGCTCAACATCTTTAACTATCTTTACCTTGACCACTCGTCTTCTATCGGCTTCGACCACAGAGATAAGGAGATTCTTATAAGTCAGCTCTTCTCCTGTTTGTGGAACCCGCCCTAAACGATCGACTACAAATCCAGCTACCGTTTCTACCCCTTCCTTCTCCGGAAGGTCAATATCTAATTTCTCGTTAGCCTCACCAACATCCGTCTTGCCATCAATCAGAGCTACTCCTTCCCCCAGGATTTTAATCCCCTCTCTCTCCTCATCGTATTCATCTTCTATCTCTCCGACGATTTCCTCAAGCAGATCTTCCAGGGTAACCAGCCCCGCCGTTCCTCCATATTCATCAACGACGATAGCTAAATGTATCTTCTTCTTCTGAAATTCTCGCAAGAGCTCGCTAACTTGCTTTGTCTCCGGGACGAAATAAGGAGCTCGAATCAAATCCTTTACTTTTAACTTCTCCTCATCTTTGTTTTCCCAGAGGCTCAGTAAATCTTTAACATAAAGAACTCCGATAATATTATCGACCTTCTTTTCAAATACAGGGATCCGGGAATGACCGGCATCCACAGCCACTTTCAGGATATCCGTTAAGCTCCTTCCCGCTTCCACGGCGACTATATCCAGACGGGGAATCATTACTTCCTGCACTTTGGTATTACCGAACTCGAAGATACTATCGATCATCTCCTTCTCTTTTTCCTCCAGGACTCCTTCTTCCTCTCCCACGCTGAGCATCCCTCTTATCTCTTCTTCCGTCATGAAAGGTCCGGGCTTGGTTATCTTACCTCCCGAAAATCTTATAATGATGTTGGCCACAAAGACCAGCGCTATAGTCAGAGGAGAAAGAATTTGAGAAAGGAGTCTGAGCAATTTAATTATCTGTAGAGCTACCTTTTCCGCATTCTGACGGGCGTAAGTTTTCGGAGCTATCTCTCCAAAAACTAAAATGAGGAAAGTCATTATCCCTATAGATAGAGCCGTTGCCCTCCCTACCGCCCCCGGTCCCAACAAGCGGAAAAGGATAGTGGTAAACAAGACAGACGCTGCTACATTAACGATGTTATTACCAACTAAAATAGTAGCCAAAAGCCGATTGGGATCCTCCAGCCAGATAGAAAGAAGCGACGCTTTTTTCTTTTCTCTTTCTATGAGACTTTTCATTTTCAACCTTCCCAGGGAAGTCAAAGACGTCTCTGAAGCAGAGAAGTAGGCAGAAAACAAAAGAAGGACGATTAGACCAGCAAGTTGAATTATTAGTAACATAAGATAGCCGTAAACAGAAACCGCAGCCTGCAAGTTAGCAAGTACTCCGGCAATTAGTTTGTCTTTCTAACTCGAGCACTTGTCAATTTGAGTCCGGGAACACTGTCTTCAAAATCTCCTTTTCTCTCACCTGCATCCTTTTCTTATCTTTGGGAGTAAGATCATCATATCCTAAGAGATGAAGTATCCCGTGGATAGTTAAAAGGCATAATTCTTCTTCAAGTTCATGTTTGAATTCTTTCGCCTGCTCTCCGGCTCTCTCCACCGAGACGACTACATCACCAAGAAGGCTGGGATGGATACCGGAAAACTCTCCTTCCTGCATCGGGAAGGCTAAAACATCGGTGCTTTCTTCTCTCCCCCGGTATTTTCGGTTCAAGCTTTTCATATAGTCATCCGCAACTAAAACGATGCTTACCTCCGCCGGAGAGCTACCTTCTCTTTTTAGCGTTTCTTCCCCGGCCCTTTTGATTATTTTTTGATCTACTCTTATTCTTCTTTGCTGATTTTTTATCTTCACCAATTTCTCTTCCCCGTTCATTGAGTTCTTCATCCGGATACTCTATCCGGGTATGAAACATGCTGATGAGTATCTGAGTAAAAGTCTCCGAAATCTGATGCAGGTCACTGAGCGCTAAATTGGACTCATCCAACTGGTAATCAATAAACTTATTATTTATGACTTTCTTCACTAAATTCTTAATCCGGCCGGGAGTAGGCTCGGACAAAGTCCGGGAAGCTGCCTCAACCGAATCCGCAAGCATAACGATAGCTGCTTCCCGCGTCTGAGGTTTAGGACCGGGATAGCGAAAAGTATCTTTGTTTACTTTCTGACGCTCGTCCTCTTCCACCGCCTGCTGATAGAAGAAGGAAGCTAAAGTAGTTCCATGATGTTGACGGACGATATCAATGATAACCTCAGGCAATTTATTCTTACGAGCCAACTCTACTCCCTCCTTGACATGAGAGATGAGAATAAGACTGGACATAGTCGGATTTAACTTCTCATGCTTATCCTGGGCCAGCTTCTGATTCTCAATAAAATAAGAGGCCTTATTTATCTTACCGATATCATGATAGTAAGAACCCACCTTGGCTAAAAGCGCATTTGCTCCTACATCCTGGGCAGCCGACTCTGCTAAATTAGCTACCACTAAACTACTCTGGTAAGTTCCCGGCGCTTCGTTCTTCACTCTCTTCAGTATTGGTTGATTAATATCCAGTAATTCTAATAATTTAATATCTGTGGTAATCTTAAAGAGAGGCTCAAGGATAGGCAATATCCCCAGAGATACTACGGCGGAGATGATCCCATTCCCCGCTCCGGAGATAAGCTCTCTGATAATAGGCTCATGAGTCAGAGGATCCAGAAGACGAAACCCCAGGATAGCAGTTACATTGACCAGACTAACCAGGAATCCCGCCTTGATTAAGTCGGACCTCTTCCTCACCTTAGCCACGCTGAAAAGTCCTACCATTCCTCCCGCTAAAGCGATTACCATGTAGTCTAGTCTATACCCGGTTAAAACCCCGATAAAGATACTTAAAACCACAGCTACTACTACCGCCAGGCGGGGTTCTACCAGAATAGCGATGAGCATAGGAGCAATGGCCACAGGAATAAGATAACCGGACAATCCGTATCCAATGATAATCTTGGCAATAAGGATCACTCCGATCACTATTAAACCCAGAAGGAAAAGAATATGAAGGTCGGTCAGGACAACCGATTGATATTTACGAAGATAGATGCCGACAATGAAGAAGAAAATCAAAGTTAGAATAGATAAACCTCCCGCTGTAGATAACACCCTCCGGGGATCAGAAGAAGATAGCAAAGCTTGCAGTTTTTTAACATCCGCCGCGGTTACCTTAACTCCCCCGGTGAGAATACGCTCTCCTTTCTCTATCCGGTTATACTCAAGGACAACTGCATTCCTGGCTTTTTCCTTCCGCTTATTGGTTTTCTCTTCATCCAACTTTAAGTTAGGTTCGATAACATTCTCTACAATTTCCCTGACAGCCATCCCTAAGAGACGGTCTCCGGGAAGCATCTCCTTGGTCTTTCGTTCCACTATATCTTTCAGAGAATCCCACTTTATTATCCGCTTAGCATCCTCTTCCCGTTCTTTCCCCGAACCCGACGGCTTGATAACTACTTTCTCTGTCCCGGGAAATCTTGCCCCCTCAGGGAATATCCCTCTGTCCAAAAGAAACTTAACTATCTCCCGGCTCGTTTTCTCAGCTTTCTCAGCTTTTTTCTTAGATTCAAGAATCCGAAGAGAAAAGGGAGAAAGAGAAAGGGAACTTTCCTCTTTTTCTTTTGCTCCTCCTATCTCTGCGAAAAGTAAAGTTATTTTCCTATTTAATTTTTCCGCCAGACCGTCATCCAATACATAAACGGGCTTGACTTCCTCCTCCGCCTGACGGCGTTTCTCCTCCGTCTTTTCCTTATTGAAGACAAGGAAATTATAGGGAGCTCTGACATCCGCCTCGGGGATATCCCCCACCTTCCAGGTTCTCCCTCTCCCCCCCATCCCCGGCATCATTATACCTACCAAAAGGATATAGAACACAGCGGTAGAGAGCCATTTCAGTATCCATTCTCGCTTTAAAGAACCGAGTTTGGCAACAAAAGATCTCCAGAAATTTCTCATCTTAGTTGGCATTAGTTGTTTTTCCCATAAGCCTTGATTATTTCCTGAACCAACTCATGTCTAACAACATCTTCTCCGGTGAGATAAACAAATTCTATTCCTTGAACATCTTTCAGAATCGACTGAACTTGAATAAGGCCGGAAGGTTTATCTGAAGGCAGGTCCACCTGGGTAACATCCCCGGTAATGACCGTCTTGGAATCGAAACCAAGGCGGGTAAGGAACATTTTCATCTGTTCCGAGGTACTATTCTGAGCCTCATCTAAAATGATAAAAGCATCGTTAAGAGTTCTTCCCCTCATGAAGGCCAAAGGAGCTACCTCAATGATTCCCCGGTCCAGGAACTTTTCTATCTCCTCCACTTCCATCATATCGTAGAGAGCATCGTAGAGAGGTCTTAAATAAGGAGTGACCTTGGCATATAAATCTCCGGGAAGATACCCTAACCTTTCGCCGGCTTCCACCGCCGGGCGAGTAAGGATTATGCGACTTACTTCTTTCTTCAAAAGACTCTGTACCGCCAGGGCCATAGCTAAGTAGGTCTTGCCGGTCCCTGCCGGTCCAATAGCAAAGACAATATCATAGTTTTTGATTGCTTCAACATACTGTTTCTGTCCCCGGGTCCTTGGTTTTATATACTGTCTCCGGGAAGATACTTCTATTCTCTCGCGGAGAATATCAGTAGTGTCTTTCAAAGAAGACAGGGAAGTCTTAACCATCTTAAGAGCACGTTTAACCTCCTGCGCTTGAAGTCTCTCCCCTCTCCTGATCAACTTGAGAAATCCTTGCAGGAGCCTCTCAGCTCTCTCAACCTTATCTTTGTCACCTCTGATAGTTATCCCATTACCCCGAGCCAGGAGGTTAACATTAAAACTCTCTTCAACCGCTCTCAGGTGCTCATCATACTTTCCACAAAGGGAGAGAATTTCCCCCTCATTCCTCAACCCGATCTTCGTACTCGCCAAAGTTAAGCTTCCTTCCCCTGAAGGCAGACGTTCTGTTACCTCTTTACGAGAAACTTCGCGTCTCCCTCGGTACAGACCTGTGGAGCACGGGCTCATCCTACCCGCAACGATGGGCCTCATAGCTCTAGCCCCTATATCTGCTTAAAAAGGAAATTTCTGATAGCTATCATCTCTACTATCGGGGTATTCTAAGGACCTGGTCAGGATAGATAAGGTTAGGATTTTTTATCTTGTCTTTATTAGCTTGATAAATCAGAGGCCATTTAGTGGGGTCCCCATAGATTTTCTTATACCCGGCTATATACCAGAGACTTTCCCCTTTAACCACCTTGTGAGTAGCAACTAACTCTTTGCTTTTCCCTGTTGTTGCTTCTGCGGCTGTTGTTGTTGCTGCGACTGTTGTTGTTGCTGGTTCTGATACTGTCGTTGTTACTACTGTTTCCACCCGAGGACCTCCGACAAAATATCCCCCGGGAGCAATACCTTTATTCCCCCACAATTCGGTATCCTCCGAACTGTGAGAGCGGAAGAACCACGCCGGGAATATCCTCTCACCGGCTTGGGCCGTGCTCCCAATCCCGCTGATGGCCAAAAGAATCATTGTCAGAGCCATCATCAAGATAAACGTTCCCTTAACTTTCTTCAACATTCTGCTTCACCCCCCTTCCTAAAATTTTTTACTAAAAAACCCTTGACCACTTGAACTCTTGAATCCTCTTTTCACGTCCAATATATGAGTTAATAATAGCATAGGGCCAACAATCTTTCAAGGGCTAATCCTGGTCCTATCCCGGGGGAAGAGGCTTGCCTCCCTGATGTTGGATAAATTCAACAATTGTTTGGTAATCCTCTCCGCACCAATGGCCAATCCCCCGTGAGGAGGCATTCCCTGCTTAAAAGTCTGGAGGTAAAATTCAAAGTCGTCCGCCCGGAGGCCAAAATTTTTCATGTTCTTCAAAAGCCGGTCGTACTCGTGAATTCTCTGTCCGCCGGTGGTAATCTCCTCCCCTTTATAAAGGAGATCAAAACTCTTAGTCAACTCCGGATTATCAGAGCAAGGCATCGTATAAAAAGGCCTTTTCTCCGTCGGATAAGCCGTTATATAAACTAACTCTTCCCCCGTCTCCTTGCTTATATGCCGGCAGATAAGGCGTTCTCCTTCCGGGTCAAGGTCCTTTGCTCCTCCCAGGTCCTTTTTATATTGGGACTTAAGAATTTCTTTTGCCTCAGCCAGGGTAATCTGAGGTATCTCCTTGAAGGAAGGAATTTCTGCCTTATATAATCGCAATTCCGCTTCACAGGTAGACCGGAGATGTTCGAAAACAAACTTAAGAAGTCCCGTTTCCATCCGCATAACATCCTGTTCACTCTCTATAAATCCCATCTCCAGATCCAGGCTGACATACTCGTTAAGATGCCGGGCCGTATTGTGTTCCTCCGCCCGGTAGGCATGACCCACTTCAAAAACTCTCTCAAACCCGCTGCCGACCATAATCTGTTTATAGAACTGCGGACTCTGAGCCAGATAGGCCTGACGTTCAAAATACTGCACCGGAAAAAGTTGCGAACCTCCTTCGGTCCCCGTAGCCACGATCTTAGGAGTTTGAATTTCCGTAAAACCTTCTTTGAGAAGAAATTCCCGGAAGGCCCAGATAATTTCCGCCTGCACCTTGAAGATCGCCCGGATATCCGGATTCCTTAAGGATAACGGCCGGAAAGCAAGAACCGTCTCCAGGTTCGTCTTTAAAAGATCAATCTTCTTATTGATTTCAATGGGAGACACCTCAAGGGAAGGACTGATAACGCTTAGAGCCTCCCTCTCCTTAACCCGGACCTCAATTCCTCCCGGAGCCCGTTTATCCTCACCAACTTCTCCTCTAATAGCAATCACCGCTTCATTGGTAATATCATCAGGGATATCCCATCCTCCCGTCTCAACAACCGTCTGGACCACCCCGGACCTGTCCCGCAGGAGAAGAAAAGATACCTGCCCCAGTTGCCGAATCCTATGAACCCAGCCCTGGAGCAAAATCTCCTTCCCGATATACTGCCCGGCATCCGCCGCTAAAACTCTTTTCATCTGCAAGATTTCCTCCTTCTTAACTCGCTTCGCTCGTAATTGTAAATTGAAGATTGGAAATTTTAAATTGATTTTTAAATCTATCCCCTTCACATTTTGCATTCTTCAACTGGAGCACTCAAACACTGGAGCACTTGTTCAACTTAACTTTTCTTTAATCTTCTTTACTACAAGTCCCTGCTCCATCTCTTCCTGCTCACCGCTCTGCATATCTTTAAGGATAACCGTTTCCTTTTCGCTGATAATAACCACATACTTAGCCTGCAAACGGTTAGCTAATCTTAACTGGCTTTTCAGGCTCCGGCCCTGGTAATCCATATCACTGTCTATCCCCTCTCCCCGCAGACGCTGCAATAACTTAACCGTTTCCCGCCCGGCTTCTTCCCCCTGGGGAGCTAAATAAACGGAAATCCGGCAAGTCGGCATTTCCAGTTCTTTTCCCTTGGCCAGGATAACCCGCTCCATACCCAGAGCAAACCCCACTGCCGGAGTAGAAACACCTCCCAGCTCTTCAATCAAGCCATCAAACCTTCCTCCTGCCGCTACAGCATTCTGAGCCCCCAGATGCTCATAAGCTATCTCAAAAGCAGTACGGGTATAGTAGTCAAGTCCCCTTACCAGGTAAGGATCAAGAGAATACTCAACCCCCAGATCATCAAGATGAGTCTGAACTCTTTGGAAATGCTCAGCGCAGGCAGGGCAGAGATAGCCGCTTATAGAGGGAGCTTTTTCAATCAACGGCCGGCACTTTTCTCTTTTACAATCCAGAACCCGCAAAGGATTCCTTTCTGTTCTATCCCGGCAATCAGAACATAAAGAGTCAGACTTGCTTCGCAAATATTTTATTAAGACCTTTCGATAATCGGGCTGGCAAGACGGGCAACCAATGCTATTTAAGTTAGTTTTCAATCCCTCCAACCCGAAAGCCTTAAGAAGATGAATAGCCAGAGCAATCACTTCCGCATCCAGAGCCGGATTTTCAGAGCCAATAGCTTCCGCCCCTATCTGATGGAACTCCCTTCCCCTTCCTGCCTGCGGCCGCTCGGAGCGAAAAAAAGGACCCAGGTAAAAGAGCTTCAAAAGAGAACCCTGCCGGTCAAGTCCGTGCTCCAGATAAGCCCTGATTACCGGAGCCGTCCCTTCCGGCCGGAGAGCCAGGCTTCTACCTTTACGGTCCGGGAAAGCATACATCTGCTTGCTGACGATATCGGAAGTTTCCCCAACACCTCGCACGAACAGCTCCGGCTCCGTCTCCTCAACGATAGGAGTCCGGATTTCCCGGTAGTGATATGCCTGAAACACCTGCCGAGCCAACCTCTCCAGGTGATTCCAAACATCTATCTCCTCGGGAAGGATATCTTTCATTCCCCGCACAGCTTTAAAAGGCAATTTTGTTCCCTTAATGAGCACATCACTTAGTGAAACTAAGTGATCAGTGCGAATTAACTCCGAAGCTTAAGGTGGAAATTATCGCAGAAAATTTCCCCTTGTCTAAGCAAGTGAGTAAGCACATCGTCCGCCCCAGGCGGATAATCAGTGCGAATTAACTCCGCCGACCCTGCTAAAAATTATCGCAGAGAATTTCCCCTTGTCTAAGCAAGTGAGTAAGCACATCATCCGCCTCAGGATACACATATAAACAGGCACAAAGAAAAAATAAGGGCAGAAACTTGCGGTTTTTTGAGGTTTTTAAACTTAGCGCCTCTGTGCCTCTGTGCCTTATTTATCAATAAACTTATTATAGCTGATATACTCCCTCAGTCAACAAGAAAACTCGTCGCTTCGTCCTCATAACCTTCGGGCAAACTTTTAACCACGGAAGCACTGAAAAATTTAATTTATTTTTCTTTCTTAATTCTTAATTCATTATTCCGTGTTCGCACTTATTCCGTGTTTCCGTGGTCTTTCTTAAGTCACTAATCTTTAACCCGCTTAGGTTCAATAAGTTAAAAAGGGAATCCCTGAACATCAAGTTAAAAAAACAAACCCAATGAGTAAGTCTTCTATACTTTACTATACTTTAAAAAAGAGAAACCCCGAATGAAATAATAACCCTATTTCTTTCGGGGTCCCTCTACTAAATTCTACAACAAAATTCTTTCCTTCAAAGACAAAAGAATCTTATACCTTAACTACATTGGCAGCTTGAAGGCCTTTACTGCCCTGAGTAATCTCAAATTCTACTTCCTGTCCTTCATCCAGAGATTTGAATCCTTCTCCCTGCAACGCAGAGTAATGGACGAAGACATCTTCCCCGCTCTCCCGTTCAATAAATCCATAGCCTTTGGAATTACTGAACCACTTCACTTTACCTCTTTCAGCCATCCTTCTATAACCTCCTCTCCTAACCACGAAACAGCAAAATCGTGGCTCTTTTTCTTACCTGGCCTCTTCTGTAGAATGGCCAGTATTCGATTTCCCAAATTTACTGGGATCAATATCTATCTTCAAGGAACAACCCAGAACCGAGAGAAGTAATAAGAACGAGATTATCCACATAATCCTTTTTCTTACTTTCTTCATCGTCTTCTCCTTCAAGGCCTCAGCCAAAATGACTCGTTTTCAGGAAATCACAATAAGGAAGTTTTACCTAACCAGTTCCTTCAGTTCTTTCCCCACCTTAAAATGGACGACTTTCCTGGCAGGGACAGGGACTGTCTCTCCTGTCTTAGGATTCCGCCCCAGACGGGACTTACGTTCTTTAACTTTAAAGACCCCAAAATCCCTTAACTCTACCTTCTCCCCTCTGGCTAAGCTCTGGGATATCTCTTTCAATACCTCATCGACAACTACCTTAACATCATTCTGGCGTAGCCCCTTCTTTTCCGCAATCTTTGCAGCTAAATCTCTTCTGGTCATTCTTTCCACCTCCTCCCAGCCTGTTTTTTATTATACCCTATATAATACCCAAATTGCCAACAAAAAATAAATGCCTTAATCCTGTGTATCTTTAGATTTGTAATTTATCAAAACCCGGTGCAATCTAAATTTGCTCGGCACTCTGAGAAATCCGAAGAATTCCTGGGATTAAATATTGAAAACTTCGAAGAAACTTCAGGGTGCAGGATGCAGGGTATAATCGAGGGCAACACTATTGTAGAAATCCTTCCCTTTCACTTTCCGCCTTCTTCGCTTTGTACCTTCTCAGGAATTATCTCTTTGACCGTAGTCACCAAGTAATTGACCAAACCCTTTTTTTTAATCTCGTCTCCGGAAATAAAATAGCTCCCTATTAAACCTGCGATGGCCAGAACAATGAGGACAAGCACAACCTTGACCACTCCCCGGCACAAACTTCCAACCCCTCCAGCGAAGCAGTTAAGAGCTTTTTTTATTCCGCTAACGTGAGCTATCCGGTCCCTTTCACTTTCCAGATTTCCAAGAAGCTTATTCAGGTCGATGTAGGTAAGGTGCCAATCATTTTCGACCTTCCTGAACTGCATGTCTGAAGCTCCCGCCATGCTCTCAAGAGAGACCACATGAGAGATAATATCCATTAATCTCTTATCAGGTAAAAAATCCTCCCCCAAATCCTGTGTTAAACCTTGATACTTCCGGGCAATGAGACTCTTAATTTCTAAAAATTGCTTCTCTCCCTCAGCCGAAGTATTTTTGTCCTTCAAAGCACCTTTGAGGAAATCTCGAAACCGTATCCACTCTTTAATAAATTCCCTCAGCGTTTCTATTTTTCTTTCTAACTTCTTATCTCTCATAGCCTACCCTCAAAGTTATATTACCATAAATTGCCAATCAGGTCAACTTTTTTTTTACTCACAGAGTGTTTTATAAAAGCCTTGCTTTAAATTCCGCTTAGCAATTCGCATCCTGAAATTTCTTCAAAAATCCAAGGGCTTAGTCCTACGAATTCGTCGGACCTCCCGGGGTATTGATTAATGAACCGCTGTAATCAGAGGCTGAAACAAGTTTTGCGACAACTTATTTATTCACCTAAGATCGTTCGCTCCTCATCCAGATAGATACCCTGAAAATTCATTCGCAAAGCCTCCGGGTTGCTGGAACTAGCCAGGGCTTCTTCCTCGGTAACCATTTTTTCTTGAACCAGCTTAACTAAAGCTTGATTAAATGTCTGCATTCCTTCCCTCCCAGCATTCTGGATAGCCACCGGTATTTTATGCATCCGGTTTTCCCGGATGAGTTTAACGACAGTGGGAGAAGAAAGCATGACTTCAACCGCTGGAACCCGACCTTTCCCGTCAGCTCGGGAGAGAAGTCGCTGACAGACAACTGCTCTCAGGTTTAGAGACAGGAGCGATCTGATCTGTCCATGCTGAGCTGAAGGGAAAAAATCCAACAGCCTATCTATAGATTGCATAACATCAGCGGTATGAAGAGTGCTGATAACCAGGTGTCCGGTTTCCGAGGCTGACAGAGCTACCGAGAAAGTCTCTACATCCCGCATCTCCCCGATAAGAATAACATCGGGATCCTGACGAACCACCTGGTGGATAGCCGTGGAAAACGATTCGGTATCTATTCCCACCTCTCGCTGGCTGATCATACTCAAATTATCTTTATGGAGAAACTCAATGGGATCCTCCACAGTGATAATGCGGCACCGCCGCTGTTGATTGATATAGTTGATTATAGCCGCCTGAGTGGTTGACTTACCACTTGAGGTTGTCCCGGCAATAAGGATGAAGCCTCTGGGAGCAAGGGATAGCTGCTTGAAAACAGGAGGCAAATGTAGTTCTTCAAATGATAAGACCTCTGTACTCACCCAGCGCATAGCTAAGGCAATGGTATCCCGCTGACGAAAAATATTTGTCCTGAACCTCCCCACACCGGGCAATGAATAAGCTAAGTCTATCTCCCGCTGACGCAGGAAGAAGTTCTTCCTCTCCTCGCTGAGAACGCGAAAAGCCATCCCCTCCGTATCTTCCGGGGTCAGGGGAGGCAGATCAAAAGGAACGAGTTCATCCTGAATACGCATGGTAGGAGGACTGCCCACTTTAAGATGTAAGTCCGAAGCTTTCTTCTCCACCATTATTTTCAATAGTTTGTCAATCTCCATAACCATAAGAATTTCTCTCCTCCTCTTGCCGATAAAGCATCTTAGCCCACTTTATTCATCACCTTTTTAAGCAGGTCCCCAGGCAGAACTATTCACCATAGAGTAAACAATCCGGGTTAGCGTGTATCCCGATTCTTTTTCTTTTCTGATTTCGTTCTTACCCCTACCTCCGATTTATATTTTTTGCCTTTGACGTAATTGTACTTATACATAAACTCCTCAAAACGATATATTGTTTTTCCCTCTCCTTCCGCCAATTCCTTTTTCACCATCAGACCATAAAAGCGGGGAAGAAGTTCATCCATATGGAAAATCAGAGGTTTTTTTAGAAAAGCAAAAGTCTGCTTATCTTTCCCTCCCCCCGGAGGGACCATATACACAGTTAATACTAAAAAACTGAATAAGCCCAACCCGAACAACAAACCGGAGATAAGCCCCCCAAAATGGTCGATATGTTTAAAAAGAACGATCTTCTCCTTCTGCAACTTCTTTCCAAACGTTTCCCAGAGCACGATAGCCACTCCTAAAAAGGGCAGCCAAAGACCAATAATTCGTGCCTGCCATTGACTCTGGACAAGAAACTTTTGCAGCATATTGGATACCGGCACGAGGAAAGTAAAGGCAGCTAAGGTAGCCCAGAAGACGATGAAAACATTGACCACTCCCGTTACCAGGCCATCTTTAAAACCCGTCTTCGCCGTATAAATCAAGATAATAATAGCACCCAGATTAAACCAGTTCATTATCCTCGCTCCGCTCGAATTGCAAAGTTATCCGCCTTATAAGGTGGATCATCTATCGCATCACCCTCAGAACCTCTTCCCTGGTAGTAATACTCTGCTTCACCTTAGCTATCCCATCTTCCTGCATCGTCCTCATACCGGCCTCCACAGCCGCCTGTCTTATTGCCTCTATCTCTCCACTTGTCTCAATACAACTTTTCAGCTTCTTATTCAGAAGCAGCATCTCGAAAATACCCGTTCGCCCATGGTAGCCAGTTCCCTTACATCTTTCACAGCCAACGGCTACAGGAACACTGCTCTCTATAGCTTTACAATTTTGACACACCTTGCGCACCAGACGTTGAGCGATAACAACCGCCAATGCCGAAGCAATCATCTCCGGCTCGATTTTCATACTTCTGAGGCGGGCAATGGTACCCACAGCATCGTTAGCGTGCACAGTAGAGAAGACGAGATGCCCGGTCAAAGCTGACTGCACAGCTAAACCGGCTGTTTCCTCGTCACGTATCTCCCCCACCATCAGGACATCCGGGTCCTGACGCAGCATAGACCTGAGCCCATTGGCAAAGGTAATACCTGCCTTAGGATGAACGGAAATCTGAGTAATTCCTGGAAGCTCATACTCGATAGGATCCTCCACCGTGATTATATTCTTCTCCACAGCATTGAGTTGCCTCAAAAGGGTATACAAGGTAGTAGTCTTCCCGCAACCAGTGGGACCGGTCACCAGTATCAAGCCTTGTGAGCATTGCAAAATTGAACGGGTATGGTCAAGCATCCCGGCAGAGAGACCCAGGCGATTCAAGGGAACCAATCCTCTTTCCCGGTCAAGGACCCGTATCACCAAGGTCTCTCCGTACATAGTGCTGGAAGAAGAGACTCTAAAATCCACTCTACTTTCACCCAGGCAACTCCTAAAGGAACCGTCCTGCGCTTTCCGTTTCTCGGCCACATCGATACCGGCCATTACCTTTACCGCAGAGATAATACTCCGGGAAAGAGACTGGTGAGAATACTCCTGTTCGATATGAAGTATCCCGTCAATGCGGTAACGAACGCGCAGACCTCCTTCCATGGATTCCAAATGAATATCCGTAGCCCTATCATCCAGGGCTCGAAGAATAATCTGTCTTATCTCATCTATAGCACCTGTCTGCCACTGATGCTTACGCCTGCCTCTAGCCGCCCGCACCTGTTCTCCGTCCCGGCGAAACAGTCGTAACTCTTCAACTCTTTCCGTCGGGGAAGAAGAAACAAGTACTTTCTGTTTCTCTTCGACCTCACGGGAAGATTGAACTAACGCTAAGTTCCCTCGCCAACGAGCAAAGAAATAGATGCCTAAACCTATCAATCCCAGAAAACAAATCAGGCTATTCCATACCTCTGTACGCAGTCCTTTCTTCTGAGAATCCCGATTAACCCAGACGAGGGGTGCTAACCAAACGCCAAACAAGAGAAGGATTAGCAATATCACTTTCATATTAAGGGCATACATACATAACTCGCTTCGCCATTTAAGTTAACTTGAGTTCATAGAGTTCACTCAAGCAACTCAAATAACTTTAGTAAAGTACACCGCTTCTTCACCTAATAGTTCCTTCACTTTTTTAACCATTTTTTTATCCGGTCGGACCCGGATTTGCCCATTGGCCAAAGCAATAATTTCCTTACCCGGAGCAATAAGATGCAAATATACGGAACAATCTCCCTGTTGAGTTAAAAGAAGATCTCTTAAATCTAATAGAGCCTGACGCTCCAAACCCGTAACCATCAATTTTATATGGATAGCTTTCGCCAACCTCTCCTCGACTTCCGGCAAGGGAATAATCTCGCTGACAATAAGTTTCGGACGTTCCTCCCGCAGATCTACCCGTCCTTTTACAAAGACTAAAGCATCCGATTTAATTAAAGAGGGGAACTTTTCAAAAGTTCCCGGAAAGACGATTGCTCTAACCATCCCCTGCAGGTCCTCCAGGTTAAAGAAAGCCATCCTCTCCCCTTTCCGGGTCACCGTCTGCCTGGCCCCGCTTATAATACCTCCTAACGATATTTCCTCTCCATCATTGAAATCTCCTAACTGGTCAGTGGTAACTGTAGCATATCTCTTGATTAAACTTTCATATTCAGTCAAGGGATGACCGGTAACATAGAAACCGAGAGTCTCTTTCTCAAAAGTAAGAAGCTTGCTTTCCGGCCACTCAGGGAGAGAAGGAATACTTTGAAAATCGGTTCGAAACCCCTTCTCATCTTCGAAATCCTCAAAGAAAGTCTTCTGCCCTCTTTCCCGGGCCTTTTGAACATCCTGAGCTGCCGCCACCGCCCTGTCCACTATTGCCATCAACTGCGAGCGATGGAGCCCAAAAGAATCGAAAGCCCCACATTTAATCAGGCTTTCGATAACCCTCTTGTTAACCAGTCTCAAATCAACCTCCTCACAGAACTGATAAAGAGATTTAAACTTACCCTTCTTTTCCCTTTGCTCAATAACCGATTGGATAGCTCCTTCCCCCACATTCTTCACCGCCGCCAAACCAAAACGGATATCTTTACCGACAACAGTAAACTTGGCATAGCTCTCATTGACATCAGGAGGAAGCACCTTTATCCCCATCTCCCGGCATTCGTTGATATAGATAACGATCTTATCGGTATTGCCCATTTCCGAAGTGAGTAAAGCCGCCATAAACTCCACGGGATAATTGGCCTTAAGATAAGCGGTCCGGTAAGCAATCAGGGCATAGGCAGTAGTATGGGATTTGTTAAAACCATATCCGGCAAAATGAGAAACCAAATCAAATATTTTCTTCGCCACTTTCTTACTCACACCATTCTTTGCCGCTCCTTCTAAAAAAGCCTCCCGCTGTTGGTCCATAATCTCAGGAATCTTTTTACTTATCGCCCGCTGCAGGATGTCCGCCTGTCCAAAACTGAACCCGGCCAACTTATTCACAATCATCATTATCTGTTCTTGATAAAGGATAACGCCGTAAGTATCTTTTAATATCGGTTCCAAGGCCGGATGGTCATACCGGGGCACCGTCAGGCCTTGCTTCCCCTTAATGAAATCACTGACCATACCACTTCCCAGAGGCCCGGGAACGATAGCAATAATATCCTCAAACTTCTCGGGAGCAATCTTCCGCAAGAGTTCCCGCATCCCCGCACTCTCCAATTGAAACACTCCTCCGGCCCTGGCCTTCTGAAGCAGTTCAAAGGTCTTCGCATCATCAAGAGGAATCTTCCCGAGATCAATTTCTTCCCCTCTCGTATGTTTAACGATATTAATCGTATCATGGATTACCGTCAGAGTTCTCAACCCCAGGAAATCTACCTTCAACAAGCCGATATCCGCCGCCGAATCCATATCGTACTGAGTGGTAATTTCTCCGTTCCCTCCCTTGAAAAGAGGAGCAAAGTTGGTAAGAGGTTCCTCCGAGATAACCACCCCGGCAGCATGGGTAGACGCATGGCGGGTAATTCCTTCCAGGGAAAGAGCTACTTTTATCAACTGTCCCACCCGGTCATCGCTCTCTGCCAAATCCTTAAGCTCCGGTTCCTTTTCCAGAGCCTGGCTGAGGGTAATATTCAGTTCCGCAGGAATCAGCTTAGCAATTCTATCCACTTCCCCGTAAGGCATATTTAAAGCCCGTCCCACATCCCGGATAACCCCTTTAGCCGCCATCGTCCCGAAAGTAATTATCTGGGCCACCCGATCCTGACCATACTTTTTCACTACATAATCGATTACCTCCGGACGCCTCTCATAACAAAAATCGATATCGATATCCGGAGGTTTAATCCGCTCCGGATTAAGGAACCGCTCAAAGAGAAGGTCATATTTCAAAGGGTCTATCTCCGTTATTCCTAACAGATAAGCTACCAGGCTCCCCCCTGCCGACCCCCGCCCCGGCCCTACAGGAATTCCCTTTTCCTTCGCATAGCGGATGAAATCCCAAACGATGAGAAAATAGCTGGCATAACCGGTCTCTTTAATAATTTTCAGTTCCTGCTTCAACCTTTCTTCTATCTCTTCCGTAGAACACGAATAACGTCTCTTCACCCCTTCCCGGCAAAGCTTCTCCAGGTAGCTATCCCAGGTATCACCTTCCGGAACTTTAAAGCGCGGGAAATGGCTCCGGCCAAAGGTGAGCTTCAGGTTACAACGTTCAGCAATCTCTACCGTATTGGAGATAGCTTCCGGGATATCAGCAAAGAGGGTACGCATCTCTTCCGGGGACTTGAAATAAAACTCATCCGTAGAAAACTTCATCCTCTCAGGGTCATCAACCGTCTTCCCCGTCTGGATACAGAGGAGAACATCATGAGCTTGAGAGTCTTCTTTATTGAGATAATGGCAATCATTAGTAGCTACCAGAGGAAGAGACAAATCCCGGCTTATCTTTATTGTCTCCTCAACAATCTTTTCTTGTCCTTCAATCCCTTGCCTGCTGAGCTCCAGAAAGAAATTTTCCTTTCCGAAAAGGTCCTGAAAAAACCCCGCCAACTGCCGGGCCTGGGGAAGGAGACCGTTCTGGATGAGATGAGGTATCTCCCCCTTGAGACAACCGCTTAAAGCGATTATTCCCGAGGAATAGGTGGAGAGAATTTCCTTGTCCACCCGGGGACGGTAATAAAACCCTTCCAGGTATCCGGCTGTAGAGAGCTTAAGCAGATTTTTATATCCCTCTTCGTCTTTAGCCAGAAGAGTAAGGTGAAAAGCCGCTTCTTTTATCCCCCGGGCAACCTTTTCAAACCGGCTTTTGGGAGCGACATAGACCTCGCAACCGATTATCGGTTTGATCCCGATTTTTTCTGCCTGACGATAAAATTCGATGGCCCCGAAGAGATTACCATGGTCGGTAATAGCCAGAGCCGGCATCTTATATTCCCGGGCTTTATTGACAAACGCAGGTAATCGGCAGGCACCATCAAGCAGACTGTACTCGGTATGATTATGAAGATGAACAAAAGGGGAATGAATCATTTTCCCATTCCTACACGTTGAGCTGTCTGAAAGGTCTTCCCTTCAGTCTTAATGGAAGGAGCAACAATTATTTCGGTAAGCTGCATCTCCCGGATATCGCGAGCCCCCAGGCTGCCCATAGAAGTCCGCAGCGCCCCCACTAAGTTCTGGGAACCGTCATCAAGATGAGCCGGCCCCAGAAGGATAGCCTTCAAAGTTCCCGTTGTTTCCATATGGATTCTGGTCCCCCGGGGGAGATTGACATCCGGAGTAGCCATTCCCCAATGGTAACCTTTCCCGGGCGCTTCCTTAGCCCGGGCCAGGGCCGAACCAATCATTACGGCATCCGCTCCGCAGGCAAAAGCTTTACAAATATCGCCACTATAGCTCATCCCTCCATCCGTAATAATAGGAATATACCGTCCCGTTTGTTTATAATGGAAATCACGAGCTGCTGCCGCATCGCAGGTAGCAGTAACCTGAGGAACTCCGATTCCCAGAACTCCCCGGGTAGTACAGGCAGCCCCCGGACCGATACCCACCAGAAGGGCATCTATTCCGATATCCATCAACTCCAGGGCAACATTGTAAGTGACCGTATTGCCAACGATTATGGGAATAGATATGGACCTACAGAACTTCTCAAAATCGAGAACCTTGTATTGAGAAGCGATATGTTTCACCGTGATAACCGTCGCCTGGACAACGAATATATCCGCTCCCGCCTCCTCGGCAATACTGCCGAACCGTTCCGCCCGCGAAGGTATACTGGAAACCACCGCCCAGCCCTTCGCCTTTTTAATCTCCTCTATACGAGAGGAAATAAGTTTCTCCTTAATCGGTTCCTTGTAAATGCTCTGGACCAACTCCGTTGCCTCTTCCGGCGTAGCCGTGACTATCTTCTCAATAACCTCGGCAGGATTCTCATACCGGGTTTGTACTCCCTCTAAATTAAGAACGGCCAACCCTCCCAGGCGGCTCATCTCGATAGCAAACTTGGTATCCACCACCCCATCCATAGCCGAGGCTAAAATAGGAACCGGAAATTTAAACTCTCCTATCTGCCAACTGGTATCCACTTCTTCGGGATTAATAGTCACCGAACCGGGAACCAAAGCCACCTCATCAAACCCATAACAACGCCTGGCCTTCCTACCCTTTCCAATCCACATTCCCATATGAATATCTCCCCAGCGCACCTCCGGTGCGAACTTTTGACCCTGATTTACCTTGAATCCTCGAACCCTCGCATTCTTGCCCTTTAATTATATCACCCAATCGCCTCTCTTAGCAAGCTGTTTTAATGGGCATTTTAACAGACATTTAGAAGTATATCTCTCAAGTCATCTTCACCGGCAATTTAAAAAAGAGAGGACTTGAGGATTTATTTTTAAAGGTCTTCCCTGGGATCCCGCCCCCCTCTGGAACCCTTACTTTTCGCTTACTTCAATCCCTTCCCGGAGAAGCAAAGCTGCCGCGACCCCGTTTCCTTTTACCGGAACCCCTTTCCCTTTAATCCGACCACATCCACAGGAAGGACTTCCGGATTTGAAAATAGCTTGCCGGGCCCCAACCAACTTAGCTAAATCGGCAACCTGCCGGGCCCCCTTAATAAACTGCTCGGTCACATCTCTTTTTTCCTTATCTATCACTCTTGCTCTCTCCCTCAAGACATCTTCCCCATCGCCATCCACTATCTCGGCAGGTGAACGCGGCGTTGGCAACCCTCCCAATTGTTCCGGGCATACAGGAAGAGCCTTTCCCTCCCGCACCAACGACCGCACCTCCTTGGCAACCACATCCTTTTCATCATACCGGCACCTTATCCCCGCCAAACAAGCACTAACAATAATCATTTCCCCCCTTGCCCCCTTACGCTTTCTCTATATCTCTATATCTCTATATCTTTACGTCTTTACGTCTTTACGTCTTTATATCTTTACGCCTTTGTCCCTTTGTTACTTTGTCCCTCTGTGCCTTTGTGCCTTTGTGCCTCTGTGCCTTCTTTATCTCTTTGTCCCTTTATCTCTTCTTTATATTATTAAATTATTAAATAAAAAAAAGGCAGGCTTTATCCTTTAAGAAAAATTTACAAAAGGATATGCTTGCCATTTCTTACCTGCAGAGAGTTTTAGAGAAATCTTAAAACTCGTGGGCTAAGCCCTTAACCTTGGTCACCGGAACAGTAAAGAGAAGGCCTGTCCCCGGCTTATCCAGACTGCCACAGATCTCCTCAACGACAGCGATAGCCTCATCGACCTTCTTACCGTCATCAACCACGGCAAAGATCGTTTTATTATAAGGGTTATTTCCTTCCAGGAGATGACGCAATCCGGCAAAGATAGGAATATCATGAGCTAAAATTCTTCCCATCCCCACACTATCGATAATGGTAGCGCCGGTGATACCTACCTCCAGAAAGGCTGAGAGAACTTCATCCAGAGACTCTTCCTTATTGATAACCAAAACCAGAAGCTGCACAATCCTTCCTCCTTAAAGAGACATTAGCAGCGATTCAGCTCTGCCTCAGGTGGATAGCTGAACTTCAAGGCAAAACGCAAATTTTAAATTGAAAAAACCCGAACTCCCTTACTTTAT
The DNA here is from genome assembly GCA_013151555.1 of Nitrospirota bacterium. GTDB lineage: Bacteria > NPL-UPA2 > NPL-UPA2 > NPL-UPA2 > JAADIA01 > JAADIA01. The sequence continues at coordinate 4,853 of JAADIA010000038.1, read as the reverse complement.
AACGATTCAGAGTTGTTAAGCCCCATACTTGGCAAGTTTACGCCCATGAGCCATGAGTAAAGGCATCACTTCCAGGGCCGGGAACCTTCCCAGGCTACCCCGGGAACAAGCTTCTTCAGAAAACCTCTCCCCCCCATCCGGCCGGCACCAGGGCGAAGACAAAAGAAAGGGAACCGCATGCCAACTATGCGCTTTGAGAACCGCAGGAGTAGAATGGTCCCCCGTAACGGCTATAGCTTCCGGGCAAAGATCCGTCAGGATAGGTATATTCCTATCCACCTCTTCAATCACCCGCACTTTCCTTTGAAAATCACCATCCTCACCGGCGCTATCGCTTCCCTTGATATGGAGGTAAAAGAAATCGTAACTATGAAAATTATCCTTTAAGGTCTGAAACTCTTCCTCTATTTTTTCTCCCGTAGTGAGGATTTCCATCCCCACCAGCCTGGCTATCCCCCGATACATAGGATAGGCAGCAATAGCTGCCGGCCGGAGACGATAAATCTCTTCCAGAGAAGGAAGCCGGGGATGTTGAGCAAATCCCCGGAGAAGAATCATATTAGCCGGAGCGTGTTCTTTCAAAATTTCCTCCGCCTGCCGGAGAAAATTATTCACTACCCTCGCCGCCTTCTCCGCTTTCGCAGAAAGAGCTTCCACCACCCGGGGAGGAACTCCGGTAACCTGAGGGTCGGAATCATTCAACTCATCTGAAAGCCCCGCCCCTCTGAAAATAAGAACCGCCCGGTGTTCCTTCACCGTTTTCACGAAGAGCTCTGCATCTTCCGTCTTTATTTTTTCTAACAGCAGGCAAAGCTCTTTATTCTTCTCACTGCTGATCCTTCCCGCCCGGCGGTCGGTTATTTTTCCTTCTTTATCAACAGTAGCAAAGTTTATTCTCGCTGCCAGGTCATCGGGTCCCAGCTCGAACCCTATTCCAGCTGCAGCTAAAGCCCCTCTCCCGATCTCAAACTCCAGAGGGTCATAACCAAAGAGAGCCAGATGAGCAGGCCCGCTTCCCGGAGTAACTCCCCGTCCAACAGGATCGGTCATTCCGGAGATACCCTTTTTAGCTAACTCATCCAGATGAGGAGTAGATGCCTTCTCCAACTCCGTCTTTCCCTCTTTCGGCAACCCTCCCAAACCATCGATTACCAGGAGTACCACCTTAGACTTAGTAGGGACAGCTACCTTATTCATCAAATCAAAACTTCTTGATTTCATACTTCTTTTCTCTCTGCCTTGACTTCAACATCTTCCGGCGTTTACGCTGACTAGGCTTCTCATAATGCTCATGCCTCTTTATTTCTCTGAGAATACCCTCCTTATCCATTTTCTTCTTGAAACGCCGCAAAGCCTTCTCCAGCGGCTCATCTTTCTTAAGCTTAATCATGGACACTACATTCTTCCCCTCCTTTAACCACTCAGATTTCGCTGAAACCCCGCCTGTCTCCCAGGCAAAACCCAGCGATCTTGAACATTAAGTTGATTATAATCTACACAGGCATAGCTTGTCAATTAGAAACTTCTCTTAACCGGTAATTTAGACAGTAGACCATGGACTTTAGACTTAAAATATAAACATCAGGTATTAGACCCAAAACTTCAGCCTTTGTATATTTTTTATTCCTTAAATCTGTATTTAGCCTGGTAGTCTAAGGTCTAATGTCTAAGGTCTATAGTCTTATCATCTTAAATAAGGTTTTTTTTAATATAGGCAAGAGCATTTTTAAATATCTGTAAACCCTCTCCATACTCCGGGACAGGGACACCCTGCCTTTTTAACCTTTCCTTCTCCCGGGTCCACCGGGGATGGTTGGTAAAATAAAGATACCTCTCCGGATGAGGCATCATCCCGAACACTCTTCCCGTCGAGTCACAAATCCCCGCAATATCCCTCAAAGAACCATTAGGATTATAAGGGAACCTCCCCCCGGCCGGCCTCCCCTCCTCATCGGCATACCGGAAGACCAACTGCTCATTATCCTGAAGTTTATCCAGGACACTCTCTTCCGCAAAAAACTTCCCCTCGCCATGAGCCACCGGCAGGTATATTTTCTCAATCCCTTGAGTAAAGATACACTTATCATTATCGTTTCTAAGATAGATCCACCGGTCCTCGAACCGTCCCGAATCGTTAAAAGTCAAAGTAGTCCTCTGCATTCGGTAATCCCCGTCAAAACCAGGCAAAAGCCCGGCCTTAACCATCACCTGGAACCCGTTACAGATTCCCATGATTAATTTTCCTTCTCCGATAAACTTTTGAATCTTTTCCCCCAAATTGATCCTTATCTTGTTAGCCAGAACCTTCCCCGAAGCAATATCGTCCCCGTAAGAGAACCCCCCCGGGAAAACCAGAATTTGATAATCATCCAGGCTTTCTTTTCCCTTTATCAAATCATTTATATGCACTCTCTTCGTTCCCGCACCCCCCAGATGGAAAGCCCTTTCCGAAGCCCTTTCCGCCAAGCTAAAACCATCCCCCGTCTCATAATCACAATTAATACCGTAACCGATTAGAACTAATACATTTATCTTCTTCATTGTAAATATTACCTCAAATAGGCACAGAGGCACTAAGGCACACAGGCACAGAGTTTAAAAACCTAAAAAAATTGCAATTATCGGCCCTTATTTTTCCTTTGTGCCTTTGTGCCTCTGTCACTTTGTGCCTTCTCCTTACCCCCATTCCAACGTCTTCTTATAAGCCTCCCTCAACTCCTCGATCCCGGTTTCCACCACCAACCGGCCGTCCAATCCCCGGAGGAGAAACTGCTTATCATCCCGAACCCGGCCAATCCGGGCCCAAACATTCCCCGACATCAGTTTCTCAAACTCCTCTCCCCTCTCCCCCGGCACCGTCACCACAAACCGGCTCGGTGATTCCGAGAAGAGAACCGTATCACTCCTGTCTCCAATACCTTCCGTGGGAACCTTAGCCAAATCAATCTCCATTCCTTTTCCCCCGGCAAAAGCCGCTTCCCCTAAAGCTATTCCCAATCCCCCATCCGAACAATTCTTACAAGAAGCCACTATCTCCGCATCCATAGCTTTCGCCAAAGCTTTATATAACCTTTTTGCCTTCTCAGCATCGACCTCAGGCACCCGGTTACCCACATATTTCTTTCCTCTTAACTTCTCCCCCATCAAGGCATAATATTCCGAAGCCCCCAGCTCATTCCCGGTTTCCCCCAGAACATAGACCAAATCCCCGGCCATCTTGACATCCGGCGTCACACACTTCCGGACATCTTTTATCACTCCCAGAGCCGAAATCAAAAGCGTGGGAGGGACGGATATTTCGAGAGGATTGTTATTCTCATCAAACCCGTGAAAGTCATTGAACATACTATCCTTCCCGGAAATAAAAGGCGTCCCGAAAGCAACAGCATAATCATAACAAGCCTGCGCCGCCCTCTTCAACTGCCCCAACCTTCCCGGCTCGTTGGAACTGGACCAGCAAAAATTATCCAGGAGCGCAATCCTCTCCGGAGAACCCCCCACAGCAAGGACATTGCGGATAGCCTCGTCAATAACATAAGCTGCCATATAATAAGTATCTATATCGCTATAGTCAGGCCGGAGAGCCGTAGTGACAATAACTCCTTCCCAGGAATCCCGTAAAGGCTTAATCACCGCAGCATCGCTATGAACATCATCATCAACCCCGATGAGAGGCTTTACCACCGACATCCCCTGCACTTCATGGTCATACTGCCTGGCCACATACTCCCGGCTACAGATATTCAACCGGGAAAGCATATCTTTTAAAGTAAGAGTTAAATCTCCCGGCTCTTCAAATACATCCCCACCGGACCCGGAACCTCCCGGTCTCCCTTCCGCCCGCATTCTCCTTTGGGGAAGCCCCTGATGCAAGAAATCCAAATCCACGGACATAATAATCTTATCCCGATACTTTACCCGGCACTTTCCGTCCTCCGTGAACTTGCCAATGGCCGTTACCTCCACCCCCCATTTCTCCGCTAACTCCATAAGTTCATTCAACTTATCCGGCGGAAGAGCCAACGTCATTCTTTCCTGCGCCTCACTTATCCAGATTTCCCAGGGATCCAGCCCCTCATATTTCAGAGGCACTCCCGTCAAATCCACCAGACAGCCGCCACTCTCCCTGGCCATCTCCCCTACCGAGCAGGATAACCCCCCCGCCCCATTATCCGTAATGCTGTTATACAACTCCCGGTCCCGAGCCTCCAGGAGCATATCATGCATCTTCTTTTGCGTTAAAGGATCGCCAATCTGAACCGCCGTAGCCGGACTTCCCGCATGGAGACTTTCCGAAGAGAAAGTAGCTCCATGGATTCCATCTTTACCTACCCTGCCTCCCATCACAACAATCAAATCTCCCGGCTCCGCCTTCTTCTCATGGGAGGGTTTCCCCCCTATCCGGGCCGGCATGATTCCCAGAGTCCCTACATACACGAGAGGCTTCCCCAGATAATCCTCATGGAACCTTAAGAACCCCCAGGCTGTGGGGACACCCGACTTATTCCCCCCGTCTTCCACCCCTTTCCGCACCCCTTCAAAAACCCTCCGGGGATGAAGCAACTGTTTCTCTCTGTTCTTAGCTCTATAAGGTAAACCTTCCGCTCCCATAAAAGGGTCAGCGAAACAATAACCATACATATTCAGAATTAACCGGGAACCCTTCCCCGTCCCCAGAGGATCCCGATTGACCCCCACGATTCCGGTAATAGCTCCCCCGTAAGGGTCCAGAGCACTGGGACTATTATGAGTTTCCACCTTGAAAGTAAGATTCCAATCCTCAGTTAACTTCACCACCCCGGAATTATCCCCGAAGACGGAAACACACCAGTCTTCCTTCCCCAAATTCTTGC
>JAADIA010000060.1 GCA_013151555.1 Nitrospirota bacterium | reverse complement strand
ACGCCTATAGCTATGGAGAAAGAGTTAAGGTTTGCTATTCGAGAGGGTGGCCATACGGTAGGCGCCGGAGTGATTAGCGAGGTTATTAAGTAAACCGTTGAAAAAGGATAATTAAAGATTTAGGGTTTTAAGGGGAAGAAAATCTCCCAGGTGAAGACGGGCTGCTTACGTTAAACTTTCAATTTTAAACCTTAAACTATTTAAAAAAAATTATGCGTGAGATAATTATCTTAGCTTGTACTAAATGTAAACAAAGAAATTATTCTCTTACCAAGAATAAGAAGGGAAACTCTGAGAAGTTGGAGCTAAAGAAATATTGTAAGTTCTGTCAGACGCATACGGTTCATAAGGAAACTAAATAGTTATTGGTTATGAATTATTAGTTACGAGTTAGCACCTCTCATTCTGTCAGAGGCGGATTTTTTAAAAACTCATAAATTGTAACTAGTAACTCGTAACTAATAACTGTAGTGAAGGAGGCCTGTAGCTCTAATGGCTAGAGCGCCGGACTCCAAATCCGGACGTTGGGGGTTCGAGTCCCTCCAGGCCTGTTAGAAAACAAAAAGAACCCCAACGTTGGGGATTGATTAAGGGAAGTAAGGGAGAAGGGATTCTTGAAGAGCAAAGCTTTTCAGAGTTTTAAGAAATTTTTTCTGGAAGTCGAGGCAGAGATGAAAAAGGTCTCTTGGACGACCAGGAAGGAATTAATCGCTTCCACCTCGGTAGTTGTAGTTGCGACTCTTCTTATCGCCCTTTTTATCTTTTTAGTTGATACTCCCCTGTCAAGGTTGATAGGGCTTATTCTGAAATACGGGGCGTGAGTGGACTTATGAGTAAAAAATGGTACGTAATCCATACTTTGTCCGGATGCGAAAATAAAGTGAGGGCTAGTTTGGAAGGTCAAATCGATTCTTTATCATTGCAGGATTCTATTTCCCGGGTTCTTATTCCTACTGAGGAGGTAGCTGAGGTCCGGGGTGGTGAAAAGAGGGTAACCACCAGGAATCTCTTTCCGGGATATGTCTTTGTAGAGATGGAATTAAACGAGAAGACCTGGCATTTGGTGAAGAATATCTCCGGGGTTTCCGGATTTATTAGTTCGGGGAAAGAACCGGTTCCTTTGGAGGATAGAGAGGTAGAAAATATCTTGAAGGCGGTTGAGGAGAAAAGAGCTAAACCTACTCCGAAGGTCGTCCTCGAGAAAGGTGAGAGAATAAGAGTAGTTGAAGGACCATTTACTAATCTCAATGGAGTGGTGGAAGAGACAAACCCGGAAAGAGGGAAGGTAAAAGTAATGGTTTCTATCTTTGGCCGGTCCACTCCCGTTGAGCTTGAATACTGGCAAGTGGAGGTAGCTTAAGTGGCTAAGAAAGTTATGGCGAAGATAAAATTGCAGGTGCCTGCGGGGAAAGCTAATCCTGCTCCTCCTGTTGGCCCCGCTCTGGGTCAGCATGGAGTGAACATTATGGAGTTCTGCCAGGCTTTTAACCGGGCCACTCAAGGGAAGGAAGGATTGATTATTCCTGTAGTGATAAGTGTTTATCGGGACCGTTCCTTCTCCTTTATTACCAAATCTCCTCCGGCATCCATTCTTCTGAAGAGAGCCGCGGGAATTGCTAAAGCTTCCGGTCAACCCGGGAAGGAAGAGATAGCTAAGGTAGGAAAAGATAAAATCCGGGAAATTGCAGAACTTAAAAAGGTGGATTTGAATGCCGTCAGCCTTGAAGGGGCCATGAGGATGATTGAAGGAACAGCTAAGAGTATGGGGATAGAATTGGAATGAGAAGTGAGAAAAGAGGGAAAAGATATCTTGAGGCTAAGAAACTCCTGGAGCCGGGGAAGGCTTATTTGTTGGAAGAAGCTCTTGAGATTCTAAAGAAGATGCCCCATACTAAGTTTGATGAGACGATAGATATTTCTTTCAGGTTAGGAATTGATTCCCGGCAGGCTGATCAGCAGGTACGGGGAACTTTAAGTTTACCCGAAGGAACGGGTAAGAAGGTAAGAGTATTGGTCTTTGCTAAGGGGGAGAAAGCCCAGGAGGCCAGAGATGCCGGAGCAGATTTTGTAGGAGAAAAGGAGTTAATAGATAAGGTAAGCGGAGGATGGTTGGATTTTGATGTGGCTGTGGCTACTCCGGACATAATGAGGGAAGTTAGTAAACTTGGGCGGTTGCTCGGTCCGCGAGGCTTGATGCCTAATCCGAAAGTGGGCACGGTTACTTTTGATTTGCGTAAAACTATTCAGGCTATTCAAGCCGGCAGGGTAGAGTTTCGAGCTGATAAATCCGGCAATCTTCATCTCCCTGTAGGCAAGGTTTCTTTTGATAAGGAGCGGCTTGTTAAAAACGTAAAAGCAGCTATTGAGGCTATCCAGAGAGCTAAACCTCCGGCCTGCAAGGGTCGGTATTTAAAAAGGGCGGCTCTTTCTCTATCTATGGGACCGGGAATCAATCTTGATCTCCAGAGTCTGTCTAAATAAGTAGAAAGTAGTGAGCAAAAAATTCTTTTAACTTTTTAACTGTCTATTAACTGGTAAGCAAAGCGAGCTGACTTATGAGTGGAATAGGAAAAGATATAGTAGTAAGAGACCTGACTGAGAAACTGAAACGGGCGGAGACTACTATCGTCACTGATTATCGGGGTTTGAAGGTCGTAGAAATGGCAGAACTCCGCAAACGGCTGAGAGAAGCCGGAGTTGAATACAAGGTAGCTAAAAATACCTTGGCTTGCTTTGCTGCCGAGGAGAGTGAATTAGAAGATATGAAACAATTCCTGGTGGGGCCAACTGCTTTTGCTTTTGGTGCGGGGGACCCTACGGTTGCCGCAAAGATATTAGCTGGTTTTGCCCGGGAATATCCCCCGTTGAAGATTAGGGGAGGGGCTTTTAGAAAAGAAATCCTCAGCTCGGAGAAAGTGAACCTCTGGGCAGTCCTGCCCAGCAGGGAAGAGCTTTTAGCTAAAGTTGCTGCAGGAATGAAGAGTCCTTTGTCCAATTTGGTGTTTGGTTTGAAAGGAATTATGACTAAATTCATCTATACCTTGGAAGCGATTAAGGCGCAAAAGGAATAATAAAATTAAAAATCCCCAATTAAAAATGCAAAATTAAAAATTTATAGAGAAAATAATTTTGCATTTTTAATTGATCTCTGACCTTCTCGAGAAAAGCCATATTCAAAGAAGGTTTAAATTTAACAGTATATGAGAAAATGGAGGGTGAAGGAAATGCCAAAGACCACAGTTCAAGAGGAGAGTAAACCGGAAAAAAAGAAAGAAGAAGTTAGCTCCGGGGCGGAAGAAGAAAAGGCAGAGAAAAAAGCGAAAACGGAAAAAAAAGAAGAAGTAGCGGAGAGTAAGCCTGAGGAGATAAAGGAAGAAACCGTAGAGGATAAACCTGAGAAGGTTAAGGTGGAGCCGAAGAAGGAAGTAAAGGAGGGAAAAGCTAAAGTGGAAGGAGTAGCTGAGGTCAAACAGGAAGAGACTGCTAAGATTGAAGAGACTGCTAAGATTAAGGAAATTATTGGAGCGATAGGAACGATGACCGTGTTGGAGTTATCCGATCTCGTTAAGGCCCTGGAGGATAAGTTTGGGGTAGTAGCGGTTGCTCCTGCTGCGGCTGGGGCCGCTCCCGCGGGCGGGTCTGCAGAAGAAAGTAAAGAAAAAACGGAGTGGAGTGTAATTCTAACGGCAGTCGGCGCTAAAAAGATTCAAGTGATTAAAGAAGTGCGGGCAATTACCAGTTTGGGTTTGAAGGAAGCTAAGACCTTGGTCGAAGAGTCTCCCAAGCCTGTTAAGGAAGGGATTCCTCAGAAAGAGGCGGAAGAGATCAAGGCTAAGTTAGAGGCTGCTGGAGCTACGGTGGAACTGAAGTAAGCTGCTTGACTCAGCAAGGTGCCTTATATCTGGAATAAAGGTTGTCTTGATTTCGGCGCTAAAGAATTAAACTCGAAAGACTAAGCACGAAATACGAAACAATATCGAAGGACCAAAATACATAATGACCGAAACGCCAAGTTTTGAAAATTTGAACATTGGAATTTTGAATTTGTTTCGGATTTCGATATTCGAATTCAGGGTTTATTAAAAAACATTATTTATTTGATATAGTATCCATGGAATAGGAACGGCTTTTAACTGCGGAGGGATGAGGATGCCAGGAGCAAGCTTAATGAAGAGGAAAAGCTTTGCTAAAACATCGGCTATTATGGAGCTTCCCAACCTGATTGAAGTTCAGAGAGCCTCATATCGGAAGTTTCTTCAAGAGGATACTCCTCTCGAGAAACGAAAGAGGCAGGGTTTACAGGCTGTTTTTCAGGACATCTTTCCGATAACCTCTCATGATAGTCGGTACTCGTTAGAGTTCGTTGGCTATTCTTTAGGGAAACCGGAGTATAGTGTCGAGGACTGTCAGAGGCGGGGAATGACCTATGCAACATCCCTGAAAGTAAAATTGAGACTAATCCTGCGTCATCCCTTAGAAGAGGGAGGGGAGCAGGCTGCTATCAAGGATATAAGAGAGCAGGAAGTTTATTTAGGCGAATTGCCTTTGATGACTGAGGGAGGAAGTTTCGTCATCAATGGTGCTGAAAGGGTAATAGTTAGTCAGCTCCATCGTTCTCCCGGTGTCTGTTTTGAAGAAAAGTCTCATCCTAGCGGAAAACGGCTCTATTCGGCTCGGGTCATCCCTTATCGGGGCGCCTGGCTGGAATTCGAATTTGATACCTATGATCTTCTTTCTGTAGTTATCGACCGGCGGAAGAAGGTTCTGGCTACTACCTTTCTCCGCGCCCTTGGCTATTCCTCTGATGAGGAGATCATTAAGCTCTTCTATGCTACGGAGAAGATAAAGTTAGATAAAGTTGCTCCTAAAGAAGTGGTGGGAAGAATTTTGGCCCGGGATGTAAAATCTAAACAGGGCGAGGAGATCGGGGAAAGTGGTCAGGAAATAAGCGATCTTCTCTACCGGGAGTTCAAAGAAGCGGGAGTAAAAGAGGTCTCTGTTATCGCAACGGCCGATGAAGGGGCTTCTATTATTAATACCTTAAAAAAAGATTATCGTCGCTCGGAAGGGGAAGCTTTGCTGGACGTCTTTCACCGGCTTCGCCCGGGAGACCCTGCTACCGTAGAAAATGCTCGCCAATTTCTCCATCGACTTTATTTTGATCCTCGCCGGTATAGTTTAGCTCAGGTGGGTAGATATAAGTTAAATCGGAAGCTGGGGATAAATGTTCCTCTGGAGCAGACTGCTCTGAGGAAGGAAGACGTTGTTGAGATAATCAGGTACTTAATAAAGCTGAGGAATCGAGATGGTACCCTTGATGATATCGACCATTTAGGAAACAGACGGGTACGGACGGTAGGAGAATTGGTGGAGAACCAATTCCGGATAGGATTAGCCCGGGCGGAAAGAGCTCTCAGGGAGAAAATAGGAGGTCAGGATTTAGATGAGCTCATGCCTCATAATCTGATTAATCCTAAAGTAATTTTTTCCGCTATCAAGGACTTTTTCGCTCGCAGCCAGCTCTCCCAGTTTATGGACCAGGTGAATCCTTTGGCCGAGTTGACGCATAAGAGAAGGCTAAGTGCTCTGGGACCGGGAGGGTTGAGTCGGGAAAGGGCCGGGTTCGAAGTGCGGGATGTCCATTTCTCCCATTATGGAAGAATCTGTCCGGTGGAAACTCCTGAAGGGCCGAATATCGGCCTTATAGTCTCTCTCAGCACTTATGCCCGGGTTAACGATTTGGGTTTCCTGGAGACTCCTTATCGTCGGGTGAGAGGGGAAAGAGCTACCCGAGAGATCCATTATCTTTCCGCTGATATTGAAGATGAATATGTTATTGCCCAGGCCAATGCCAAACTTGATGCCCAGGGGCATTTCCTGGCAGAAGAGGTCTTTGCCAGGGCTCGTAATGATGCCTTAAAAGCTTCTCCCAAAGAAATTGACTACATGGATATCTCCCCGGAGCAGCTTGTCAGTGTAGCGGCGGCTCTGATTCCTTTTCTGGAACATGATGATGCCAATCGTGCTCTCATGGGCTCTAACATGCAAAGGCAGGCTGTGCCTCTCTTACATGTGGATTCTCCCTTCGTCGGAACCGGTTTGGAGGGAGCAGCAGCTAAAGATTCCGGGGTAGTAGTGGTTGCTTCTCAGGGAGGCAAGGTAGAAAGTGTCTCTGCTGATAGAATAAGTGTTCGCACAAAAGGAAAAGTTATCCATTATAATCTGAAGAAATTCTTGCGGTCCAATCAGGATACCTGCCTTAACCAAAGGCCTATCGTGCAAATGGGAGATGAGCTTTTTCCCGGGCAGGTGATTGCCGATGGCCCGGCGACCTATCAAGGAGAGTTAGCCTTAGGGCGGAATATGTTAGTAGCCTTTATGCCTTGGAGGGGTTATAACTTTGAGGATGCCATCCTCATCAGCGAGAAGGTGGTCAAAGAGGATATCTATACTTCCGTACATATTGAGGAATTCGAGCTTGAAGCTCGGGATACTAAACTGGGACCGGAGGAGGTAACTCGCGATATCCCCAATGTGAGAGAGGAAGCTCTTAAGGACTTGGATGACAATGGTGTTATCCGGATAGGAGCAGAGGTAAAGCCCGGAGCTATATTAGTCGGCAAAGTAACCCCTAAGAGCGAGACTGAACTGTCTCCGGAAGAGAAATTGTTGCGAGCTATCTTCGGGGAGAAGGCCGGTGATGTTCGAGATGCTTCTTTAAGAGTACCTCCGGGAGTAGAAGGAATTGTTGTTGATGTTAAGGTCTTTTCCCGTCGGGAAGGACGAGGTAAGGGTAAAGGGAGCCGGGAAAAAGAAGTTAAAAGAGCAGAGCTCCCTTCAGGAGTATTCAAATTAGTTAAAGTTTACATTGCCAGCAAACGGAAGCTCTCCGTGGGAGATAAAATGGCTGGTCGGCACGGCAATAAAGGAGTGATTGCCAGAATCCTCCCTGAGGAGGATATGCCTTTTCTCCCCGATGGAACGGCCGTGGAAATAGTCCTTAATCCTCTGGGGGTCCCGTCCCGGATGAACTTGGGTCAGATTCTGGAAACTCACCTCGGTTGGGCAGCGCACGCCCTGGGCCTGCGTATCGCCAGTCCGGTATTTAATGGAGCTACAGAGGGAGAGATCAAGGATATGTTGGAGAAAGCCGGCCTGCCTCGTAGTGGCACGACGGTTCTCCTCGATGGGCGGACCGGAGTACCCTTTAAGGGAGAGATCGCCGTTGGCTACATCTATATGATGAAATTAGCTCATCTGGTTGATGATAAGATTCATGCGCGGTCCATTGGCCCTTATTCCTTGGTGACCCAGCAGCCTTTAGGAGGGAAAGCTCAGTTCGGAGGACAGCGCTTCGGGGAGATGGAAGTCTGGGCCCTGGAAGCTTACGGCGCCGCTTATACTTTACAGGAACTTCTTACCGTGAAGAGTGACGACGTCGTCGGCCGGACCAGAATATATGAAGCTATCGTTAAGGGAGAGAATACCCTGCGGCCGGGGACTCCGGAATCATTTAATGTTCTTATTAAAGAACTTCAGGGCTTAGGGTTGGATGTCAAGGTAGAAAAAAGAAAGGCCGGGAAGGGCGAAGGCCGGCTAGATGAGGGCATGGGAGGAGGAGAATCCTTCAATACCGTTTCCATCAGCATTGCTTCTCCCGAAGCTATTAAGGCCTGGTCAAGAGGTGAGGTAAGGAAACCGGAAACGATTAATTATCGAACTTTTAAACCGGAGAAAGACGGACTCTTCTGTGAAAAAATCTTTGGTCCTACCAAGGATTGGGAATGTAACTGTGGAAAATACCGGAGAATTAAGTATAAAGGGGTTATCTGCGATCGCTGTGGGGTGGAGGTGACCCAATCAAAAGTTAGAAGAGAAAGGATGGGGCATATCAAATTGGCCTGTCCTGTGTCTCACATCTGGTTCTTTAAGACCTTGCCCAGTCGCATGGGTGCTCTCCTGGGGATGAGTTTGCGCAATTTGGAAAAAGTCCTTTATTATGAAGAATATGTGGTCATCGATCCCGGGGAGACGGAGCTGAGCAAAATGGACTTGCTCACTGATGAAGAATATAGAAAATATCGGGAGAAACTCGGCGATAATTTCAAGGCCAGGATGGGAGCAGAGGCTATCCGGGAGCTGGTCAAGGATATCGACTTGGAAAAGCTGTCTTCAACGTTAAGGCAGGGACTTAAAGAAACTTCTTCTCAGCAGACGAAGCTAAGAATTTCCAAAAGATTGAAGGCGATAGAAACCTTCCGTCAGTCGGGCAATAAACCCGAGTGGATGATTCTGGATGTTGTTCCGGTTATTCCTCCGGACCTGCGGCCTTTGGTTCCTCTGGACGGAGGAAGGTTTGCCACCTCGGATTTGAATGATCTTTACCGTCGGGTATTGAACAGAAATAATCGCTTGAAAAAATTATTGCAAGATCCCGTTACTCCGGGAGTAATCATTCGCAACGAGAAACGGATGCTCCAGGAGGCCGTGGATGCCCTTCTGGATAACGGACGGCATGGACGACCGGTGATGGGAGCAGGCAACCGACCTTTGAAGTCTTTAAGTGATACTCTTAAAGGAAAACAAGGGCGTTTCCGCCAGAATCTCCTGGGGAAGAGAGTCGATTACTCCGGACGCTCGGTTATCGTTATCGATCCGGAATTGAAACTCCATCAGTGTGGGCTACCTAAGAAGATGGCCCTGGAACTTTTCGAACCTTTCATTATTAAGAAGTTAAAGGAGAAGGAATTCGTTCATACTATCAAGAGTGCTAAGCGAATGGTAGAGCGAGTCAGGCCGGAGGTATGGGATATTCTGGAAGAGGTGATTAAAGATCATCCCGTTCTTCTCAATCGGGCGCCTACCTTACACCGTTTAGGGATTCAAGCCTTCCAGCCAATCCTGGTGGAAGGAAAAGCTATTCATATCCATCCTCTCGTCTGTACTGCTTTTAATGCGGATTTCGATGGGGATCAGATGGCGGTTCATGTTCCTCTCTCTACCGAGGCTCAGATGGAATCGCGTCTCTTGCTTCTTTCTCTCAATAATATTCTCTCCCCCTCCGATGGCCGGCCGATAGCCGTTCCCTCTCAGGATATCGTCCTTGGCTGTCATTACCTGACGAGCGAAAAGTCAGGTCTTAAGGGAGAGGGGAAAATCTTCGCGGATCAAGGGGAAGTTCTTTTAGCTTGTGAGGCGGGAGAGGTGGATTTGCAAGCTAAGATAAAAGTGCGACTTAACGGTAAATTAGTAGAGACTACTACGGGAAGGGTCTTCTTTAATGAAGCCTTGGGCGCGCCTCTTCCCTTTATCAGTGAAGAGATGAATAAGAAAGCCCTCACCGGGTTGATTGATCTCTGTTACCGGAAGTATGGCTATGGAGAGACTGCCAAGCTTCTGGATAATCTGAAGGAAATAGGTTTTGAAATAGCTACCCTCATGGGTATCTCCATTTCTATTGATGATATAAGGATACCTCCGGAGAAGGAGGCAATCCTGGAGCAGTCCCGCCGGGAGGTAGACAAGATTGAAGAGCAATATCGAAAAGGAGTGATCACCGATGGAGAGAGATATAACAAGGTGATTGATACCTGGACTCATGCTACTGACCGGATTGAGGACATCATGTTTGAAGGATTGAAGCAGAAAGGAGACAATTCTCGTTTTAATCCTATCTATATGATGGCTCAGTCAGGTGCAAGAGGAAGCCCGCTCCAAATTCGCCAGTTAGCAGGGATGAGAGGATTGATGGCTAAACCTTCCGGGGAGATCATTGAGTCTCCCGTTACCTCTAACTTCCGGGAAGGGCTGACCGTGCTGGAATACTTTCTCTCCACGCATGGAGGGCGGAAGGGTCTTGCCGATACGGCTTTGAAGACAGCCAATTCCGGTTACCTGACCCGGCGTTTGGTGGATGTGGCTCAGGATGTGATTGTCAATGAGGAAGATTGTGGGACCTTGAACGGGGTAACGGTCACCGGGGTTTATGAAGGGGGAGAAGAAATTATTCCCTTGAAAGATAGAGTCCTGGGACGGGTAGCCCTGGATGATATTCTTATCCCCCGATTGGGAGAGCCGATAGTCAGAGCGGGAGAAGAGATACCGGAGGAGACAGCCGATATTATCAAAGAAGCGGGAATCGAGGAGGTAAGGATCCGTTCTGTCTTGACTTGTGAGTCAAAAAGGGGAGTTTGCCGGAGATGTTATGGACGCAATCTGGCCACCGGGAAGATGGTAGAATTGGGCGAAGCCGTAGGGGTAATTGCGGCTCAATCCATTGGAGAGCCGGGAACCCAGTTGACCATGAGGACTTTCCATATTGGCGGGACGGCCAGTAGGCTGGTGGAACAGTCGGAGATTGCCTCCCGGAATGATGGAATTCTTCATTGGAATAACCTGCGCACGGTGAAGAACAGGGAAGAAAACACCGTCGTTCTCAACAGGAATGGCACCGTGCTTATCTGCAATGACGAAGAAAGGGAGCTGGAACGCTATGCTATTCCCGCCGGAGCCATAATCAAGAGGGGGCATCTGGAAAAAGTCCGCCAGGGAGAAGTTTTTGTGGAGTGGGATCCTTACACTCGACCGATCCTTACCGAGGTGGGAGGTAAAGTTAAGTTTGAGGATATTATCGAAGGTGTGACCATGCGGGAAGAGGTGGATCCGGCTACCAACCTGACTATGCGGGTAATCATTGAGCATAAGGAGGAGATGCATCCCCAGATCGTTATTCAGGATAAGAGAAAAGAGATTTTGGGTTACTACAGCATCCCCAGCTGGGCACATATCGTTGTCAAGGATGGAGATACTGTTTCTCCGGGAGACTTGTTAGCCAAGACGCCGCGAGAGATAACCGGGACTACGGATATTACCGGAGGTCTCCCCCGGGTGGTGGAACTCTTTGAGGCCCGACGCCCGAAGGATCCGGCTATCATCACGGAGATTGACGGAATAGTGGAGTTCGCCGGTTCCGTCAGAGGGAAGAGAAGAATAGTAGTTAAGAATGATGAGACGGGTATGGCAAAAGAGTATCTTATTTCTCCCGGCAAGCATTTGAATGTCTATAAGGGTGATCGGGTGAGAGCCGGCCAGCAACTGATTGAAGGGCCGGTGGTTCCTCAGGACATTTTAAAAGTGAGAGGAATAACCAAACTTCAAGAGTATCTTCTCAACGAAGTTCAGGAAGTATATCGGTTGCAGGGAGTGACTATTGATGATAAGCATATAGAGGTTATTATCCGGAAGATGCTTTGTAAGATGGAAATAGAGGATGCCGGAGATACTAATTTCTTGATAGGAGAACATGTAGTCCGCTATGCGGAAGAGAATGAACGGGTTCTGGCTAAGAAAGGAAAGCCTGCCAAGGTCAGCCCGGTACTCTTGGGGATTACCCGAGCTTCTTTGAACACCGATAGTTTCATCTCGGCGGCCTCATTCCAAGAGACGACCCGTATTCTTACCGAGGCTGCCTTTAGTGGCAAGAGGGACGAATTAAGAGGCCTGAAAGAGAATGTGATTATGGGACATCTCATTCCGGCAGGGACGGGAATGGACCGTTACCGAGAGATAGAGGTAATGAAGAATGCCGACGTTGAATCAGCTGATAAGAAAAGGAAGAAAAAAAGTTAGGAAGAAGAATAAGGCTCCTGCTTTGCAACGATGCCCTCAAAGGAGGGGAGTTTGCATTCAGGTGAGGACCTTGACTCCTAAGAAGCCGAATTCGGCCCTGCGCAAGGTGGCTCGAGTGAGGCTGACCAATGGGATGGTAGTAACAGCTTATATCCCAGGGGTCGGGCATAATCTCCAGGAGCACTCCATCGTTCTCATTCGCGGGGGAAGGGTCAAAGACCTTCCGGGAGTGAGATATCATATCGTCAGAGGTATCCTGGATACGGCTGGAGTTGAGGAAAGGAAGCAGGGTCGGTCGCGATATGGGGCGAAGAGACCGAAAGAATAGTTGCAAGTTGAAGGTTTAAAGTTTTAAAGGACCTTCCCTAAACTAAGGTTTTTTCTTTTAACTTTTAACTTTCAACCTTAAACCTTAAACTATTTTTCGACCGCAGGGAGAAAAAAACAGTGCCGAGAAGAAGAGAAGTAAGCAAGAGAGAGACCATTCCTGACCCCAAGTACAATAGTCGGTTGGTAACCCGGTTCATTAATGGACTGATGGGGAAAGGGAAAAAGAGCACCGCTGATTCTATCTTCTATGGGGCTCTGGACATTATTGAGGAGAGAACGAAAGAACCTCCCCTGAAAGTTTTTACTCAAGCAGTAGATAATATTAAGCCTGTATTGGAGGTAAAATCCCGACGGGTAGGTGGGGCTACTTACCAGGTGCCTGTGGATGTCCGGCCGGATCGGCGAACGGCTCTGGCTATTCGTTGGATAGTTGGTTTTGCCAAGAGCCGAAAAGGGCTTCCCATGAAGGAGCGGTTAGCTCGGGAACTAATGGAAGCGGCCAAAGGAGAAGGGGCTTCCATGAAGAAGAAGGAAGATACTCATCGCATGGCAGAGGCGAATAAGGCCTTTGCTCATTATCGATGGTGAAAAAAGACAGTTAAAAGTTGAAGGTTGAAAGTCGAAAGTTAAAAGAAAAGATTTGGTCTTGGAAGTTTTTTCCCTTAAACACTTTAAACGTTTTTTAAGCTGAATAGCCTGAGGATAAGAGAAGGCTATGAGATTAATTATTGAGGTAAACAGGTGGCTAGAGAATATCCCATATCGAAGGTTAGGAATATCGGCATTATGGCTCATATCGATGCCGGAAAGACGACGACAACGGAGAGGATACTTTACTATACGGGAAGGGTGCATCGCCCCGGGAACATAGATGAGGGTACGACTACCATGGACTGGATGGTGGAAGAAAAAGAAAGAGGAGTAACCATTACGGCTGCGGCTACTCTACCTGTGTCTGGAGGGAACATCAAGTTAATATCATCGATACTCCCGGGCATGTGGATTTTACGGCAGAGGTAGAAAGAAGCTTGCGGGTTCTGGATGGTTCGGTAGCCGTCTTCTGCGGCGTTGGAGGGGTGGAACCCCAATCGGAAACGGTATGGCGTCAAGCAGAAAAGTATCATGTTCCCCGGCTGGCTTTTATTAATAAAATGGATAGAACGGGAGCAAACTTCTTGGGAGCAGTAAAGGAGATGGAGGAACGTTTGGGAGCTAACCCTTGTCCTCTCCATGTTCCCCTGGGGGAAGGAAGTAACTTTAGAGGAATAATTGATTTAGTGGATATGAAACAAGCCATCTTTCGGGACAGAGATTATGGGCTTAACTATGATATAGAAGATATTGAGGAGAAGCTTCTTCCTATGGCAGAGGAACACCGGGATAGATTGTTGGAAAAGGTAGCGGAATGTGATGATGAAATAATGGAAAAGTACGTGCATGGGGAAGAGATAACCTCGGAAGAAATTAAAAGGGGAATCAGAAAAGCTACGTTAGGAGGTTCTTTTATCCCCGTACTTTGTGGAACGGCTCTCCGGAATAAAGGGGTTCAACTACTTTTAAATGCGATCATCGATTATTTACCTTCTCCCCTTGACGTTCCGCCTATTCGGGGTATTGATTGCCGGAGTCAGGAAGAAAGCGAGAGAGAGCCCTCGGACGAGGCTCCCTTTGCTGCGCTGGCTTTTAAGATTGTCGCTGATCCTTATGTGGGAAGATTGACCTATGTACGGGTTTATTCAGGGAAACTTTCTCAGGGAAGTTATGTCTATAATTCCCGTCTGGATAAACAAGAGAGGATCTCCCGGATGCTGGAAATGCATGCCAATAAGAGGGAAGAGAAAAACGAAATCTATGCAGGAGATATTGCCGCGGTTATCGGGTTGAAAAAAACGACCACCGGAGATACCCTATGTGATAAAGCGCATCCGATAGTTTTGGAGTCTATCCATTTCCCCGAGCCGGTTGTCTGGGTATCCGTGGAGCCAAAGACAAAAGCAGAAGAGGAAAAGCTTACTACCTCTTTGCTGAAATTGGCCGAGGAGGATCCTACCTTTAAAATAAAGACAGATGAAGATACGGGACAGACGATCATTGCCGGAATGGGAGAGTTCCATCTGGAGATCCTGATTTCCCGGCTTTTAAGAGAATTCAAAGTGATCGCTAAGATTGGGAAGCCTCAGGTTGCTTACCGGGAGACGATCGGTAAGCCTGCTCGGACGGAAGGTAAATTTGTTCGTCAGTCCGGAGGAAGAGGACAATATGGTCATGTCTGGCTGGAGTTGGAACCGTTGCCTTCAGGTAAAGGATTTGAGTTCGTGAATGCAATTAAAGGAGGGGTTATCCCCGGCGAATTTATTCCTGCTGTGGAAAAGGGGGTAAACGATGCCCGGGAAAGCGGATCTTTGGGAGGATTCCCGGTAGTCCCGGTAGTAGATGTCAAAGTCTCTTTGGTAGATGGTTCCTTCCATGAGGTAGATTCTTCGGAAATAGCTTTTCGAACGGCTGCTTCCATAGCTTTTCGGGAAGGGACAAGGACGGCCGGGCTGGTACTCTTGGAACCGATTATGGAAGTGGAGGTAGTTGTCCCGGAAGAATATATGGGAGAGGTTATTGGAGATCTCAGTTCCCGCCGGGGGAAAATAGAAGAGATGCGAGAACGGTCCGGAGCGAGAGTGATTAAGGGAAAAGTTCCCCTCTCAGCGATGTTCGGCTATGCTACGACGCTGCGCTCGCTAACCCAGGGTCGAGCTAATTTTGTTATGGAGTTTGATCATTATGGGAAGGCACCTGAGGAGATTAAGAATAAGATTCTAGAGAAATAAAGATAGTTTAAAGTTGAAAGTTTAAGGTTGCAGGTTTCAAAGGAGGGTAGGAAGATGGCCAAAGAGAAATTTGAGCGAACGAAGCCCCATATAAACATAGGTACGATAGGGCACGTAGATCATGG
>JAADIA010000084.1 GCA_013151555.1 Nitrospirota bacterium | reverse complement strand
GGCAGGATGATGATGAAGAAAAAAATACCTAACTTCTCTATCGGAAAAGTGGAAATAGGGCGAGTCCCCCGGATCGTAGCGGTAATCTGGGGGCCCCGGCTTCTGGAATTGGCAGCGAGAGCCCGGGAGGAGGGGGCTGATATTCTGGAGGTTAGAGTGGACCTCTTTAAGAAAGTTAATCTGGTGAGTTTGAAGAGAGATTTGCAAGTTATCAGGCAAAAGGTAGGGCTGCCTGTTATCGGCACGGTGAGGCGCAAGGATGAAGGGGGGGGACGCCGCTACTCGGAACGAGAACGTCTTCACCTCTGGAAATCTCTGATTCCTGTAATTGATGCTGTGGACATTGAACTGAGGTCTAAGAGAATCATCAAAGAAGTGGTGCGGGAAGCAAGGTTGAGAAAAAGGAAAATTTTGGTTTCCTATCATAATCTCAGGGAGACTCCCCGGGATGAGGACCTGGAAGAACTCGCTTGCCGGGCCAAAGGAGTAGGAGGCGATATCATCAAGATAGCTGTTCGGGCTAAAAACAAAGATGAAGTAGTCCGCCTGATGACCTTTACCTACCATTGTCTCTATCAACCATTGGTCTCTATTTCCCTGGGCCGGGCCGGGGTTATCTCCCGTATCCTGGCGCCTTTTTTCGGTTCCTGCTTAACTTATGCTTATGTGGATAATCCTGTTGTTCCCGGGCAGTTGAGCGTATCTCAATTAAAGGAAAAGCTGAAGAAATTATTTTGAGGATAAATTCAACCCTTTCCGGGTGAGAGGGGCAGAGAGGAGATTTTCCCGTTCCTCTTTTCTCTCCAATAGTGTTAAGTTTATTAAACATGCATCAATGAGAAGCAATATTTAAGTTAATTTATTGTGTAATAGTGGTTTAAGCCAAATGTTTTCTGATTTTTGCGGAGTAAACGTACATTTATTTGAACGTTTGGATGAATAAGGGAAGAAGGGTAGCCTAAGGGGAACGCAATTTTTTATTCTCGTAAGCCATTGCCAACCCATTACTTGAAAGAAAAAATCAAGAAAATTTGGTTGGAGGAGAATCTGGCACGAAAATTGCAGGTTAAAGAAGATAGGGCTATATTTTTAGGATCTCCGGTTATTTTTTTGGGGGTTTAAATGAGATAGTCAAAATAAGGGTGGATATAGCATTAAAAAGTTTGGTACAGTTTTATGGTAAATAGTTACTTTAAATTTAGGGCCTAATTAATTAGGTAGTCTTTCACGAGCCGGTCTTCACAGATTATAGAAAGGAAGACAAAGAAATGAAAAAGTTGTTTGGAGTGGTAATTGCTTTTAGTTCTCTGCTTGTTTTATCGTCAACGGCAAGCGCCTTGAATATTGGGTATACCATAACCGGTGCAAATCCGACCCAAACCAATGCTTTTGAACAGGCTGTGCAAAGGTGGGAATCCCGGCTTACAGACCCGATTACCGTTAATATTGACTTCTCATTCTCTTCTATGGGAAAAGGCATAATTGGAGGCACATGGCCTTCTTTATGGTATGCCGATTTCCTTAATCAAGAGAGCGTCTCCGGGGTAATAACCCGGTTAGCTCTTGATCAGACATCCTCTGCGGATACTGCCGCCGTGAATTATCTCAATACGCTCCCTGTATCCGGCTCAAAATTGTCGTGGTATAGCAATAACATCTTACACGAATCTGATTCGATTGTGGGCACGAGTGCTAATCTGAAGGCCTTGGGGTATAGTGGTTTTACTGCTGCTGATGCCAGGATGGAGTTTAATACTGACTTTGCTTTTGATTATGACCCAAGTGATGGAATTTCAACAGATAAGATGGATTTTGTCGGTGTGGCTACTCATGAAATAGGGCATGCGCTGGGGTTTATTAGTATGGTTGATTATAATGCCTATTATAACGATGTTGTTCTTCCCCCCTCAATTCTTGACCTTTATAGACATGCAGAGACCTATGGCCCAGGTCAGATTGATATTTCCTTTGACGGGCGCGATGCCTATTTTTCCCACGATGATGGTTTAACCGAGATAGACCTTTCTGATGGTAAATATGGTTTGGATGGCAGACAGGCCAGCCATTGGGCTGATGGCCTTGGATTAGGAATTATGGATCCTACCGCAGCATATGGTGAACTACTGAGCATGACCAGTAACGATCTACTTGCCTTAGATGTCATTGGCTGGAATGTGATACCTGAACCGGGTACTATGATTTTATTGAGTACAGGCTTGCTGGCTTTCGCCGTAAGACGTAGAAGAATAAACAAAAACCGTTAGTTTGGCTCACGGGAGTATTTGCTCCTGCCTGCCAGTTGAAGATTGAACGCAACAAGCCATCTACTGTAAGCTGAAATGGCTATGGGCTTACTAGTGAAAACCTGATGGTTTTCTGTTCTCTCCCCGCTTTTCAGCCATCTCCCTAATTCACATAAACGATTCTTGTCCTTAGAAACTTAAATGTCCCTCCCCATATTTTTGCAATTTTAAAGGCTAAAAGATGATTTGCACCTCAAAAAAGAAAGATTTTTGTTGCTAAAAGGGGATTTCTGTGATTAAATTAGGAAGGAAAATAAGAAGGGAGGCAGGAAATTGAAATACCTATTCTGTAACTTAGAGAAGTGTTTAGGATGCAAATCCTGTGAGATTGCTTGTGCGTTGGAACATTCCCGGAGCAAAGATTTATTTCAAGCCGTGGAAGAGAAACCTTCTCCGCGCTATCGTCTGAAAGTTGAATATGGAAAAGAGAGAGCTTTCCCCCTGGCCTGCCGCCACTGTGATGAGCCCGCCTGTGTAGTTGCTTGTATGTCAGGATGTTTGAGCAAAGATTCAAAGACGGGAGCGGTTGTTCAGGATGAGGAGAGGTGCGTTGGTTGTTGGATGTGCCTTATGGTCTGTCCTTATGGAGCTGTTAATCCTGATGGGGAACGGAAGTTGCCTCTCAGGTGTGACCGCTGCCGGGAAAAGGAAGAGCCTGCCTGTGTAGTTGCCTGTCCGACGGGAGCATTGGTTTTTATGGAGCCGGAAGAGTTCAAAAAAACAGTAACCCGTAACTCGCAACCCGTAACCAAGAAAACTTCATAACCATATAGTAACAGAGAAAGATGAAACCAGAAGAATTCACGAGATTAAACACAGATTACCACGAAGGCGCGAAAACAACTAAAACTTTAACGTAATTATTGAAAATTGTTCTGATCAATCCTGTTCATCTTGTCAAAAGGAATTTAAGGATTTTCTTCGTGTCTTTGTGGTTAAGATATTAAAGTTCCAGGGGAGGGGAAATGAATTATCTTATCATTGGCAATAGTGCTGCGGGAATAAGTGGAGCCGAGGCGATTAGGAAAGTGGATAAGACCGGGAAGATTACCATGGTTTCGGCGGAGGGTTATCCTCCTTATTCTCGTTGTCTTCTCTCTTACTATTTAGCTGGTGACATCGAGGAGAAGAAATTACTTTTCCGCCCGGAAGATTTTTATGAAAAAAATAAAATCGAAGTCCTTTTAGGAAAAAAAGTGGAGAAGATTGAACCGGAGAAGAAAAAAGTTATCCTCGCTGGTAAAGAAGAGATTGCCTATGATAAGTTACTGATAGCTACGGGAGCTTCTCCTAAGCTTCTCAATATTAAGGGAGAAGACAGGAAAGGCGTTTTTGGACTGCGTACGGTAGAGGATGTGCAAAATATTCTCCAGAGGCTCGACAAAGTTAAAGTAGCTGCCGTCCTTGGGGGAGGATTGATTGGACTTAAAGCTGCGTATGGCTTGAGAAAAAGAGGACTCCGGGTTAAGGTCATTATCAAGTCCAACCGGGTCCTTTCCCAAATGCTGGACGAGAGAGCCGCAGCTATTTTCAGGAAGCGAATTGAAGAGAACGGTATTGAGGTGATGACTGGTTTGGCTGCCGAGGAAATATTGGCGGATGATGGTTCCGTGAAAGGATTAAAATTAGACAACGGTGCGAGTGTGGACTGCCAGTTGGTTGTTATCGGCAAGGGGGTAACTCCCAATATTGATTTAGTGAAAGGGACGGCTATTAAGGTTTCCCGGGGTATTTCAGTTGATGAGAAACAGGGGACTAATATCTCCGATATTTATGCGGCTGGAGACGTAGCAGAGACGGTGGACATCGTAAGTGGCCGGACGACCATTAACGCTCTCTGGCCTTGTGCAGTGGAACAGGGAAGAATCGCCGGTTACAATATGGCTCTCCGGAAATCCGGGGAGAAAGCAGGCGAGGAACATAAATATGCTGGTTCTATAGGGATGAATTCTATCGAGTTTTTCGATTTGCCGGTTATCTCTATAGGGATAACCCGACCGGGGGAGAAGGGATATGAGGAGGTAATTAGAGATATCCCCGAGAAGGGTTTTTATCGAAAGATAGTACTTAGGGATAATAGAATAGTAGGAGCAATTTTGTTGGGAAGGATTAATCCTGCGGGAGTGCTTCTCTCTTTAATTAGAGATAAAGTTGATGTTTCGGAAATAAAAGATGAGATTATGGAAGAGACCTTTAACTATTCCAGAGTTGTTCATCTGATGAAAGAGGAAAAAATTTCGGAGACGGACAGGTTGTTTAATCAAATGGTAGGATAATGTCAAAAATATTATGAAAACCACAGAGACACGGAAGAACGGAGACACGGAAAAATGAATTTAGAATGGGAAGAATTAAAGAGTTATAAAGTAAATTTCCGTATTTCCGTGGTTGAATTTGACAGTATGAATTTCTAATTAAGGAGGCGAGTATGTCCAAGATAGTTGCTGCGGCGGCCGTCAGGGGTGCGCAAAAGGTAGTTAAAGAAGCAGAGGATTTTATTAATAAAGCGGTAGCGGATAAGGGAGAAAGTCAAAAGGTGGAGTTCCCCGAGACGGCTTTCTATCTTCCCATGGCCTATGCCCTGATGGGCGTGGAAGTTAAAACGGTCGGGGAGATGAAACCGGTGTTGGAGGAAGCCAAGTCTCTCGTAGGTGAAGAGCCCGGAGAGAGAGTATGGCTGCCCTATTTAGGAGATGCTCTGGATGCGGGCGTGGCCACTCTTTTAGCGGAAGAGCTTATTGTTCTCTCCGCTATCTTTATGGCCAGGAGCCCCAACCCGATTGTAACGGTTTCTTTACCGATACTATTTTGAGACAGCTGGGAATCCAGTTGGTCGATGGCCGGATGCCTGGATTTGCAGCTATTTTAGGAGCAGCTCCGGACAATAAGACCGCAGTGGAAATCGTCCGGGAGTTTCAGAAAAGGAGCATTCTCTCTTTCGTAGGCAGCAATGTCAACGGCCGGAGTATCATTGACCAGTTAAAGGAAGAAAATGTGGAGATGGGATGGGATACTTACATTGTTCCTTACGGCCGGGATACTATTACAGGCATCTATCCTCTCAACTGGGCGATCAGGGGAGCTTTGACTTTCGGCGGACACAAAAAGGGAGAAGCTCTCAAATGTTTAAAATATTGTCAGAATAGAATCTTCGCTTTCGGTTTGACCCTGGGAGAGGTAGATGACTTAAAGTATGCTACCGGAGCCGGAGCTATTAATATGGGATTTCCGATAATTGCCGATACAAAGATTCCGGAAATACGACCTACCGGCATCTGTACTTATGAGCATCTGGTTAGCGAACTTGACCGTAAAAAAATAGTTTCCACCTGTATCTCGGTGCGGGGAGTTAAGGTGAAGGTTTCCGAGATTCCCATTCCGGTGGCCCATGCGGCGGCCTTTGAGGGGGAAAGAGTAAGAAGAGAAGATATGTATGTAGAGTTCGGCGGAAAATATTCGACGGCTTTTGAATATCTGCGTATGAAAGAGTTGGGCGAGATTGAGGATGGCAAGGTTGAGGTAGTCGGTCCGGAAATCGATGAGGCGAAAGAAGGTGGAGCTATGCCTCTGGGTATCCTGGTGGAAGTAGCCGGAAGGAAAATGCAGAAGGATTTTGAATCCATTCTGGAACGGCAAGTCCATACCTTTTTAAACGAGGCTATGGGCATATTCCATATGGGGCAAAGGAATATGTGTTGGGTGCGGATTAGTAAGGAAGCCCAAAAGAAAGGTTTTAAAATCAAACACTTTGGCGTTATCCTCCATGCCTGCTTACAGGAAACCTTTGGAGCCATTGTGGACAAAGCTCAGGTTACTATCTATACCAACCAGGAAGATGTCGATAGGATTATGCCCGAAGCGGAAGCGGCCTATAGATGGCGTGATGAGAGAATGGCAGGAATGGTCGATGAGAGTGTGGATATTTTTTACTCTTGTACGCTTTGTCAGTCTTATGCCCCGGACCACGTCTGCATTATCAGTCCGGAAAGGTTAGGGCTTTGCGGTGCTTATAACTGGCTGGATGGGAAAGCTGCCTATGAGATAAATCCTACCGGTCCCAACCAGCCGATTATTAAGGGTAAGACGATAGATGAGGTTAAAGGTCAGTGGGAAGGGGTAAACAAAGTCGTCTATGCCAAGTCCAATAAGCATATTGAAAGGTTCAATGCTTATTCTTTAATGGAAGACCCGGAAACATCATGTGGTTGCTTTGAGTGTATTGTGGCTATTATTCCTGAGGCTAACGGGATAATGATTGTTAATCGGGAGTATCCGGGAATGACTCCCTGCGGCATGGCTTTCAGCACTCTGGCGGGTTCTGTGGGCGGTGGAAATCAGACACCCGGGTTCCTGGGAGTAGGAAGATTGTACATCGTCAGCAAGAAGTTTATCTCTGCAGATGGGGGTCTGAAAAGAGTAGTCTGGATGCCTAAGGAGCTTAAAGAAGCACTTGGGGATAGATTGAAGGCCCGGGCAGAAGAAATAGGAATTCCGGATCTCGTTGATAAGATTGCCGATGAATCGGTAGCCGAGACCTCGGAGCAGTTGCTTGCTTTTCTGGAGAAGGAGAAACACCCGGCATTAACTATGGAACCTTTGATGTAATAACGACAAGGCACAAGGCACAAAGGCACAAAGGAAAAATAAAAGCCAATACTTGCAGCTTTTTAGATTTTTTAACTTAGTGTCTCTGTGCTTAATTTAAGAGAGGAAAAGAAGTGCGTCAGCAGATAAAATTGTTAACTCAGTTGCAGGAAATTGATAGGCACATTCAAAGGTTAGAAAAAGAGATAGATACTGTTCCTGAGGAAATTATTACTCTCAGAGAGAGCATTAAGCAAGGAGAGAACAGTTGTGAGGAGATTGGGGAGAAGCTCGAAGATATGGACAAGGACCGTCGTCACAAAGAGAGGGAATTGAGTGTTAAAGAAGCTTCTCTAAGCAAATATCAATCTCAGTTATATGAGGTGAAGACTAATAAAGAGTACTCTGCCCTCATGCTTGAAATCGATAGCTTGAAACAGGAGCATTCGGAATGGGAGAATGAGATATTAGCTATGATGGAAAGAGCAGAGGAACTGAGAAAGATGGTAGGGAGGAGAAAAGAAGAGTTAGAAAAGGAAAGAGAGAAATTAGCTGAAGAAGAGAAGAAAAACCAGGAAAGAGTATCTATCCTGAAGGAAGAACTACGAAAAAGACAAGAGGAGCGGGAAGAAGGGGCAAAGAAGATAGAAGCTAAGCTTCTTGCTTACTATGAGAAGATTTTAAAAGGTAAAAGCGGGTTAGCTCTGGTGCCGGTGAATGCTGAAGCTTGTCAGGGATGTTTTACCAAACTTCCGCCCCAGGTGATAAACGAGATTATGCAAGCTCGCCGGATGATAATATGTGAGAGATGCTCCCGGATATTATACCTGCCTGACACTGAAGAAGGTACGGATTCAGCTGGTTAAAAATTAAACAAATCAGGCCGGTTTTTAAAAGCGCAGACTACAACAAGCAGGGATACCGGATTTGGGCAGATAAAGATTAAGGTTTGATTCTTTCTTTTGACAGGATTTACGGGATTAAACAGGATAGAAACGATAAGAAAATTAAAAAATCCAGTTTAATCTTGTTGATCCTGTCTTGTTTTCTTTAAGCTATTAGAACTATTCAATCCGATGATAATCTGGAGTCAAAGCTCTTTGTTTTTAATAAGGAAGAACGGATGGAAAGATTGATTATTTACGTGGATGGAGCCTCTCGGGGAAATCCGGGAAGAGCGGGAATAGGCGTCATCGTTTATGATGATAAAGAGAATGTTCTGAAGAGGATAAAACAATACCTGGGAAAAACGACCAATAATGTGGCGGAGTATGTAGCTTTGATTTATGGACTCCAGGAAGGACTTCTTTGTCAGTCCAAATATCTTACTATCTATATGGATAGTGAGCTGGTAGTAAAGCAGATGGATGGGAGGTATCGGATTAAAAACGAGTTATTGAAGATTTTCTCCAAACAGGTTGAGCATCTCCGGGAAGGATTTAAGAAGGTGGAGATAAAACATATAGGTCGGGAGAAAAATCAAGAGGCGGATAAGTTAGCCAATCAAGCCATTGACATGAGTTTATAATGAACCAGAGATTACATATTAATCTGCTGGGCCCTATTAATAGCTTCATCTGGAGCTGGAGTTGGCAGGATGATCGCTCCTCTGCCCAAAAGATTGGCGGAGGGGAGGAAAGTCCGAGCTCCATCGGGCAGGGTGGTCGCTAACGGCGACGCGGGGTGACCCGACGGAAAGTGCCACAGAAAATACACAGCCTCCATTGTTTGCTTGTGTAAACAAGCAAAGGGGGTAAAAAAGGCGAGGTAAGAGCTCACCGCTCCTCTGGTGACAGGGGAGGCATGGTAAACCCCACCCGGAGCAAGGCCAAATAAGAGGGGAATTCCGTTCCCTGCGAGGGACGGATACGGGATGCCCATCCCGCGCTATGACCCTCGGGTTGGCCGCTTGATCCGTCAGAGCAATTTGGCGGACAGATAGATGATCATCAAATACAGAACTCGGCTTATGGCCAACTCCAGCTTACCCTTGCTGTTTTTTTCCTTCCCTGGTAAACGATCAACAGACTTTCATTCCATCTCACACCTCATACAAGTAGGTTCCTTTAGTAATTAGAGCTTAGCCATCCCTTCTTCAAGATAAAACCATCCTTCTTTTTGCGCAGGAGATTTTTAATCCCCCCTATGCCCTTATATAGATGTTAAAGGAATGCTAAGTATCAATATATTGTGCTTGAGGGGTAAACAAAGGGGAATATTTTTCTGTATCAATGTTGAGGAAAAGAAAAATCAGTAAATCTCTTGACAAGGAAAAGTGGAGAGGGTATAATCACAGGTGGGAGGAAGTGGAAGGAAGTGGGGGAAACGGGGCCTTAGGGGATCAGAAATGTTTTATGGTGAGTACGAGCATATTGTTGACAAGAAAGGGAGGGTAATTATCCCGGCCAGGTTCCGGGATGTTCTTAAGGATAAATTTGTGGATACCTTTATGGTAACTACAGGTTATGAAAAATGTCTTTTTGTTTTCCCTCCTGACCAGTGGCAGGTGTTCGAGCAGACTTTAAGATCTCAGTCGCCTCACCAAGCTGATCCCCGGGCCGTCAGCCGGGTATTGTATTCCGGAACCAATCAGTGTCTCTGTGACAAACAGGGAAGGATTAATCTACCTCAAAGTCTTTTAGACTATGCGGGGATAAAAAAAGAAATAACGATCATTGGAGTCTCCTCTCGCTTTGAGATTTGGGATAGAGCTGAGTGGAATGGATATAAACAGGGGATAATAAAAGAAAATGGGTTGGAGAAAAGAGCGGAGAAAATGGACGTCAAGATAGAATGAAGGAAATGGAGAAAGGAAATATGGAGAAGCATAACCACCTAAGGCTGCCGGGCTTCAAAGGAACCATGAGAATAATCCGGGCTAAGGATGTATAGGTAATGGGATATAAGCTCAATTTTTCTATAAAGGGAAATGAAGGGTATGACATCTCGCAATGTGAGTAATATGGCTGATAG
The DNA here is from genome assembly GCA_013151555.1 of Nitrospirota bacterium. Classification (GTDB taxonomy): domain Bacteria; phylum NPL-UPA2; class NPL-UPA2; order NPL-UPA2; family JAADIA01; genus JAADIA01. Next base: position 11,104 of record JAADIA010000084.1, on the reverse strand, counting down.
TTCTTAATGGGCTCGTTCTTTAGTGATTTTTGGGAACGAGCCTTTATTTTTTATGAGCATGGGAAAACACAGGTTGGGGTTGTCTGTATCCGTATTTATTCGTGGTGACAAAATTTTATTATGGGAAAACATATTCCTGTCTTACTTAAGGAAGTGGTGAAACTCCTCAATTGCCGAGCAGGAGGCATCTATGTTGACTGCACCCTGGGAGAGGGAGGACATGCCGAAGCTATTCTTGAGCAGTTGGGAAAAGAGGGAAGATTAATTGGAATTGATCAGGATGAAGAGGCTATCAAAACGGCTGAGAAGAGGTTGAGGAGATATGGTTCCTCTTGCAGCTTGGTTCGAGATAATTTCGAGAACTTAAAGAAGGTCCTTAAAAAATTTAATCTCCGGGAAGTGGACGGGATATTTTTCGATTTGGGGGTTTCCTCTCCTCAATTGGACAAGCCGGAGAGAGGTTTTAGCTTTCGGTTTGACGCTCCCCTGGATATGCGTATGGACAGAAGAAACTCACTTACTGCTTCTCATTTGGTGAACAATTCATCCCGGGAGGAGTTGGAAAGGATTATTAAGAGTTTCGGAGAGGAAAGATGGGCAAGAAGGATTGCTGCCCTCATAGTTATCCGAAGGAAATGTGAACAGATTAAGACTACCGGACAGTTGGTCCAAATTGTGGAAGAGGCTGTACCTCATCGGAGGAGAAAAATCCATCCGGCTACCCAGACATTTCAAGCTCTAAGGATAGCTGTCAATAGGGAGCTGGAAGCTCTAAGAAAAGGATTGAATAAGGGGATCGAAATGCTGAGGCCGGGAGGAAGGATAGGCGTCATCTCTTATCAATCTCTTGATGATCGAATAGTCAAAGGGACATTTCAAGAATGGGCCCGAGCTTGCCGATGTCCTTCCCGGTGGCCGGTCTGTTGCTGTGATGGGAAGAAGGTTGCAATAAAGGTAACTAAAGGTGTGGTCCGGCCGGGCGAGGAGGAAATCCTGACTAATCCTCGATCACGCAGCGCCAAGTTACGGGTAATTGAGAAGATATGACTGGAAAAGCGAAGAGGAAAGGAAAAAGGAAAAGGAAGAAGAAAAAAAACTTCTTCATCTGGAAATATCTTATCCTGACCATCCTTTTCTTTTCCATAATTCTGTTTTATGTTTGGGAAAGGGTGGCGCGTTTAGAGGCAGGATACAGGATAAAGGAGAAGGTTAAGCAAAGGGATCGGTTAATCGAGAAGAATGAACTCTTCCTCTCGGAGGCGGTAAGTCTCAAAGCTCCTCAGCGGTTAGAGAGGATAGCCCGGGAAGAGTTAGGATTAATTGTTCCTACCGAGGGGGAATCAATTCGCCGGATAGTTGTTAAGTAAGGGATTGAGTTATAAGTATTAAGAATTAAGTTATAAGTATTAAGGATTAAGTGTTAAGTGTTAAGAAAAACTTCATTCTGTTCTTTTAATTTTGTATCTTAGAGTTTTTACAGAGGGGTTCCATCATGATAACCCGGTGGCATAAATTTCGCACCTTTCTTATCCTTTTAACTCTTACTGCCGGTCTTATCTATCTTCTTCAGCGCTTATATCAAATTCAGTTGGTTGAAGGAGAAACACTTCGGGCTAAGGCAAAAAGACAGCATCAGATTGACTTTCGCCTCTCTCCCAGGAGAGGAACTATCTATGACAGGAACAAGAAAGAATTAGCTATTAATATCGCGGTCGATTCTATCTATGCTAATCCTGCTAAGATAAGGCCGGTTGAGGGAACGGTAAGGAAACTCTCCGCTCTTCTGGATATCTCTCCCGTGGTTATCGAGAAAAAACTGAAAAGCGATAAAGCTTTTGTCTGGCTGGCCAGGAAGGTGAAAAAGGGACTGGGAGCTAAAGTGAAGCAACTTAGTTCAGCCGGTCTTAACTATGTGGAGGAAGTGAAGAGGTTCTATCCCAAGGGAAAATTGGCTGCTCATATCCTCGGATTCTCCGGGATGGACGGGAAAGGCTTAGAAGGATTAGAGCTTTACTATGATCGCTATCTGCGTGGGGCTCCGGGATGGGATCAGTCAGAGAAGGATGCCCGGGGTCGGGAGATCCTTTCCTTTCGGAATGAATACAGTGCTCCTATCAATGGCCTCAATTTGGTACTGACTATAGATGAAGTCATCCAGAACATCGCTGAACAGGAATTGGAAAAGGCCTTTCAAAAATCGAAAGCCAAGGGAGCAACCATAGTGATAATGGAACCTGGAACGGGAAAAATTTTGGCTTTAGCTAATCGACCGACATTCGATCCTAATTCTTTTCAGGATTATCTTCCCTCCCAGCATAGAAACCGTGCTGTTACCGATGGTTTTGAACCGGGATCAACTTTTAAGATAATTACGGCAGCAGCAGCTCTGGAAGAGGGACTTTTCCAGTTGGAGGATAAAATTTTCTGTGAAGAGGGTTTCTATCGGTTAGCCGGGCGTACCATCCGTGATGTCCATCCCGAGGGATGGTTAACCTTTAAAGAGGTTGTGGAAAAATCCAGCAATATCGGGGCAGTTAAGATTGGCATGGCTCTGGGAAAGGAGAAACTTTATCGCTATATAATCTCTTTTGGATTTGGAGCCAGGACAGGTGTAGACCTTCCCGGCGAGGGGAAAGGATTGGTGAGACCTCCTCGTTCCTGGTCAAAACTTTCTCTGGGATCCATTCCTTACGGGCAGGAGATAACGGTGACAGCCATCCAATTGGTTTCAGCTGTTTCTGCTGTAGCTAACGGGGGAGTTCTGATGCAGCCGAGAATAGTTGATTCCATTATAAACAAGGAGGGAGAGGTAGTAAAGAAGTTTGTTCCTCGTCCCCTTCGAAGGGTTATTTCTCCGGATACGGCGAAGAAGTTAACGGATATTTTAGTAGGAGTGGTAGATGAGGGTACGGGAAAAGCTGCTCGTCTTAAGGAGTATCGGGTAGCGGGAAAGACAGGGACTGCCCAGGTAGCCGGGGTGGGAGGATATCTTCCCGGTAAATTTATCGCGTCCTTTGTTGGATACCTCCCTGCCGACAACCCTCAGATTGCCATATTGGTAGTTGTTGATGAACCTCAAGGAACTTATTACGGAGGGACGGTAGCTGCTCCGGTATTCCGCCGGGTAGCTGAGCAGGTCATGGCTTATTTAAAGATGACGGATAATAGAAATTAATAAGTATTCAAATGCTTGAGAATTAAGGATTAACGACTTAAGAAAGACCACGGAAACACGGAATAATGAATTAAGAAAGAAAAACAAATTAAAATTTTCAGTGCTTCAGTGGTTAAAAGTCCGCCCGAAGGGCGATAATTTAATTGGATATCGGAAATGAAACTTAAGAAGCTGCTCAAAGGGCTAGAGATAAAATCGATTCGGGGAGAGAGTAATCGAGAGGTTTTGGGTCTTGCCTATGATTCCCGGAAAGTGGAGAAGGATTTTCTCTTTGTTTGCCTGAGAGGTCATCGTGCGGATGGACACGATTTTATCCCTGAGGCTTTGGAAAGAGGGGCGACAGTTATAATTACCGAAGAGGATTGGGGGGGGAGAAAAGACTTTACTCAGGTCATCGTGCCCTGTAGTCGTGTGGCTCTGGCTAAGGTTAGCGATAATTTTTATGAACATCCTTCCGGCAGGATTAAGGTTATCGGAGTTACCGGAACTAATGGGAAAACGACTACTACTTATTTCTCGGAGGCTATCTTCAAGGCCGCGGGATTTAAAGTCGGTTTAGTAGGAACCATAAATTATCGCTGGGGAGAACGGGTCCTTCCGGCGGCAAATACTACTCCTTCTTCTCTTGACCTCCAAAGGATGCTCAGTGAGATGATTAAAGCGGATTGCCGGATTGCCATTCTGGAGGTTTCCTCCCATTCTCTGGACCAGCATCGGGTGGATGGAGTGGAATTCGATGTCGGAATTTTTACCAACTTAACGCGGGACCATCTTGATTATCATGGAGATCTTTCCCATTATCTTAAATCTAAGGCCATTCTTTTTCAAAAGTTGGGAGAACGGGAAAGGACGAAAGATCCGGGCTTGGCCTTAATCAATCTCGACGACCGCTATGGCCGTTATCTGCGCAAGATAACCCCGGTAGAAGTCCTCACTTATGGATTGAGTCGAAGAGCCGATATCCGGGCTTCCCGAATAAAACTTGGTTTAACCGGCACTTCTTTTCGGGTGAATACTCCGGCAGGTTCCTTTTCTCTGAAGGTAAAACTCATCGGGAAGGGTAACGTCTATAATATTCTTTCCGCCATCGGGGTGGGAATCAGCCAGGGAGTGGAGCTGGGCACTATCAAAGAGGGTTTGGAGAAGATCGAAGGGGTTCCGGGAAGGTTTGAATTGGTCGATGCCGGGCAGGAATTTACTATTATCGTAGATTATGCTCATACCCCTCAGGCTTTGGAAAACCTCTTGAAGATGTCTGGAAGGATGGGTAAGGGAAAGATTATTACCGTCTTTGGCTGTGGAGGGGACCGGGACAAAGGTAAGCGTCCTTTGATGGGAAGGATTGCCTCCCGCTACAGTGATTATTCTATCCTTACTTCTGATAATCCGAGAAGCGAGGAGCCGGGAGAGATTATTCGCCAGATCCAGGGGGGATTCGGGAGAAGAGCGAATTATGCCATCGTTGAGGACCGTTCCCGGGCTATAAAGGAAGCTTTGTCCCGGGCGGGGAAAGACGATTTAGTAATAGTAGCGGGAAAGGGGCATGAGAGCTACCAGGTCTTGAAGGATACAGTCATTCCTTTCGATGACCGGGATGTGGTGAGGAAGATACTAAAAGAAAAAGATAGAATTAAGGATTAAGACGCTTACTTCGTTCGCTCTAAGAATTAAGTTTTTTGCTTAATACTTACAACTTAATCCTTAATCCTGTGTTTGAGGTTGCATGGAAATGATGAGAGTTGAAGAGATTTTGGAAGCTGCTAAGGGCCGGTTGCTTAAGGGGGACGGGCAGTTAGCGGTTCCCGGTATCTCTATAGATTCCCGTACGGTGAAAGCCGGAGAGATGTTTTTAGCCTTGAAAGGGGAAAGGTTTGACGGGCATGATTTTGTAGAAGAAGCCTTTCAGAGAGGAGCCCGGGGCGCTATCGTCTCTGACGATTTCCGAGTTCTACCCTTATACCCTTACGGGCACAGGCGGGCACAGGCGGATTCCGGATTACAAGTTATTGTCCGGGTGCCTGATACCCTGAAGGCTTTGCAGGATATTGCCGGTTGTTACCGGAATAAATTTGATATCCCCCTTGTGGTTATAACAGGAACGAACGGAAAGACGACTACCAAAGATATGGTAGCAGCTATCTTGGGCAGGCAGTTAGCTGTTCTGAAGGCAGAGGGCAGTTTTAACAACGAGGTAGGCGTTCCGCTGACTTTACTTCGGCTTTCTCCTTCTCATCAAGCAGCTGTTCTGGAGGTGGGGATGAATGCTCCCGGAGAAATTGCGTATCTTACTCAATTGATCAAACCTCAGGTGGGAGTGATAACCAATATAGGCAGGGCGCACCTGGAATTTTTTCAGGATATAGAAGAAGTAGCCCGGGCCAAGGCTGAGTTAGTGGAAACTTTAGGAAATGAGAACACGCTTGTTTTGAACAGGGATGATCAGAGGGTATGGGCTCTTAGTAAGCGGATTAAAGGACGATTAATTAGTTTTGGGATAGAGGAAGAAGCCGATTTTCGAGCGGGCCAGGTTGAATATCTTCCCGATGGTAAAACGAAGTTTATCTTATCGACCTTGGAAGGAAAGGGAGAGAGGTTAGAGGTTGAACTTCCTATTCCCGGACATGCTAATATCTACAATGCCCTGGCGGCGGTAGCTATCTCGGCTACCTTTGACCTGGATTTGAATCTTATCAAGGAGGGCTTGGAAAGTTTTAAGCCTTCGTCGCAGCGGATGGAAGTTATTTCCCTGAGTTTGAAAAGGCTTAGTTCGAAGATAAAAATTATTAATGATACCTATAACGCAAATCCCGAATCCATGAAAATGGCCCTGGGGTTATTAAGTCATCTCCAGGTAGGGGGAAGAAAAGTGGCTGTTTTGGGGGATATGCTGGAGTTGGGGGAATGGGGCGAAGAAGCTCACCGGGAAGTGGGGAGACTGGTGACTTCTTGTTCCCCTGATATTCTCATTACTGTGGGTAGCCTCTCTCGGGTTTTGGCTGAAGAAGCGAAGAAAGAGGGCCTGGAGGGAGAAATCTTTACTTTCCGGGATAGCCGGGAAGCGGGGAAGGAACTGGCGGAGATGATAAAAGAGGATGATACTATCCTGGTCAAGGGTTCCAGGGCCATGCGGATGGAGGAGATAATCGATGTTTTATTATCTCTATCCTAAGCTACGGGAAATATTTTTCCCCTTTAATGTCTTTCGTTACATCACTTTCCGGGCGGCGATGGCCGGGGTAACGGCACTTCTCCTTACTACTCTCCTGGGACCTCTCGTCATCAGAAAATTGGGTAAGTTCAAAGTGAGAGAGAGAATAGGCAAGGAAGCTTGCCCGGAACTTAAAAATCTCCATCAAGGGAAAGAGGGAACACCTACTATGGGGGGGATCCTTATCTTAATCGGTATCCTTTTACCCGTAATTCTCTGGACGGACCTGAGCAATAGGTTCATCATTCTTGTTTTTCTTTCCACTATCTGGTTAGGCTTGCTGGGTTTTATCGATGATTATCTGAAAGTAGTGAGGAAGAAACCCTCGGGGTTGAGAGCAAAGACCAAATTAACAGGTCAATTGCTTTTAGGTTTTCTAATCGGCCTTTATCTCTATTATTATCCCCTTAATCCTGAGCATGGGACGGAACTTGCTTTTCCTTTCTTCAAGCATTTATTCTTTCCTTTGGGCTGGCTCTACATTCCCTTCGTTATGCTGGTCATTGTAGGCACTTCCAATGCCGTTAATTTAACCGACGGGTTGGATGGATTGGCTATCGGCTGTGTGGTGATAGCGGCTTCCGCTTATGCAGGGATGAGCTATGTGACCGGGAACAGTAAGTTCAGTGAATATTTAGGTCTGGTCCCGATAGCGGGAAGTGGAGAATTAACTATTTTCCTTATTGCCATAGTCGGGGCAGGATTAGGTTTCCTCTGGTTCAATAGTCATCCTGCTCAGATCTTTATGGGGGATACGGGTTCTCTGGCGCTGGGAGGAGTGCTGGGAATAGTAGCGGTCATTATCAAACAGGAGTTGCTTCTCCTGATAGTTGGGGGAGTATTTGTCATGGAGGCTCTCTCGGTGATTATTCAGGTTGTCTCTTACCGTTGGCGGAAGAAAAGAGTATTTAAAATAGCTCCTCTCCACCACCATTTTGAATTGCAGGGTTGGGCGGAATCAAAAGTTATTATCAGATTCTGGATATTGGCGGTTATCTTTGCCCTGTTTAGCCTGAGTACGTTGAAATTGAGATGAAATTGAATGGCGAGGGTTAATATAGGTGATTAACTATAGATGGACACAGAAGAACAAACTCTTTACCTAATTACCGCCGAGAACGCCGAGGTCGCCGAGAAGAAAATGAAAATTATGTTTAAAATTAAGTAATCTCTGCGAACTCTGCGGTGAAAATTAAAGGGACAGTGTTTATCTGTGGTTATAAAGTTTTCTTAGCGATGAGAGAGACAGAGGATGGAAGTTCGAGGAAAGAAAGTCACGGTAGTAGGGTTGGGGAAGAGCGGATTGGCTGCTGCTCAACTTCTTATTGACAGAGGTGCGGAGGTTACGGTTACTGATAAATTCTCTGGCGAAGCTATTGGAAAGAGGGCCGGGAAATTGAAGGAGAGAGGTATTAAAATTGAGGTAGGACAACATGGTCAGGAGGCTATAGAAGGAGCTGACTTAATCGTAGTCAGTCCGGGGGTGCCTCCTGATTCTCTCTCTTTTACTATAGCGCGGGAGAAAGGAATTCCTCTCATCGGCGAGTTGGAGTTAGGATGCTATTGGTGTGAAGCTCCGATTATTGCCATTACCGGCACTAATGGAAAATCGACCACAGTTACTCTGATCGGTGAGATGCTTAGAGCGGGAGGACGAAGAGTCAACGTTGCGGGAAATATTGGCAATCCTTTCTGCGGTGAGGTAGGGAAACTGAGCAAAGATGTTCTCGCGGTCGTGGAGGTAAGCAGCTTTCAACTGGAAACGATAAAGGATTTCAAACCTTTCATTGCTGTTATTCTTAACGTCAGCGCCGATCATCTGGATAGGTATGATAACTCTTTCTCTCGTTACTTGAAGGTTAAGCAACGGTTATTGTCCAATCAGGGAACAAAAGACTTTGCTGTGCTTAATGCTGATGATGACAACCTTTGTAAGGACGATAGTTCCCACTCTAAAGCTGAAGCCGAAACTTTTTTCTTCAGCCGGAAGCGGCAGTTGAGGAAAGGAGTCTTCGTGGAAGAAGGAAAAATAATCTTCCGGGAGGGTGGGAAGAGTCAGGTTATCCTTGCCTGTGATGAACTGGGTATTAAGGGAACTCACAATTTGGAGAATGCTCTGGCGGCAACGGCTGTTGCCTTAATTTGTAAGGTCGATCCCCGAATTATAGCTCAGGTTCTAACGCAATTTTCCGGTCTTCCCCACCGCTCGGAGTTTGTGGACGAAATCGGAGGAGTCAAGTTCATAAATGATTCCAAGGGAACGAATGTGGGAGCGGTGGTCAGGTGCTTGGAAGGTCTAAAGGGACAGATTATCCTTATAGCGGGAGGTCGGGATAAGGGGGGCGATTACTCAATCTTGAGGGAATTAGTCGAGGAGAAAGTGAAGGCCCTGATTCTTCTGGGCGAGGTAAAGGATAAAATTAAGAAGGCTCTTGCGGGGACTACTTCGATCAAGGAAGTGGATTCAATGGAGGATGCGGTGCGGGTCTCTTATTCCTTAGCGGTTAAGGGAGAGACCGTGCTTCTCTCTCCTGCCTGTTCCAGCTTTGATATGTTCAAAGATTTTGAAGAAAGGGGAAGGGTTTTTAAAGAAGCTGTGGGGCATCTAAAATGAAAAAGAGTGGTTACCTGCTTTTTCTTGTTACCTTCATTTTGATAGGTTTCGGTTTGGTATCTATATATAGCACCAGTGCTATCTTTGCAAATGAGAAATTTGGGGATAGTCTCTTCTTTCTGAAGAGACAACTCCTCTGGGCCTTATTGGGATCAATTGCCATGTTGGCTGCTTGGAAAATTAAGTATGAGTTGATAAGATCTCTTAGCAAGCCCTTGTTGTTCCTGACGATGATTCTTCTTGCTTTGGTTCTCTTTCCCCCGTTGGGGAGGGAGGCGGGAGGAGCCCGGCGCTGGTTGAGAATAGGAGGGTTCAGTTTTCAACCTTCGGAGGTAGGGAAATTAGCTCTCCTTATCTATTTATCCGATTATCTTACCCGGAAACAAAGCAAGATAAAGAAGTTCTCGCAAGGGTTCCTTCCCCCGATATTGGTCCTGGGAGGAATGGTCGGACTTATTCTTCTCCAGCCGGATTTAGGAACGGGATTGCTCTTAGGAGTGGTTTCTCTTTCCCTTCTCTTCATTGCCGGAGCAAGAATAACCTACCTGACGGGCTTGGTGCTGTCTTCTCTTCCCGCTCTCTATTTCCTGGTTGTGGGAGTAGGTTATCGACAACGACGCATTCTTGCTTTCCTGGATCCCTGGAAGGATGCCTCGGGAGTGGGTTATCAGATTACCCAGTCATTTATAGCTCTTGGTTCAGGAGGGATGACCGGACGAGGATTAGTGTGGTCGAGACAAAAATTGTTCTATCTCCCGGCATCCTATACCGATTTCATTTTCTCCATTCTGGGAGAGGAATTGGGTTTTATCGGAACAGCCTCCATCGTTATTTTATTTCTCGTTTTCCTCTGGGCAGGAATAAGAATTGCCTACCGGGCTCCGGATTTATTTGGTTATCTCTTAGGAGTGGGAATCACTATGACTATTAGTTTACAGGCGATTATTAATATAGGTGTAGCTACCGGGTCTTTGCCGACGAAAGGAATCCCGCTTCCCTTCATAAGCTTTGGAGGCTCGTCTCTTCTTTTTAATATGATAGGAGTGGGATTGCTGTTGAACATTTCCCGGCGGAGAAAGGTGTAGGATTAAGAGTTGAGGATTGGGAAGAACTTAATTCTTACAACTTACTGCTTAATTCTGTTTTTTATGGAGTTGATAATGAAGATAGTCATCGTGGCGGGAGGGACGGGAGGACATCTCTTTCCCGGATTGACTGTAGCCCGGAAGTTGAAGGAAAAAGAAAAAGATTCAGAGGTTTTTTTCGTCGGGAGGAAGAACGAATGGGAAAGAGACATCGTTGTCCGGGAGGGATTCGAGTTTATTTCCATAGCGGCGGGAGGATGGTTGGGTAAATCTCTGGTAAGGAAACTCTGTTCAACAGGGAAAGCTATCACCGGGTTCTTGCAATCGTTTTTTATCTTGAAGCGGTTGCGTCCCCGGGTGGTTATGGGCATGGGTGGATATATATCCGGACCTTTTGTTCTGGTCGCCTGGCTTTTTAGGTTTCCTACTATTATTCATGAACAGAATTCAGTCCCGGGTTTTACCAACAGAATTCTGAGCAGGTTTGCTGATGAAATTGCCGTGAGTTTTCCTGGCTCGAGCCGGTTCTTCCCTCCGAAGAAAGTAAGGGTTACCGGTAACCCGGTGCGGGAAGAGATATGGAAAATACGCAGTTTGAAGCAAGAAGGAAAAAGTAAGAGAACCCTTCTAATCATGGGAGGAAGCCAGGGAGCCCACAAGCTCAATTTAGCTCTTATTGAGGTCATTGATTTCCTTAAGGATAAAATGAACTCCTGGCAGATAATTCATCTCAGCGGTAGGGAAGATTATGAGTTGATGGTGCGAACTTATAAAAGGGCCGGGATGAAAGCGACGGTTTACCCCTTCCTTCACCGTATGGAGGAAGCTTATCAGGAAGCTGATTTGGTGATTGCCAGAGCGGGAGCTACCAGCGTAGCTGAGATTATAGCCTGTGGTCTTCCGGCAATCTTCATTCCTTATCCTCTGGCTACAGAGCATCATCAGGAAGAGAATGCCCGGTGGATGGAAAAGGCCGGAGCGGCGATTACTATAAGAGAGAAAGAATTAAGCGGTAAGAAATT
>JAADIA010000008.1 GCA_013151555.1 Nitrospirota bacterium | reverse complement strand
AACATAATCCCGCTGACCCGGACTGGCCCGACCGCGACCGGTTCGTGCTTTCCGCCGGGCATGGTTCCATGCTCCTTTATAGCCTTCTCCATCTCTTTGGCTATGACCTGCCCCTGGAGGAATTGAAACAATTCCGCCAGTGGGGAAGCCGGACTCCCGGGCATCCCGAGCATGGATTAACTCCGGGGGTGGAGACGACTACCGGTCCTCTCGGCCAGGGGTTTGCTAACGGGGTGGGTATGGCCTTGACGGAGCGGATTATGGCTGAGCATTTCAACGGGGACGGGCAGGAAATTGTTAACCATTATACCTATGGCCTGGTTGGCGATGGCGATCTTATGGAAGGGGTGACTTCGGAAGCTGCTTCCCTGGCTGGCCACTGGGGCCTGGGGAAACTTATCTATTTTTACGATGATAACCATATCACCATTGAAGGGTCAACCGACCTTGCCTTCAGCGAGGAGGTGGGAAAACGCTTTCAGGCTTACGGCTGGCAGGTGCTCGAAATCGATGGTCACGACCGGGAAGCGATCGGGCAGGCACTGCAATCCGGCAAAGATGAAAGGACAAGACCGACGCTCATCATCGGACGCACTCATATTGCTAAAGGTAGCCCCCATAAACAGGATACGGCCGGGGCTCATGGCGAGCCTCTGGGGGAGGAAGAAATTAAAGCTACCAAAAAGAACCTGGGCTTTCCTGAAGAACCTCCTTTCTTCGTTCCTGAAGAAGTACGCTCTCTTTTCGACCAACGGGTTAAGGAGTTGGAAGCACAGGCCGGGGAGGAGCAAGAGCGGTTCTCTTCCTGGCGGAAGGCTCAACCGGATAAGGCGGCACTCTGGGACGCTTTTATGTCCCGGCTGCTGCCGGCGGACCTTAAGGAACGATTACCGGTCTTCGAAGTGGGAAAATCTCTGGCTACGAGAAATGCTTCCGGGGAAGTTTTACAGGCCCTTGCAGCCCAGCTGCCAAACCTTGTCGGCGGGTCAGCGGATTTAGCGCCTTCTACCAAGACTTTCCTGAAAGGGTTTGCTTCTCTGGGCCGGGATAATTATTCCGGGCGCAATATCCATTTCGGCATTCGGGAACATGCCATGGGAGCTATTCTCAACGGGATGTCCCTCCACGGGGGAGTGATCTCTTACGGCGGAACCTTCTTCGTCTTCTCCGATTATATGCGTCCGACAGTGCGCCTGGCGGCTCTGATGAAACAACCGGTCGTTTATGTCTTTACCCATGACAGCATCTTTGTAGGAGAAGATGGCCCTACCCATCAGCCGGTGGAACATTTAGCTGCCCTGCGGTGCATCCCCAACCTTATGGTTATCCGTCCTGCTGAAGCTACGGAGACGGCCGTTGCCTGGACGGTAGCCCTGGAGCGTAAGGACGGTCCGGTGGCTTTAATCTTAACCCGGCAGGGATTGCCGGTGCTGGATAGGAATAAGTTTGCTTCCGCCGAAGAACTAAGACGGGGAGCTTATGTCGTCTCCGGGAATGAGATTGAGGCCCCGGAGATCCTGCTTATCGCTTCCGGTTCGGAGGTTCACCTGGCTCTTGAAGCTCAGAAACTCTTGCTTGCCCAAGGGAAGACGTCCCGGGTAATCAGTATGCCCAGTTGGGAACTTTTCGACTCTCAGCCGGAGGAATATCGCCGGCAGGTGCTTCCGCCCGGAGTGCCCCTGCGGCTGGCTGTGGAAGCCGGTTGTTCCCAGGGGTGGCACCGGTACCTTGGTGACTTTGGAGAGATTGTCTCCATAGATCATTTCGGAGCCTCGGCTCCCTCCCAGGTGTTGGCGGAAAAATTCGGATTTACTCCTGAGCAAGTAACTGCCCGGGCTCTGAAGATGATAGAAGGGTTCCCGGAGAAGGCGGCTGAGAAAGTAAAGATTCTCTCCCGGTATGTATAGGGGCGACCTTGGTTGTCCTGTTTATCGAAGAACAGGAAAGGTAGAATGAAAGGATTCAGACAGGATTAACGGGATAAACAGGATTAAATCTTGTTAATCGGGTAAATCCTGTTTAAAAGGAGGAAAGAGAGGGAAAATGGCCAAGGTAAGTTTAGCTAAAGGAATTTACTGGGTGGGAGCTATCGATTGGGAGCTCCGTGATTTTCATGGGTACCATACCCCGAGAGGGACCACCTATAACTCTTATCTTATTGTTGATGAGAAAATAGCTCTGGTGGATACGGTCAAGGCTCCCTTTTTCGAGGAGATGCTCGAGAGAATTAAGGAGATAGTTGACCCGGGAAAGATTGACTATATTATCGCCAATCATGTGGAGATAGACCATTCCGGTTCTTTGCCTATGATGGTCAAAGAGGCCGGAAGAGCGAAAGTGGTTTCTACTCAGAAGGGGAAGGAAGGACTGGAAAGATATTATGCCGCTGACTGGCCTTCGCTGGTGGTCAAGACCGGCGACAAGATTGAGTTAGGAAAAAATAGCCTGGAGTTTATCGAGGCTCCTATGCTTCACTGGCCGGACAGTATGTTTACCTATGTCGGGGAAGAGGAACTTCTCCTGCCTAATGACGGATTCGGTCAACATCTGGCTACTACAGGAAGGTTCGACGACGAGGCGGAAGAAGCCATGGAGGAAGCGGCCAGGTACTATGCCAATATCCTTATGCCTTTCTCTTCCCTGATTACCCGGATGCTCAAAAAGATTGGAGAGATGAACCTGAAAATTAAGATGATTGCCCCCAGCCACGGGGTGATCTGGAGAAGCGATCCAAGCCGGATAATTGAGGCCTATACAAAGTGGGCGGCAGGCGAAACCGGAGAGAAAATTCTCGTTATCTATGACACTATGTGGGAAAGTACAGCCATAATGGCCCGGGCCATTCTTAAAGGAATTATGGATGAAGGTGGGGAGGCAAAACTCTTGCACATACGTCACAGTGAATGGAGTGATATTATCAAAGAGGTTCTGGATGCCAGGATTGTCCTCGTGGGTTCACCGACGTTACATAATGGTCTCTTCCCTCCGGTGGCTGGATTCCTGACCTATCTTAAGGGCTTGAAGTCGAAAGGGAAAATAGGAGCTGCCTTCGGGTCTTATGGCTGGAGCGGGGGGGCGGTGCAGAAAGTAAATGAAGAACTAAAAGCCGCTGGGATGGAAGTAATCGAACCGGGACTCTCCTTCCGGTTCCGCCCGGATAAGGGGGAACTTGACCGGGGTCATGAATTTGGAAGAGAGCTGGCCGGAAGGGTAAAGACGAGATGAGGGCAGGTAGGGAGATTGAAAATATGAAGAAAATCTGACAGGATTAACAGGATAGACAGGATAAAAGTATAAACCGCTGATTAGATGGATTAGGCTGATTAGAATAATCCGCGTTAATCAGCTCAATCCGTGGTTGAGTTAGATTGGCGCATCAAGTTTAGAGTAGGAGGTATCGTAAGAGAAAAGATTCAAGGGTTTATTTTTGGTGGGTTCTTAAAGTATCTTGTTAATCCTGTTAATCCTGTCATAATAATAAACGAGGAGGATAAAGCAGTGGAGAAATGGAAGTGTGACGTTTGTGGATATATCTATGATCCTAAAGAAGGCGATCCGGATAATGGGGTGGAGCCAGGTACTCCCTTCGATAAGTTGCCCGATGGCTGGATCTGTCCGGTGTGTGGGGCGGGGAAAGATGTGTTTACCAAAATTTGATTAGTCCGGATTGTTTGTGCGGTTCTTTTAACACTTGGCTACGTTAAGCCCGACTGACGGGCTGGTGGGGGATAAGGTAAGATGTACGACTTAATCATTATTGGCGCTGGTCCGGCAGGAATTACCGCTGCTGTCTATGCTGCCCGGAAGGCGATGAAGTTCCTGGTGATCAGCCGGGACATTGGTGGCCAGGCGGCTTTAAGCGGAGACGTGGAAAACTATACGGGTTACCAGTTTGTCACCGGTCCGGAATTAGCTGCTAAGTTCGAAGAGCACATGAAACATTTTCAGGTGGAGATGAAGGAAGGAGAAGATGTCCTCGAGGTAAAGAAGGTGCATAATATAATCGAGGTGAAGACCGCCAAAGGTGTTTATGAATCCAGGACTTTAATTATTGCCTCCGGCCGGCGGCCGCGTTTGCTCAATATTCCGGGCGAGCAAGAGTTCAAAAACCGGGGAGTTACTTACTGTGCTACCTGTGATGCTCCCCTCTTTTCCGGGCGGGAGGTAGCTGTTATCGGGGGAGGAAACTCTGCTCTTGATGCTACCCTGCAGTTGATGCAGATTGCCGGGAAGATTTATCTGATAGATGTTAATCCGGAGCTGGGCGGTGATTCTGTTATGAGGAGTAAGATTGAAAAGAGCGAAAAGGTCACTGTAATTAATGGAGCTCAAACCCGGGAGATTCTTGGCGATAAGATGGTAACCGGATTGGTGGTGTCCAGGGATGGGAAAGAAGAAAAAATATCCGTGCAGGGGATATTTATTGAGATTGGTTCCGTCCCGGAGAGCGATTTCGCTTCGGGAGTAGCAAAGAATGAATTCGGGGAGATAGTTATCAACAACAGTAATGAGACCAATTTTCCGGGTATCTTTGCTGCCGGCGATGTTACCGATGTTCCGGGAAAACAGATCATTATCGCTGCCGGAGAAGGTTCGAAGGCGCTCCTCTCTGTCTTCAAATATATTGCGAAGGAGAAGTAGAACCGGGGTATTTATTGGTAACTGGCAGTTAATCACCAACTACTCATCTGAAGCATTGGTTAGGAGGGAGGCAATGGAAAACGAAGATATCTTGAAGATGTTGACAAAAGCCGCTCTTTTCGAGGAATCAGCTATAGTGATTCTGGGGAACACTTATCGCACCTTTGTCGAAGAGGATAAGGTATCCGGTCTGAAACCTTCTCAGAAAGAAAGGGTAATCAAAATATTGGATTACCTTATCAAAGATTCTGAAAAGCATGGAAGACTTCTCCGAAACTTAGCTGACCAGGTGGAGGGACGAAATGCAACTTAAAAAAGAAGACCTTTTGGAATATAGCCGAAACGTCCTTGATATAGAGCAACGCTCCAAGGTAATGTACGAAGATTACCTGGAGAAAATTAAGAATGAAGAGATTAAAAAGACGCTGGAAGGAATTCTGAAAGACGAAATAGGTCATATCAAGATAGCTAAGGAACTGCTCCGAATTCTGGAAGAATAGGAAAGATGAAAGATTCCCAGAAGGAATCCGATGAGGTTCTGGTCCGGAAGAGTAAAGAAGGAGACCAGGCTGCTTTCGCTGAACTGGTCAACCGCTACGAATCCAGGATTTATAATCTCGCTTATAAGATGATGGGTAGCCGGGAAGATGCTGCCGATATCCTCCAGGAAACTTTCCTTGATGCTTATAAGTCCCTCCCCGGCTTTAGAGGAGAAGCCGGATTATCCACCTGGCTCTACCGCATTGCCACTAATCTCTGTCTAATGAAACTGCGAAAGAAAGAGGGGAAGGGTGCTGTTTCCCTGGATGAACCTCTCTCTACCGAGGAGGGACAGCGTCCCCGGGAGATTCCCGATTGGTCAACCAACCCGGCCGCAGTTGTCTTAAATGCGGAACTTCGGCAAGTAATGGATGAGGCGATTGAAGCCCTTCCGCCGCTTTATAAAAGCGTGTTCATCCTCCGGGACCTGGAGGGCCTTTCTAATGTGGAAGTAAGCAAGGTCTTAGGTGAATCGGTGCCGGCGGTCAAGTCCCGTTTGCACCGGGCTCGGCTTTTCCTGAGAGAGAGACTCTCTCAATATTTCAGCGGGAACGACCTGCCTTCGGGAAAGGCATCATATGCAACTCAAGATATTTGATTGCTGTTTTTTAATCTGTATAACCAGTCATAGCAAGTATTATAGCAGGGGGTAAAGAAAAATTGGATTGCCGGGAATTTTTAGCTATACTATCGGATTACCTCGATGAGGAACTGGACTCCAGCATCTGTGATGAAGTAGAGAAACATCTGGAAGAATGTCAATGCTCTTGTCTGAGCATTGTTAAAACCTTCAGAATGACCATTGAACTTTACCAATCTTCTCCTTCCGAAGATGTTCCCCGGGAAGATCACCTTTGTCTCCATCATCTCCTGTGGCAGAGATGGATAGAGGAAGATTTCTAAGCTTGCCTTAACGGATGAAGTGGATAAATTCCGTATGGCCGGAATCCATCATCTTGCGAACTTTCTCCTTTATCCATTTCTTAAAGATAGCGCGGGTCCAGGGGATGAGCGTAAGGAACCCCAGAATATCGGTAAGAAGCCCCGGGGTGAGCAGCAAGACGCCGGCAATAAAGATTAGGAAACCATCAAGAAGCTCGTTTCCCGGGAATCTCCCGTTTTGCATCTCCTCTTGAATACGGAACCAGACTTTTAGTCCCTCCCGTTTGGATAAAGTTGCTCCCAGGATGCCGGTGCCAATCACCACGAGAAGCGTCAGGCCCACTCCGAATATTGTCCCCAGCTTCACTAAGATATAAAGCTCAAGGACGGGAACAAGGGTGAACAACAAAAATAGTCTCAGAAACAATGTCTTTACCTCCTATATTCTCCTAACAACCTTCTTTCTTCAGCTTTCCTGCTTATTCGGGTCCCTTCCAGGTGTACTAATCCCGCGCGTTTAATTAATTCTTTTATGTAATCCAGGTGCACACATTTGGGTGAGTGATAATTATCCTGGGTCATACAGGAGGAAAGTTGAACCATTATTTCATCTTTGGAAACTTTCTCATGCTTATATATTTTTCTCGTTAGATTGCTGAGTTTTCTCAAAACTGCTTTTCCACAACATCCGCCACAGGTCATATAATTTATTCGGAAAGGCTTCTCTTTTGGGTAAACGGAGAACCCCCCGTCTCTTTCGTGAAAAGACTTTTCGCAAAAATATCCGGAACATCTCTCCTTAACTATATGACATTGCACTACTACGATATATTTTATGTTTTCCATTAACTGTATCTCCAAAGTTGTGCTACAAGTTCTTCTTTCTTACTATTCTGTCCCCATTTTTGTCATACCTAACCGGCTTGTCTTCTTATAGTAAGATGCCTAATATTTTCATTTTTGTCAATAGATTTGTCAAAAATTTGTACTTTTGTCAAAATAGAGCGTCTTTGCCATCGAAGCGGTTCGTGAATATTTATTTTAGGCGCACTCCTCCCTTCCCGGAGCGATGCCGGGTGGAGAAAACTAAAGCAGAGCTGGGGAGGATAGGAAGAAATTACCTTTTCTTAGCAATAACATTATAAACACAGGCGATTATTGCTCCTCCGATTGCCCCATCGACAAATGCCCATCCTGCTCCAATAATACCACCTAAAAATGTGGAGGCAAAACCAATATAAACCGAGGCCATCATTTCCACAATTTTTGTTCCCCAGCCGAATATGGATACCCAGCCAAGAAAGAGCACACAGATTGCCCAGGCGGCACCAAGGGCAATGGCTAAGGCCTTTACATTTAGTTTCTCCATCTGTTTTCACCTCCCCCTCGATAAGTAGCTTTCGCTATTATTTCAAAGGATGTCTTTTGAAGAATTTCCTCATGAGGTCATTGGCGGATATATCTTGACGGACTTTCCCTAATCTTTTCAGGATACTTCTGTTGTTTTTCTCCTGTTTTTCTGCATAATCGTGTCTATGCTTAATTTTAAAAGGATTTATCTCCACCTAAAATTCCACCTAAGATATCACCACCGATACCGGCAACACCTTTTTTCTCCCCTATTTGTTGACGGGAGGCGGCAGAAATACGGTCGGCTAAACGTGAAAAAGGAAGACTTTGCAAATAAACCGGTCCCGGACCGGTCATCTTGGCCAGAACTATTCCTTCTCCCCCGAAAAGGGCGTTCTTAAATCCTCCCACTAACTGAATGTCATAGCTTACAGAAGGAGAAAAAGCTACCAGACATCCTGTATCCACACGTAGAGTTTCGTTGGCCTGAAGTTCTTTTTTTATAATTGTTCCTCCTGCATGGACAAAGGCCATCCCCCTCCCTTCAAGTCGCTGTAAGATAAAACCCTCTCCGCCGAATAGCCCGGCTCCAATCTTTTTCGTAAAAGCTACTTCGATTTCGATACCCCTTGCGGCACATAGGAAAGCATCCTTTTGACATAAGAATTTGCCCCCGAGTTCATCCATATCCAGAGGCATTATTTTACCCGGATAGGGAGCGGCAAAGGCAACATGTCCTTTATCCCTTCCATTGTAAAGAAAAGTAGTGATGAAGAAACTCGTTCCGGTAATCATGCGCTTAAATCCTTTGAATAATCCCCCTCCGGTAGATGTTTGCATTTCAATTCCCTCATCCATATAGGTCATGGCCCCGGCCTCTGCCCGCACGCCTTCCCCCGGGTCCAGTTCAATTTCCACTATCTGCATATCGTTTCCATAAATCTTGTAGTCGATGATATCAACCATCTTTGAGCCTCCTTTCTTAGGTTCTTTTAACCTTTTCAGTTATCGTTTTCAATTAAGTCAAATATGCTTCCACTACCATTTTTATTCCTATAGCAATCAGAACAAGACCTCCCGCAATTTCAATCTTTTTCTCAAAAAAGTGTCCGAACTTATTACCAATAAAAACACCGAAAAACGATAGCAAAAAAGTTATAGCTCCAATTGCTATTATCGGAGTTATAATAGAAACTTTTAAAAACGCAAAGCTTACCCCAACAGCGAGAGCATCAATACTTGTGGTAAAGGATAAGATCAATAAAACATATATGTTCAACGGGTTTATTTTATTCTCAGCCGGGTTCGTTTTAATTGATTCATAAATCATTTTACAACCAATGAAGCTCAGCAGTCCAAAAGCTACCCAATGGTCAATACCTGAGATAAAATCTCTCAAACTCAGTCCGGCTAACCACCCTACAATAGGCATGATTGCCTGGAATAATCCAAAAAATATGGCAATCTTTAAGGCGTTATTGACTCTCAACTGTTTTATGGTTAACCCGCTTGTGATGGATACGGCAAAAGCGTCCATTGCCAATCCAAACGCTATAAATATAATTGTAATCATGTGCATGGGATATCACCAAGGAGAAAGAGAGATCAGACCGGTAGCTTACTTCGCGCCTTCTTTCTTTTAGTTCGTTTATAACGTTGTTATCTGAAGAACTTTAAATCAGGATAATTCTTATTATATCATATCAAAGGGCGGTTAGGCGAGGGCATTTTAAGGTCTTAGTATCACTATTCTCTGCTCTGGGTTGCGTCTGCTAAGGTTAAAATTCCGTGTTGCAATCCATTCGGGTTCAATCAGGAAAGCTATCTGAAATGAAACCGACCGGCAAAGAAAATAAGGCGAGACGAAAAAAGTTTCGACGACTTATTTTTAACGATTTTTTATTGTCCTCTTTCATTTTGCCGATGGCAGGCTAAATAAAGTCGAGTCGTGTGTATTCCCATTCGTGGTTACGAAGTTTTCTTAGAAACGATTTGATACCTCCTTTATCTAAATAAGCTTAAAATAGGAAGTAGAATTCCCCTGATGATGAATCTTAATACGAGAACCAGCACAATAGCGGTGACGGGCCAAAAGAACAACGAGTTGATCAACAAAGTGGACCAGAAATCGGATGCACAATTCTCCTGATAATGCAAACGTCGTTCCTCCGTTCGCATAGTCTCCAGAACTTGGGGGTTATTGCGAGTTTTATACTTGCGATAGTGTTCACGCAACTCTGAGATGTTGGCGGGAAGTCGTTTAATGATAACCACACACCATCCAAGTCCCCCAACAAGCAAGACGATTTTTGATCAGGATACCATATGTTAGGAACATTCCCAATTCTCCCGCGCATTCCCAACTTTAGGCGTCTGCTTGAGGAGCCTCAGGTAGCGGTGCCGATTCTCCGGAACTGTCGGGTCTGGAGAAGAACAAGTGCTGCTCGATATGAGTGACCTTGATGTTGACGCGAGCAACCAGGTACAAAGTAAACAGGGCTAAAAGGATTGCGAAACCATAGCCGTATCTGCCAAAGTAGAGCATGAACAGTGTAATTGACGTCGGACGTTGAGCCCTTGGTTTGGATGGCACTACGTTAACAGTGATGCCTCGCTTGTTCAGAAGCGTGGACAGCAGGGGATCATCTACGAGTTGGCGGGGGCGAGACGTCCGGAATGAATGCAGCGTTCCATCGGGTTCCACATATGTCCCCATTATCCGGTAACCACGTCCGTCGTTGACTTCGAGCGTCCGAATATTCCCCGATTTAACCCGTTGTATGAACTCTGAGTAGGGCAAATAGGGCAGCCGCTCAGCTGCTATGGCGTTGATGGTCGAAGACAAGGCAATCACATACACAAAGCTAAATACTAACCTCCATAATACCTTTTTTGAAAACATGTCTGCTCCCTCCTTCATTTTTACGATTATCCCGCCGGTCCAAATATCGCCAGACCATTCTTGTTCCCCCCGATTAGTCAAACCATATCCATAAACCGGCACTACCGTCTCGAGATCTTATAACAATGTCATCTTTGCTCAAAATATTATCGGCTCCAAGGCTTCTCAATTCAAAACTTTTTACCTCTCCCTTATAAATATAGGGATTACCCCAGGGATCTTCCCTCGGCACCTCAAAATGCCAACGACTATCGGGCTACGTATCACCTTAGAGATCCTCTATCTTATTCGGTTTTCTCCTCCGTTTGCTCCAGTTCCTTCAAGATACGGTTTATCTCCTCATCCTGGGGAGCGAGGGCGAAAGCTTTCTTGTACATCTTCAGGGCTTTTTCATATTCTCCCTGCCGGCGGTATCTTGCTCCCAGGGATTTATAGAGGCTTAAACTTTTAGCTTCTGTTGCCGCTAGTTCCGTCTCATATTGGTGGGCAACCTGTTCCAGACGGCCGGTCTTTCGATATATGTTGAAGAGTCGTTCCTGAGCTCTTCCGGTAATCCATTTGCTCTTGGATTCGGCTATGATTTGAGTGTATTCCTTCTCTGCTTCGGCATCTTTCCCTCTCTCCTCGTAAACCTGGGCCAGAGCTAATTGATACCGGAATTTTGGTTCATTGGCACTTTCTCTCCCCCGGGGGAAACGAGTCTTGCTTTTGGAGGCCAGTTCGATGGCTTTCCGATAATAGCTAATAGCTTCTTTGTCCCTCTTCATATTCCGGTAGATTTGAGCCACCATGCTGTAGGTGTCAGCATCCTGGGAGCCTTTTTCCAGCAATATCTGAGCTGTCTTTAGGGCTTCTTCATCTCTGCCCAGGCGGATGTAGATAAAAGCAAGCTGCTGATAGAGGTATAGCGATTGGGGATCGAGCTCTATAGCTTTACTGTATGACTTGATGGCTTCCTCATACATCTTTGCCCGCTCATACATCCAAGCCAGACTGCGGTAAAGATTAGTCTCTTTGGGGGAGAGGGCAATAGCTTTCTTATACTGGCTGATAGCCTCTTTATAGTTTCTCTGTCTGGAATAAATCCCGGCAAGCAAAGCGTACAGGCGAGAGTTTTGGGGATTTTCCTCAATCTTCTTCCGGATGATAGAGACAAGTTCGTTCAGTTGCCCTTTCTCCTCATAAAACCTTATCTGTTCCCTGAATGCCAGCTCCCATTCTCTTATGTTTTTGCTCGTCTTGAGCGCTTCCGAATAATATCCTATTGCCTTTTCGCCCTGGTTGGTCATCATATAAATGCGTATTAACTCCCTTTGGGCTTGCTCAGCGGGCCAGCTGCTCCCGGCATTGTTAATAACTTGCCGGTAAAGCTTTTCCGCCTCCGGGTAGGCTTTTTCCCGGGTGAGGATGCGGGCAATGGATAGACGAAGCTGGTCATCTTTAGGTTGTTGTAACATAGCCTTGCGGTAGGCAGCTAAGGCTTTTTCCTTCTTCCCCAATTTGAGGTAGATGTCTCCCAGGGTTCTGGAGATATAGGGTGCGTCCGGTTTGGCTTTGACCAGAGCCTGATACTCCCCTAACAACTCTTCCAGGCGGTTTTCTTTCTGATAAAGGGCAATTAAACCTGCGCCGGCTTGGCCCTGAGCCCGGTCGGCTGTCCAGAGGTCACTTTTAAGAATATCTTTATATATCCTTATCGCTTCTTTGCCTTTCCCCTGGTTGCCAAGAAGTCGGGCTAACTGTATCTTTGAGCGATAATCATCGGGTCGTAATTCTATGACCTTCCGGTATTGCCGGATGGCTAAATCGTATTCCTCCTGACGTTCGTAAGCCCTGGCTAATTGCTCATGAAATCCGATATAATCAGGGAACCTTTCCGTAGCTTCCTTATACAGATTTATTGCCCCTTCATATTCCTGAACTCGTTCGTAGGCCCATCCCAGATTGGAATAGCCGGCCTTGGAGTTGGGCTTAAGTTCGACGACTTTCTTAAATTCCTGGATAGCTTTTTCCGGGTTTCTTGCCTCGCGGAGGTAAATAAACCCGAGGTTATAATGAAGATTTGCATTGTCGGGGTCGGTCTTCAGTTTTTCTATATACTCATCTGCCGATAGCGGTTCTCCATCTCTAATTAAAGTGTTTCCGGACAACTTAAGGGCGAATCTTTCCTTGAGGATTCCCGGGTTTATTTCTATATTCTCCAGTCTTGAGATAGTAACAAATCCCCGGGGTGAGGAGGTGGCCTCCCAGCTTACGGGAAGATAAAAGTCGGGAACGACTTCCTGGAACCGGGTAGCTACGGTTTCTGCCGTGAATTGCTTATTGTAGTTAGTCTCTATCTTTAGAAGGGAGAGATGGACCGTCTCTATCCAGAGTTTCAGTTTCGGGGAGTAATCCCGGGATGGCCTATCTGGTTTCCGGGGAATTATTTCTATCACATAGGCTTTCTTGCCGTTTATCTTCTCTTCTCCCAGATAGTTTAGCTTAGCAGCTTCCCCGGCTATTCTTTGAGGGGCCAGGGAGAAATTCAATAATGTCCCCCAGGGAAAATAGAAAAGGGAAACGGAAGGGAGCCCAAGCCTGAAAGCTTCGTCTCTCTCCGGGGTCCATTGCCAGTAGCCTTCATCGTTAAGAAGAACTATGGATCTTTGGATTTGCCTGTTTCCCCCAGAGGTGGTTTCCCAACGGAAATAGCAAGGCTGTTTAAATTCATAGATTGATTTTCTCGGCTGTCTTCCCCCTCCCCGATTGGAAACCATCGTCGCTCTTAAGTCCTCTATCAGTTTTGCCTTTTCCGCCATCCGGGCGATAATATCCCTGGCAGTGGGAGCGGTCAGCGGTTTTATTTGCTCTGCCCTTAAAACAGCAGGTAAAACCGTTGCCGTCAAAGCTGCAAATATTAAAATTGCCAGTGCCATTGCTCTAAACTTTATCTTACCCCGGTCCATTTTCTCCCCCTCCTATTTTGTTCTGTCCAACTTAAACCGCGGATTTAGCAGATTAGGCTGATTTAATAACAGGGCTTTTTACCACGAAGTTCACAAAGATTATAAAAATTTTTTACCACAAGATTTCACATCCTCCTGAGGCGGGCAGGGATTTTCACGAGATTTTTATTTATTTTTTAATTTTATCTTGTGTTAATCTTGTGCAATCTCGTGGTTGCATCTTTTTCTGCCCTCTGTGGTATTTGATTTTAATTTATTAGATAATCCGCTTAATCCGTTTAATCAGCGGTTTTCATTTTTTGTTGAACAATACCCCCTCTTCCCCGTCTCTTATCTACTACTGCTTTTCCCCTCCCGGCGGAACCGGTCCGATTCATATCGTGCATGAACATGGGCCATTGCATCAGTTCCGGCTGATAGGATTCGTCGAGGTCGAGGATATAAACCCGCCCATCTGCACCTGGAAGCACTATTTCCGCATCACCGTCCCGGTCTAAATCGCCGATGGCGGCGGAGTACTTAAAACCGGTGTTCTTAATTAATAGCTTACTGGTTACCTTTTTCCCATCGTATTGGATGAGATAGCCTCCGCAGATAATTTCCATCTTTCCATCGCCTCCTATGTCTCCGACCACGGGCGAGCCCCTTGACCCTCTATCCATCTTCATCAGAACACCTTTTGTTGTAGGATCGTTATCCCCATCGAGCACTTCCCGACCGTCGTGATGGAAGGCATAAAGACGATCGACGGCATAAGAGATTATCTCCAGATCTCCATCTCCATCGAGGTCGGCAAAAACGGGGGTCTCATATCCGCCCCCGGCATCTAAGGCAAAAATTCCTTTGGTAGCCGGGTCTTTGTCTCCATCAAGATATTCTTCCCCGTTATAACGCCAGATATATAATCTGCGGTAGCGTCTTTCCCCCATGGCTATTTCCAGGAAGCCGTCGCCGTCAAAATCTCCCAGGACCGGCGGGTAAATAGTAAGATACAATGTCTTCTGGGGCCAGCCGTTCATCTCCGTCCCATCATAATGACGGACGTCAATTGTATCTCTCCAGCTATAGGCAATCTCAATATCGCCATCGTTATCAATATCGTCAAAAGCCTGTTTCGCCCGTCCGCCTACATACTCCCGGGGTTTTCCCTTGGCAGGGATAATCATTCCGGCACATAATACTTCCGGATGTCCATCGCCGTCAATGTCTCCCACTGCCGGGGTCATCCAGTAGGTGGACACCCCTAAATCTTTTGGCCAGCCCGGAAGAGGTTTTCCATCATAGTGAAATCCGTATAGTTTCTCCGTTATGGAATTAGAAAAAATCTCCAGATCCCCGTCCCCATCGATATCGCCCAGGGCCGGGGAGGCATGCCAGCCACCTCCGATGCGGTGCCAGGTTGATTGATAGCTTGCATATTCATCTTCGGGAATCACCGTCTGAGGCCATCCTTTCATAAGTTTTCCGTTATGGTGCCAGACAAACAACTTTCCTTCCTTACCTCCCTTAGTGGGAACAAGGGCGACTATGGCGATTTCCATATCGCCGTCGTTATCCATATCGCCAATTACGGGTGAGCCCATGATACGACCGTAAGTAGGTTGGGGCCACCCTTTCAGCAGTTTCATATTCTCGCCCAGGATAATGGCCTTCTTATACAGTTCTTTAGCCTTCTCTTCTTCGCCGACGGCCTGGTAAACGTCGGCCAAACCTAATTGATAATGCCGGCGGTTTCCTTCTTTTGGTATCACCTCGATAGCCTTTTGATAAAAGCTAATGGCTTCTTTATAGTTTTTCTCCAGAAAGCAGATGCGGGCTAATTGCTCATAAAGGGGTGCGTCACCGGGTTCCCCCTTCAGCATATCTTTCCAGAGTCTGAGGGCGTCCTCACCTTTATCCATCTTCAGGTAAAGTTCAGTCAAGCGTCTCCTCAGCAGGAAGGACCATCTCTCATTCCGGGGGGGTGAGGCAAGTCTTTCCTGATAGAGCTCCACGGCTTTCTGATAATCTCCCTTTGCTTCGTAGACTTTAATCAGTTTATCCTTCGCTCGTTTTATCATCCACTCTCTGGTGGCATTTTCAAGAACCTTGTGGTATTCTCTCTCCGCCAGTTCGTTTTTATCCATCCTCTGGTAAATTTTTCCCAACTCCAGACGTTTTCGGCAAATACTTTCCCTGTCCCCGTCTAATTCAATAGCCTTCTTATACTCAGTTACGGCTTCCTCATCCATTTTGTGCTCGGAATAGATCTTTGCCAGCAGGTAATGGGAACGGGCATCGTTGGGATATTCCTCTACCATCTCCCGGCCCAGTGTGAGGGCTTTTTCCCGGGCTCCTGTTTCCCCATATAAACGGCTTAACCTTTCTCCGTAGTCAAACTTTTTCTCAGGATACATCTCGATTAGCTTCAGATAAATGGCGATTCCCTTTTCGTTCATTCCTGCCTGCTCATAGAGACGGCCCAGTTTCCGGTAGAATTTGGTCTTATCAACGGCAAGCCCTAAAGCCTTCTCATACATTTCTGCGGCCTTTCGGTAATCTTGCTGTATCTCGTAAAGCCGCTCGAGGAGTTTATAGTTCTCGAGTCTTTCCTTTTCCAGTTCTTTTAATCTTACCCTCTGTTCGGCCAGGCTTTTCTCCGGACGGACTTCCCCCTTAACAGCGGTCTCTCTTGCTGCTGCGCAACCTGAGGTTAAGATTGTTAGCACAATTACCATTTTCCAGAATAGCTTTCTTTCCCTGAACAAGGCAATGTCCCTCCTATTTGTTCTTCTGCTCCAGTTTCTTCAAGGTACGGGTTACCTCCTTATCCTGGGGAGCGAGGGCGGAAGCCTTCTTATACATCTCCAGGGCTTTTTCATCTTCTCCCAGCCGGAGGTATTTTGCTCCCAGAGATTTGTATAGTTTGAGACTTTTTTCTTCCATCCGGCTCAGACTTTTCTCATACTCTTCCGTCACTTCTCCCATCCGGTTCTCTTTCCGGTAAATATCAAATAGTGCCCGCTGGGCTTGCTCCTTAGTCCACCGGTCGGTTGCTTTTGCCATAATCTCCTTGTATTCAGCTTCGGCTAAATCACTCTTAGCGAATTTTTTATAGAGCCGGGCTAACTCCAGACGGTAACGGTAGCTGTCCTGAATGTTCGAGCTTAGCTCTATGGCTTTCTTGTATTCCTTTTCTGCCTCTTCAAACATTCCGTTCTGCGAGTATATGCCGGCTACCTGGCTGCGAATCCGGCTTTCCTGAGGATTCTCCATTAACGTCTTTTTGGCAAACTCAACGGCTTTTTCCTTATCTTTCATCCGGGTATATATCCAGCTTAATCTTTCATAGTATTGACTTCTCTGCTGAGGGTAGAGCTCCAGCAGTTTATCATAAGCAGCGATGGCTTTGTCATAGGCCTTCGTCCTCTCATACAACCGACTCAGGATCCGGTAGATTTCACCTTTATCGGGAACTAAGGGGAGAAGCTTCTCGTATATCCCGATGGTCTTCTTCCAGTCCTGTTTGGTTTCATATAATTTCCCCAGCACTCTATACTGTTCGACCTGTTTTTTCTCCAGCCTTTTCAGTTCCTTCTCATCTCGGGCAACTGTCCCCGGAGATACCTTCTCTCCTTCTGCGGCGATGACTAACAAAGAGGACCCCAGAAATATCCCTCCCATTATCAGCCAAACTATCTTCCTTACCTTTTGCATGATGGTTCCCTCCTTCTTAAATATAGCTATTCCCTGACCAACAAGAAGAAAGTCAGTAAAATTGCTAAAAGCAAGACAGCGAAGATTAACGTTCCCTTCCGGGTAACAAATTTTGGTAATAACCTGATCGCTAAGACGATCAAAGGAAGATTGGGAGGAGCTACGCCTCCCCATAATCCCGTTGGTTGGTTCAGAAAAATCCCCCGTGGCAATGTCTCCGGCAACTCTTCCTTACATTCCCGGCAACTTTTTGCATACCCTTCATTCTCAGCCCCGCATTTCGGACAAAACATCATTTCTCTCCTATTTCTTCAACCTGAGCTCCTTAATTCGAACCTCGGCCTGCTGAGTGAGGTGCTGTTGGGATAATTGCTGAGGATGGTAATAAATAAAGAAAGGAGAACGGTAATGAGAATAGTGAGGGTGGAAAGGAAAAGAGAGTTCCGGAAATATTTCCAGAAGAGAGGGTTCTGTAGAAAGATGTTCTTATGGTTAGCCAGACCAAGAAATTCCGGCCGGGTGAAGAGGTTCCCTTTGGGAAAGCTCTTAAGCAAAGAGGCGCGCAGGGGTAACCATTTAAAGAGCAGAAAGGCAATCAGGGCCGGAACGAGAAAAATCCAGTACCACGCTTGCCTTTTTCGCCGGGGGTAAACATCGTTATCCATTTGTTTAGCTCCTCTTAAGAGTTTGTCACATTAGCGTTTACCCTGTCAAGGGAAAAATATCTCTTACTCTCTGCCGTTTTCTTCCTACGCATCCGGGCTATTGCGGGTGGAGGCAAATTGTGCCGGGTAATTTTTTTTGAATCCTTTTAGGAATTTTTGCATCTAAATAGGTGGAAGGGCAGGGAAGTCCGGAAAAAAATTTAGGTTTACTATATTAGTTGTCTCTAATATCCTAATAATCTTATAACCGTGAGATTGACCGGTTTCACCGACTGAAGCAGGGGGTGGAAGAATTGACCAGTGCGGATTTCACCAGAGAATCGGATATGTTGAAGGCTTTGGCCAATCCTACCCGTCTTAATATCTTGGAAATTCTGAAGGAAAATGAGCAGTGTGTTAAGGCCATGGAAGAGTTATTGGAGGTAGGCCAATCGGCTCTTTCTCAGCACTTAGCTCTTCTCCGGCATTTGGGAATTGTTGATTGCCGGAGGGAAGGGATGAATGTTTGCTATTCCATCCGGAACAGAGACATTCTCCCGGTATTGGAGATAATTAAGGAAGTTTTCTATTAAATCAGGGGCAGAGCCCGGACCGGTTGGTAGGGCAGCAGAGGTAAAGGTTGACAGAGATGAGTTGGGGAAAGGATGGCTACCCGATGCTGTTCTTCGGACCGGGAGGGTTCGTCCGGATGAGGAAAGGAGGTGACAGATATGAACTTCTTAGTACCGTGGTTTCCCAAAAGAAAAGGTCAATATGGAGATCTGCTCAGCCTCACCGATGAGTTAGACCGGGTTTTCCATGAAGGATGGCGGGGATTTCTGGATAGGGATTTTCTCCCTGAGAGAGTCTGGAGCCCCTCAGTAGATCTCTATGAGACCGATGAGAACCTGGTGGTCAAGGCGGAACTGCCCGGGCTTGACAAGAAAGATATCAAGCTTACTCTTTCCGACGGTCTTCTCACTATTGCCGGGGAGAGGAAACAGGAGAAGGAAACCAAGAAGAAGAATTACCACCGGGTAGAATCGAGCTATGGTTCCTTCCAGAGGGTAATCAATCTTCCGGTTCCTGTGCAGGCTGATAAGATAAAAGCCGATTACAAGCGGGGAGTCCTGGAGATTACTTTGCCTAAGGCAGAAGAGGCCAAGACCAAGGAAATTCAGATCGATGTCAACTAACTCGGATTATTCACGCGGTTCTTTTGACGCCTGGCGGCGTTACGCGCGGCGCTCCCTTGTGCGGCGTACAATATGTACGCCTCCGCAGTCGCTTGCGCAAGCCTTGCCAGGTCGTCAAAACTCCTCGCGTGAGATAAACCGAGGGAGCTGGCTAAAGAAAAGAAGAAGCCATCCTTTCCCCGATGCACTCTTTTTATTTTATTAGACACAGATGAACACGGAAAGGGTTCAAGGGGCCAAGGGGTCCAGTGAAAAACTTTAGAAAATAAATTCTTGAATCCTCAAACCCTTGGACCCTATTTAACGACTTTTTCGGGAAAGGAACCGAGGATTCTTGCTGGCGATCGTTGACGATTAACTAATCTTTAAGAATGGAGATGAAAATCATGAGATTTGATAAATTTACGTTGAAGGCTCAGGAGGCTGTGCAGCAAGCTCAGGAGATTGCCGACAGCCGTCATCATCAGGAGCTTAATCCCGAACATCTCCTCCTGGCGCTACTCGAACAGGAGGAAGGGATAGCTATTCCTATCCTCCAGAAGCTGGGAGTGACGCCGGAACTTATCAAAGGCGATTTGGAAACCGAGCTCAACAAGTTGCCCCGGGTTCACGGGGTGACCGGACAGATGTATATGTCTTCTGCCCTGAAGAGTATCTTTGACCTGGCCTGGCAGGAAGCAAAAAGGTTGAAGGATGAGTATCTGAGCAGTGAACATCTGCTCATTGCCATTAGTGAGGAGAAGAGTAGCCCGGCAGGGGATATTCTCCGCCGGAGGGGGGTAACCCGGGACAGCATCTTCAAAGTGCTTATCGGCATTCGGGGAACTCAGCGGGTAACCGACCAGAATCCTGAGGATAAATATCAGGCTCTGGATCGTTTCAGCCGGGACCTGACCGATCTGGCCCGAAGCGGCAAGTTGGACCCGGTCATCGGCCGGGACGATGAGATCAGAAGGGTAATGCAGGTTCTATCCCGGCGGACGAAGAATAATCCCGTCCTCATTGGCGAGCCGGGAGTGGGAAAGACGGCTATTGCCGAGGGGTTAGCCCGGCGTATCGTCAGTGGGGATATCCCCGAAGGGCTGAAAAATAAACGTTTGGTAGCTCTGGATATCGGTGCTCTGGTGGCCGGCTCCAAATTCCGGGGAGAGTTTGAGGACCGTCTTAAGGCGGTCTTAAAGGAGATTGAAAGGGCCAACGGAGAAATTATCCTTTTTATAGATGAGCTTCATACCCTGGTAGGGGCGGGAGCAGCCGAAGGAGCGGTGGATGCTTCCAATATGCTTAAACCGGCTTTAGCCAGGGGAGAACTGCGTTGTATCGGAGCTACCACCCTGGACGAGTACCGCA
Source organism: Nitrospirota bacterium (assembly GCA_013151555.1). GTDB lineage: Bacteria > NPL-UPA2 > NPL-UPA2 > NPL-UPA2 > JAADIA01 > JAADIA01. The sequence goes on along the minus strand of JAADIA010000008.1, from coordinate 1,907 downwards.
AATATATCGAGAAGGACGCTGCTCTGGAGCGCCGGTTCCAGCCTATCCTGGTAGGGGAACCTTCTGAGGAAGATACCATTGCTATCCTGCGAGGATTGAAGGAAAAATATGAGGTGCATCACGGAGTAAGAATCCAGGATGCCGCTCTGGTAGCTGCGGCAACTCTTTCCCATCGCTATATCCCGGATAGATTCCTTCCCGATAAAGCTATTGATTTAATTGATGAGGCGGCTTCCCGCCTGCGTATCGAGATAGATAGTATGCCCATAGAGATTGATGAAGTCGAGCGCCGGATTATGCAACTGGAGATTGAGAAGCAAGCGCTCCGGAAAGAGAAGGACAAAGTTTCCCGGGAGCGGCTCCAGAAATTAGAGAAAGAATTGAACGATCTCCGGGAAAAGTCCAATCAGATGAAGGCACACTGGCAGAATGAAAAGGAAGTCATCCGGAAAATAAGTCAGGCTAAAGAAGAGATAGAGAAAGTCAAGATAGAGGAAAGTAAAGCAGAAAGGGAAGGCAATCTTTCCCGGGTGGCGGAACTAAGATATGGCAAGCTGCCTCAACTGCAGAAGACTTTGGAGGAAGAGAATAAGAGATTGAGCGAATTACAAAAGGATGTCAAGATGCTTAAGGAGGAAGTCGAGGAAGAAGATATAGCGGAAATAGTTTCTAAATGGACGGGTATTCCCGTATCCCGGATGTTGGAAGGAGAGAAAGAAAAACTCTTGAAGATGGAAGACCGGCTCCGGCAGAGGGTGGTAGGACAGGATGAAGCTATCGCCGCTGTGTCCGATGCCGTGCGGCGAGCTCGGGCTGACCTCCAGGACTTGAATCGTCCCCTGGGTTCCTTTATCTTTATGGGACCGACCGGAGTGGGGAAGACGGAATTAGCCCGGGCCTTAGCGGAGTTCCTCTTTGATGATGAGCAGGCTATGGTTAGCCTGGACATGTCGGAGTACATGGAGAAGCACAGTGTCTCCCGGATGATCGGAGCTCCTCCCGGCTATGTCGGCTATGAAGAAGGAGGACAGCTTACCGAGGCAGTGCGCCGCCGTCCTTACTCGGTAGTCCTCTTCGATGAGATTGAGAAAGCGCATCAGGACGTCTTCAACGCTCTTCTTCAGATACTTGATGAGGGAAGATTGACCGACGGACAGGGGAGAGTAATCAACTTCAAGAATACGGTAATCATTATGACTTCCAATGTGGGAAGTCAGTGGATAGAGGAACTGCGAGGCAAGGATAGAAACGAACTGCGTAAACGGGTAACAGAAGCTCTCCGGGCTCAGTTCCGGCCGGAGTTCCTTAACCGCATCGATGAGATTACCATTTTCAACAGCCTGGAGTTAGAACAAATCAAACAGATTGTAGAGATTCAACTCTCTCATCTAAGAAAACGTCTGGAAGAGAAGAAACTTGATTTGGTCCTTACCGATGAAGCTAAAGAGCTCCTGGCAAAAGAAGGGTTTGACCCTGTATATGGAGCTCGTCCCCTGAAACGGACCATCCAGCGGGAAGTTCAGAATCCCCTGGCGAAAAAGCTCCTTGAAGGGGAGTACAAAGAAGGGGATGTTATCAAAGTCGGGGTTGATAAAGGACGGATAGTTTTCGAATAGGAGCAGATAAACAATCTTGCCATAGAAACGGAGGGGGGGATTCCCCCCCCTTTTTTTTTCTTCAAAGATGGGTGCTTCTATTTGATATAGTACCCGGACACTCGCCACTTGCCGTCCTTATCCAACATCGGAGTGACTGTCTCAAGGGCAGATTTCTTGTTCTCGAAAGAGGACTTGAACTGGATCACAACATATTTTCCATCCGGGGCTCCCGGCAGAGAGGTGCGATACCGTTTTGATTTAAGTTCTCTTGAAATATTCTTGCCCAAAGGTTTCCTTATCGCTTGCATA
>JAADIA010000057.1:0-12500 GCA_013151555.1 Nitrospirota bacterium | reverse complement strand
GGGACTACCGGGGTATCTAATCCCGTTCGCTCCCCCAGCTTTCGCGTCTCAGTGTCAGTATCGGGCCAGAGAGTCGCCTTCGCCACCGGTGTTCCTCCTGATATCTACGCATATCACCGCTACACCAGGAATTCCACTCTCCTCTCCCGTACTCAAGTCACCCAGTTTCGAACGCCAGTCCTTGGTTGAGCCAAGGATTTTCACGCCCGACTTAAATAACCACCTACACGCTCTTTACGCCCAATAAATCCGAACAACGCTCGCCCCCTCCGTCTTACCGCGGCTGCTGGCACGGAGTTAGCCGGGGCTTCCTCCCCCAGTACCGTCAGACTGTTAGACTATTTGCCTAACAACCATTCGTCCTGGGAGACAGAGCTTTACGACCCTAAGGCCTTCATCGCTCACGCGGCGTCGCTTCGTCAGACTTTCGTCCATTGCGAAAGATTCTCGACTGCAGCCTCCCGTAGGAGTCTGGGCAGTGTCTCAGTCCCAGTGTGGCCGATCACCCTCTCAAGCCGGCTACCCATCGTCGCCTTGGTAGGCCGTTACCCTACCAACAAGCTAATGGGACGCGGGCTCCTTCTCAAGCGATAGCATCCACCGAAGTGGACTAGGCCATCTTTCATCCTCGATAGATGCCTATCAAGGATTTCATTCGGTATTAGCTCGCCTTTCGGCGAGTTATCCCCATCTCGAGAGTAGATTACCCACGCGTTACTCACCCTTTCGCCACTAATTGTTAAATAGTTTCAACGGTTTAACCCCTTAAAACTTTCTAACTCTCCGTTCGACTTGCATGCCTAAACCACGCCGCCAGCGTTCGTTCTGAGCCAGGATCAAACTCTCCAATTTTTAAAGATTATCAGTTACCTTTTTATCAGTTCCCGGCTAAAAATTCTTCCCGAAACTGAAATTGAATAACTGAGTTTCTTCATGATCTTGACGGTTCAGCTTTTCAAGCAATGTATCCTGTTTAGTTGTCAAAGAACAATAAAGGCGGGGTGCGAAAACCCCGCCTCTCTAATAAGAGGACCTGAATTTCGCTGTTTCCCCTAAGGTATTCCAACTCCAATTAAATACCGATAATAAACCTTTGATTTTTCCATCTATGCGAATTATACCACTACTACTTTTTCCTGTCAAGACTTTCCGTAACTTTCTCAGTTTTTTCACACTTTTTCAACTTATCTTCCGGTCTTCCCGGTTTACTGTTGAACTGTAAAGAAAAGCCCCCGGGCTTTAACCCGGGGGCTTTTAAGTATTCAAATAACAGTCTTAGAAGCTGACTTTGACCGATCCGACGACCTGAGTAGCCGTCTTGTCATAGGTTGCTCCGTAGGTATCAGTATAATACTGACCAGAGTCAAACCAGGCCGCAGAGAGACCGAACTGAACATCCTCGGTGTAATCATAGGTGAGAGTAGCATCCAGTTCATTCGCAATATGATCATCTATGGTGGCAGCTGTCTCATCCTTGTTGAGGATAGCATAAGCTATGTCCAGGGACAGGGCCTCGGTGGGCTTCAATCCAGCCGTCAGTTTCCAGGCCTTCAGGTTAGTGTCGTTTAAACCCTTCAAGCTGGCAATGGTGCCAAAATCCTGATAGTCCGAATAGAGAGCATCAAACTGCTCACGGTCGTTAGTGGTGGTATCTTCCCCACTCAAGAAGACGTAGGTAGCTCCGAAGTAAGGCTGATAGGTATTATCCTGAAGAGCATACTCCGCTCCCAGATACCAGCCGTTAGCATCACGATCCTGGGTATTGCTGGAGGTGATTACCTTTCCAGTTTCCCAAACATACTCGCCTTTAACCGTCAATCCGGGAATGGAAGGAATCTCACCCTCGCCTCTCAGGCTGAGAGCCTTGGTATTGTTATCCTTGGTAGATCCCGTATTTCCATCCAGCTTGACGAAGTAACCTAAATCAAAGGTAGCGATATCCAGGTAAGCATAGTTGACATTGACTCCGCTAAGATTAGTATCTCCATTGAGAGAGGAAGCAAATCCCTCATGAATCTTGGCGGTGAAAAGGTCCACGGTGTAAGGAGCGGCACTGTAGGTAACCCTCAGGGCATCGAAGGCCGTGCGGATGCTCTCGGTACTGCCATAATAGAGATTCGAATTGGAAACTCCATTAAAACCATCACCAATCAGGAAACCTTCTCCAAAGAGAATATCCTGCCGACCTAAAGTAGCCTTTACCGGATAGCCGAACATGTTGTCCAGGGTAATGTAACCCAGATCCAACGCGATATCTTCTTTGCCGGTACCATCACCACCAGCAGTCGCATTCCAGTCTCTTTCGTTGATGAGCCGGACAACCGCTCCGACATCGTTAGACAAGTCAGCGCTTATCTGAAGTCGCACGGCGGAATCGTACCAGGATGCGTCCAAGACTTTATCTACCAGGTTATAGTTACTGCGGGTGATACCACGAATCTGGATATCACCTCCAACTTTTACATTCTGCACTTCAGCCTGAGCCGAGACACTAACTCCCAGCGCCAGAACCAAGGCGAACATTCCTATTAGATATCTCATTATTTACTCCTCCATTCCTTCTTTTCCATCTATTTACCATGTCCCCCATAAAATAAAACATGGCCTTTTATCAGCTCGTTTCAGAACGAACTGAGAGTTACTATCTATATGAACACCATTCTCGCATAACTTCGCGGCTTAAAATTCTACCCTCCTTTCCGGCCAAACTTGAAGTTACTGATGGTGCTTAAACAACTCAATAGATAAGCTTCTACACTTGTCTATCTTTTTACCATACTCCTTTTCCCTTGTCAAGTTCTTTTTGTCTTTTTTTGAAATCTATCTTCTTCCTATAATTTCCTATCTTGTTTACCGTCGATAATCATTCCATAATAACCTGATGCGCCCCCGGGTAATCCCCCCCTTGAGGAACTCGTAACCCCAGAGGACAGAAGTCAGGCTTTCTCTATCTTCTGTCCTCAGTCTTCTGTTCTCTGTCCTCTGTTCTCTGTCTTCTGTCCTCTGCTGTCTTCCGTTCTCTGTCTTCCGTCATCTCCAGCACCAGGTGAGCAGCCCTCCGGCTGGCTCCCGGCCGGCCTAATTGAGCCTTTACCGCTTTTAAATCTTTTTTCATTAATTCTTGTTTGTCCCGATCCTCCAATAAACTTAAAGCTGCAGAGGCAAGCCTTCGCGGCTCTGCTTCGAATTGGAGAAATTCCGGAACCACTTTCCGGCCCGCGACTACATTTACCAACCCGAGGTGAGGAATTTTGATTAAGGATTTAGCCAAAAGCCAATTCAGGAGAGATACTTTATAGACGATTATCATCGGTGTTCCTACGCAAGCAGCTTCCAGGGTAGCCGTTCCCGAGGCCACCAGGAGAAGGTCGGCTAAGGCCATTACTTTGTAGGTTTTATCTGTAACTACGCTCACTTCTAAATCCGGGGGAAGAAGATTCCCTATCTCCGGAGAGGAGACGGTAGAGGCACGGGGCAGAATAAACCGGAGAGTTGGCATCTCTTTTCTCATTAATTTAGCTGCCTTTAACATAAGGGGCAACAACCTGTTTATCTCTTGCCGCCGGCTTCCCGGGAGAAGTCCAACGATAGGATTATCCAAAGAAACGTTTAAATCCGTGGCTGTTTTCTCTTCCGATTCTCTTTCTCCGATGACATCCAGAAGCGGATGACCGACAAATTCCACCGGGAGCCCTTCATTCCGGTAAATCTCCCGCTCGAAAGGAAAAACAACGATCATCTTATCAACCAATTCGGCTATTCTTTTCACCCGGCCTTTTCCCCAGGCCCAGACCTGGGGACTGATATAGTAAATGACCGGTATTTCCAGCTTGTGTTTCTTGACATGAGCGGCCAAGCGGAGGTTGAATCCCGGGTAGTCAATAAGGATAAGGGCCGCTAATTCCTCGGTCTTTATAACCCGGCAGGTTTTAAGAAAAATCCGTCTCAGTTTTTTAAATTGGGAAAGGACTTCCGTAAATCCGACAATAGCCATCTGGCTGATATCGAAAAGAATTTCAACTCCCGCTGCTTTCATCTTCTCCCCGCCGATACCCACAATTTCTAAATCGGGAGAGAGGTGTCGGAGAGCCTTCACCAGGTTGGCTCCATGCAAATCCCCGGAAGCTTCCCCGGCAACAATCATTACCTTTTTACCCATCTCTACTCTCGCTTACACAAATTCCTGAACCTGCTTTTGCAATTCAGACACCGGACTTCAGACCATAAAATACAGACTATGGACTATGGACTTTAGACTAAAAGATGGCAAAAAAAAAGTCTGAGGGCTAATGTCTATGGGCTAATGTCTGATTATATATTTGTCTCTCAATCTCCAGGGCCACTTTCAGGACTTCTTTTCCCTCTTCTCCCGAGACTAAAGGACTTCGTTTCTTGACCACACATTCGACAAAATCCTTGATTTCCAATCCCAGCGGCTCAAGTTTCGGGGGAGAAATCTTTTCCCCGGAAATGGTGCCCTCTTTCTCTCGATAGAGGTCAATTTTCTGAGTCAAGAAGTCTAAAGAAATATAACTATCGCTCTGAAAAATTCTCAGCTTCCGCATTTTCTCCCGGCTAAGACGGCTGGACGTTACATTGGCTACACAGCCATTCTGAAAGAGAAGGCGGACATTGGCAATATCTTCATGCTGGGAGAGGACGGCTACCCCGACAGCCTCGATTCGTTTAAGGGGGGAATCCACCAAATGCAGGATAATGTCCAGGTCATGAATCATCAGGTCAAGAACTACTCCTACCTCCGTGCCTCGCGGCTGATAGGGAGCTAAACGATGGGACTCGATAAAACGGGGAGAATCAACAAGCCCTTCTACTTCCCTGATGGCGGCGTTATACCTTTCTATATGACCGACCTGGAAGACCAATTTGTCACGGTCAGCAAGCTTGATCAGTTCCTCTGCTTCTTCCGTTGTCCGGGTAATGGGTTTCTCCAGAAGAAGATGAATGCCTCTTTTGAGGAAATCCCGGGCTATGGGAAAATGGAGATCAGTAGGAACAGCAATGCTTATAGCTTCTACTCTTTCATAGAGCTCCTTATAGTCCCGGTAGCCAACAGTTTGGCACTGAACCGCTACCTCTTGAGCTCTTCGATGGTCGATATCAACCACACCGGTCAGGTCAACATCAGGGAGGAGAGAATAAAGACGGGCATGCTCCTTCCCCAAACGTCCTACTCCGACTACTCCTACTTTAATTTTTTTCATCCTCTCTCCAAATCAAAGACAGGCATACAAACAGCACCAAGGCATTAAGTTAAAAAACAGGATTAAGTGGTAAGGATTAAGCAAAATACTTAATTCTTAGAGCGAACGAAGTGAGCGTCTTAATTCTTAATCCTATACTTTTATAAAGCTACTACACAAATCCCTGCCTCTTCGGCTATTTTGAGAGATTCTTCCTTGTCAAGAATCACCGTTCTTTCTGCTTCGATAGCTAAAACGGCTGCTTTGACTTCCTTGAGGAGTTGCAGGGTTTCTTTCCCGATCACGGGGATATCGAAACGCATGTCCTGCTGGGGTTTACTCATTTTTACCACTATTACCCCTTCTCCTCCCAGGGCCGCTCCCCGCTTAATAGCTTCATCGGTTCCCTCAATGGCTTCCACCGCTAAAACAATGCCTCTTTTAACTACTACTGCTTGCCCAATATCCAGACGACCGATCTCTTTGACCAGTATCTTCCCGAATTCAATATCTTTAAGCTCTTCGTTCGTGGGTTGGCGTTGCGTCAAGGTTCCTTTCGCTGCCAGGCCGGTCGAGAAATATTTCCGGCCATCGACCAGCTCGATTCCTCTCTCTCCCAATTCTTTAGCCACCGCCCTGAGGACCGATTCCGTTTGTTTACTAATAAGTCTGGCTAAAAGGGAATCGGCCTCTTTAGTGAATCCTGTCCGGCTAAGTAATACCGACTGGGGTATTTTCCCGATCATTACTGCCCGCTTGACCCCTTCGGAGAGGAAAAACTTTATTGCCCTCTCAAGCTCTCCCAGCTTAACCCAGCAGATTTTATCAACTAAATTTTCCAATTCCGGGGAAGTATATCCGGACAAGGCAACAGCAACGACACTTGTCTCTCTCTTCGCTTCCCGGGCAGAAATCAAAGGTAAAGGACCGCTTCCGGCTATAAGGCCAAGCTTTTCCAACTTTCTCCCCCCATTAAAAAACAGAATTAAGTAGTAAGTTATAAGGATTAAGTCCTTCTTAATACTTAATACTTAATACTTAATTCTTAATTCTTAATCTTTTACATTCTTGATTCGTTAGCTCTTCCCATCTTTCCCCGGGCGGTTCTTTTGATAAATTCTATGAGGCAACTCACTTCTTTAGTAACATCAATTTCTTCCTCTACCCTGGCAATCGCCTGAGAGGTATTGAGCCGGGAACGGTAGAGAATCTGATAAGTTTTCTTTATGGAGGCAATCTCCTCTTTAGAAATATTTGCTCTTCTCAACCCAACCAGATTCAGTCCTTTTACAGTCGCCGGCTGCCCATCAGTTAACATAAAAGGAGGGACATCTTTAACTATCTTTGAATATCCGCCGAGGAAGGCTAACCGGCCTATAGTCACAAAATGGTGAATACCTACTAATCCTCCGACCCAAACTCCGTCCTGGATAATTACATGTCCTCCCAGAGTAGCTAAATTGGACATGACTACATTGTTTCCGATATGGCAATCGTGGGCAATGTGAGTATAAGACATAAGCAGACAGTTGTTTCCAACAGAAGTTTTGCCCCCGCCTCCCACCGTGCCCCGATTGATGGTTACATACTCTCGAATGACATTATTGGCGCCTATCTCAAGAGTTGTTTCCTCCCCCTTATACTTCAAATCTTGAGGTTCGGTACCGATTACTACCCCGGGGGAAATCTTATTCCCTTCCCCAATAACCGTCCAACCGCTGATGAAAGCGTAGTTCCCAATTACCGTTCCCCGACCAATGGAAACATTTTCTCCCACGGAAGCATAAGGACCAATCTCTACATCTTCGGCAATCCGGGCATCGGGATGAATAATAGCTGTAGGATGAATACTCATTTAAAAATCCTCTAATGTGATAGAAGGCAGAGAACAGAAGATAGAGAACAGAAAAAACCTCTTCTCTTCTGATTTCTGTATTCTGTCCTCTGTGATTTATGCTTCCACTAAAGAGAAGATCAACTCTGCTTCTGCGACTACTTTTCCTTTCACTAAAGCTCGACTCTCTATTTTCCCGGTCTTGCTTCGGAGTTTACTTACTTTTATGTCCAACCTTAACTGATCGCCGGGAACGACAGGCTTTCTTAGTTTAACTTTATTAATGGCGGCAAGGTAAGCTAACTTTCCCCGGTTCTCCGTCTTTTTCAGCATCAGCACCCCGGCCGCCTGCGCTAAAGCTTCGATAATGAGGACCCCGGGCATAATTGGTCTTCCCGGGAAATGTCCGGAAAAGAAGGGTTCATTAATGGTCACATTCTTAATCCCTACAATCCTCTTGTTCTCCTCTATCTCTACAATCTTATCTACCAGGAGAAAAGGGTAACGGTGCGGGAGAATCTTCTGAATATCTTCTATATCCAGAAGTTCTTCTCCTGAATCCGGTTGAGAAGGAAGGGTTAAGTGGGCCTTTCGGCTGTCCTTTATCGCCTCTTTAATCTTCTGGACTAATTTGATATTGAGGGAGTGCCCCGACCGGGAGGCAATGATCTGAGCCTTGAGAGGACTCCCGAGAAGAAACAGGTCTCCCATTAAGTCCAGTATCTTGTGACGAACAAACTCGTTCTTGAATCTCAATTCTCCTTTAACAACTCCTTTGTCCCCAACGACTACCGTATTCTGGAAGCTGGCTCCCTTGCCTAATCCCTGAGCTTGGAGAGCTTTAGATTCCCGTTCCAGACAGAAGGTTCTGGCCCCGGCAATCTCTTTTTCAAAAATATCCGGAGTTATGGAGAAAGAAGCAAACTGAGTTTGGAGATAGGAGTGGTCGTAATCGATAGTGAAGGATATCCTGAATTCATCGGCGGGAAAAGCCGCTATATAAGTACCGTTCTCCGAGATGTAGATGGGTTTGGTTATCTGCCCGTATCTTTTCGCTTCCTCCTGTTCGACAATTCCACAGTCGGCAAGCATCCGGGTGAAAGGAAGAGAACTTCCATCAATTTCCGGGACTTCATTAGCATTAACCTCAATAATCAGATTATCCAGGCCCAAGCCGGCTAAGGCAGCTAAGATATGTTCCACCGTATGTACCTCAACTTCCCCACTCCTGAGGGTAGTACGGCGAGGAGCATCTACTGCTGCCAGGATGTTAGCTGTTATCCCTGGCTTCCCGGGAAGGTCTGTTCGCACAAATCTTACCCCACTATTAACCGGAGCAGGCTTAAAATTGACGGTGGTTTTATTACCTGTGTGGAGACCAACTCCGGTATAACTTGTTTCTTTACTAATTGTCTTCTGGCAATCCATCGCTTCTCCCCAGGATTCAGAGAGCCAAGTGCTCAAGGGATCGAGTGAAAATCTTTAAAAGAATAAACACTTGAATCCTCGAACCCTTGAACCCTCAGACCCTATTTATTTGAACTAATTTGCTGTTTTTTTCGTCTTGTTAAGTAGCTTTATAATCTCTCCGGTTACATCCAGGTCTGCTTTGGAGCTGTATAAAACCTGTCTGGCATCAAGAATAAGCGTATAACCGTTTTTCTTTCCAAACGATTCTATAGCTGCCTGGATATCTTCAAGTATCTCTTTCTGCTTCTGCATAACGTTACTTCTCATTTCCGAATCGTATGCCCGAAAAAGCTGTCCCAGCATTTTCTTTTTCTCTTCAATTATCTTAGCCTTTTTCTTCTTCTCTTCCGCTTTCAAGACGGACCCCTGAGTCTTTAGCTCCTCCGTCAACTTATTTATTTCCTCTCGCTTACCTTCTATCTCCTTTTGCTTTGCCTCTTGCTTTTTCTGCAAGGTTTCTTCAATCTCTTTCGCCTTATAATACTGGCCAATGACCTTTCCCATATCCACAGAGCCGATCTTGAGCGAAGATGCATCCGAAGATTTCGCTCCTGCCTCTGCCCGATAAGTTAAACCCAGACCTAATAAGCTCACCACCATAAAAAAAGCTATAACCTTTCTCATCGCCTTCCTCCTCTCAAAAATAGGGTTCAAAGATGCGAGGGTTTGAGGATTTGCTTTCTAAAGTTTTTCACTTGAACCCCTGGCCCCTTGGCCCCTTGAATCCTTGACCCCTTGAACCCTGTTTAAAAATTCCATCCTCCGGTAAAATGCACCCGGCCCTTTCCCCTGTTTATCCCGTAACCATAGTCCAAGCGAATTGGCCCGATGGGAAGATTCAGTCGCAGCCCGATACCCACTCCTGACTCTATACCGCTTGAATCGAAACTCCAGGCATCTGCCCAGACTCCACCACTATCAAAGAAGATTGCTCCTTTGATATTTCTCACTATAGGATAAGTATACTCGGCATTAAACTGCAGGAAAGTTTTCCCTCCAAGCGGTTCTCCTTTCTCGTCTTTGGGACCAATATCCCGATAAGCGTATCCTCGAATGGAATTGGCCCCTCCCAGGTAGAAACGCTCATAGATAGGAACATAGTCCGTATCACCATATTCTTCCACCAATCCTCCTTTAAGCCTCAGGTTCAGGATTAGTTTTTCCCACCTCTTGAATGTTTTGAAATACCAGCTTGTTTCCCCGATATACTTAGTAAAGTCCCTATCCCCTCCAAAAAGCCCTCCCGCTATCTCGGCCGAGATACTGTTCTTGTATCCATTTGTAGGATCGAGAACGTTATCCCGCGTATCTTTAATCAGTCCCATCTTTAAACTGCTGGTGGTAAAGGTTCCCTCCTCCTGTTTAATCTGGCTGGAAGCATCTTTATCCACACGGGAGATTCCTACATCTTCGAGTTTGTAGGCCAAAGAGCCGCGGGTAAATTCTCCCAGAGGGTAGCTCAACCGCAACCTTCCCCCTTGTCTTCCTTCATCATAATCTGTCCACTTCCGGGTAGTATTGTAGATATCGAAACCGAAGGATAGGGGCCGGTCGAATAACCAGGGCTCGGTGAAACTTAAATCATAATCTGTTTTCTCTGTTCCCAGTTGAGCTCTTATCCTCACTTTCTGCCCTCCCCCGGTGAAGGTGGGAGGATTCTTAATATCAAAGTTGTTCTGGGAGAGTTCAATGAAACCGATGAAATTGTCCACGCTGCTATATCCGAATCCAAACATGAAGGACCCTGTCTTCCGCTCCCCTACTTCGAAAACCAGGTTTTTCTTATTGGGAACACTTCCCGGGGTGATATAGTAACTGACCTCATCGAAATAGCCTAAGTTATAAAGCTTCTGCCGGCTGCGCTCAATCTTCCGGGCATCGAAAATATCTCCTGGTTTGATGGTTAATTCGCGTCTTAAAACCTTATCTTTTGTCTTCGTATTGCCCTTAATCTCTATCATTTCAATATAGACCAACCCATCCTCAACTATCTGATAAGTTATGTTGACTTTCTTTTCCTTTTCTTCTACATTCGTCTCCCCATCTACCTTGGCAAATATATAGCCCTTATGGGCATAATAAACCTTGATTCTTGCCACATCCTGCTTCAGGCCTTCCGGACTATAAATATCTCCCTCCAGCATTTTCAATTCATTCCTTAACTTTTTATCAGAAAAAAGAGCGTTTCCTTTTAAGTTTATCTTGCCCACTTCAAACCTGGGACCTTCCTCAATTTTTATCGTTAGATAAATCCTTCCTTTTGATTTATCCAGACGCTTCTGCGTATCCACGATCCTGGCTTTGATAAAACCCTGGTTCTGATAGAAGGAAATAATCCTTTCCAAATCTCCCTGAAAGTCTTCCTCTTTGAATACCCCTCGCGTGAAGAACCCGGCAACACGCGTAGCCATTATCTTCTTTATTCTCTTCCCCGGAAAGGAATGGTTGCCCTCTATTTTAATCTCCTTAACTCTTACGCCCACCCCTTCTTCAATAGTAATGTTAATAATGACTTTCTGCTCTTTATTCAGCCGTTCGACTTCCGCCTTCACTTTAACCAAATAGTACCCCTTCTCTTGATATAAAGAGGTAATCTTCTTTACATCTTCATTCAACAAGCGCTTGTTGAAGACATCGCCGGTAGTAAGAACCATCACTTCTCTCAGGGTTTTTTCCTTGAGAGCCTTGATTCCAACCAGGTTTATCTTTTTAATCAGAAACTCTTCTTTAACAATGAAGGTTACTTTCACTCCTCCTTTATAGTCAGTTACATCTACCTCTACATCAGAGAAATAACCCAAGCCGTAAAGACGCTTCACATCTTCCCGAATCACCAAAGAGGAAAAGTTGTCTCCCACTTTGGTTTTAATATTGGATAAAATAATTAAAGTGCTTACCCGACTGTTGCCGCTTACGTCCAGGGCTTTTATCTCTTTTCCTTCCTCCGCCCAGACTATCGATGACATAAAACTGAGAGCTAAGGATAAAAATAAGATTATTCTTTTAGTTTTCACCAGCATAGCCCTTTCTATTTAATAGGCGCAGAGTTTAGAGAAATCCGAAATACTAAATACTAAATCCGAAACTCGAAACAAATACGAAATACTAATTTTCAAAATCCGAAACATTGTTTCGATTATTCGTATTTCGGGCTTCGAATTTCCAATTATTATGCTTCCTTCAGACAAGAGACCAAAAGATTTTTTAGTCTGATGTCTAAAGTCTAATGTCTGGATCATTTTTAATTTATTTAAAACTCAACTTTCTTGATCCCGGCTTTGACGACTGAGCCTTCCTTCAGATTACCTTTTAAGATTTCCTCCGCAAGAGGATTCTCCAGGTAACGCTGAATAGCTCTTCTCAAAGGCCGGGCTCCAAAGGAGGGGTCATAACCCTTATCAATGAGAAACTCTTTTGCCTGGGGACTAACCTCTATTTTTACTTTCTTCTCCGCGAGACCCGCGAGACGTTCCCGGACCTCTTCAAGCATTAATTCAACTATCTGTTTCAGCTCTTCCCGGGTGAGAGAACGAAAAACGATAGTTTCATCGATGCGATTGAGAAATTCCGGACGGAAGACCTTCTTCAAGTCCCCCAGGAGCTTACCTTTCATTGCCTCATAAGAACTTTCTTCATCTCCCGCCCCAAATCCTAAGGTCTTTTTCAAGGTGGGAGCCCCTACATTTGAGGTCATAATAAGCACTACATTGCGGAAATCAATGGTGCGGTTAAGACTATCGGTCAGCCTTCCATCTTCCAAAACCTGGAGGAGGATATTAAAAACATCCGGATGAGCCTTCTCAATCTCATCAAGGAGAACCACGGAATAAGGCTTTCGCCGCACCCTCTCGGTAAGCTGGCCTCCCTCCTCGTACCCTACATAACCGGGCGGAGCGCCTACCAGACGGGAAACGGAGAAACGTTCCATATACTCGGACATATCCAGGCGGATCATAGCTTCCTCATCACCGAAGAGAAACTCAGCTAAAGTCCTG
>JAADIA010000042.1 GCA_013151555.1 Nitrospirota bacterium | reverse complement strand
AAACGATGGCAGAGTTAAAGGAGTAATCTTCTTTGGAGTCTCCAAGCGTTATACTTTTAAGTCTGCCGTAGGGGCCGGACAGTTCTGGTTCTGGCTCATTATGCTTGGCATCTTCACAGCTGCTATTTTGAGCTATACCATAGCCAGACGCATCTCTAAAAGAGTAAGCCTTTTTGCCGAGGTAGCCCGCTCGGTGGCCGATGGAAAACTGGATCAGGAAATAAGTTTAAGAGGTAAAGACGAGATCGGAGATCTGGCCTCAGCTTTCAACCTCATGATTGGAAGACTCCGGCAGATGAGAAAATTAGAGGAAGAACTCCGCCGCAAGGACAGATTGGCTGCTCTGGGAGAACTCTCTGCAGGAGTGGCCCATGAGGTCAGGAACCCTTTGGGAATCATCAAGAGCTCGGCTCAAGTTCTCCAGAATAGACTTAAAGATAAAGAGGTTAAGTCAAGAGAACTAATTAGTTTCATCATTGAGGAAACAGACCGTTTGAACAAAGTAGTGACCAATTTTCTGGATTTTGCCCGACCGCAAAAACCCAACCTGGAGAAAAGAAAGATAATTCCCATCCTTGACAAAACCCTGGGACTGGTAAAAATTCAGTTTTCCGAAAGAAACATTAAAGTAGTGAGAAACTACAAAAAGGGGTTGCCTCCTGCAATGATTGATGAAGACCTTATGTCCCAGGTATTTCTCAACCTCATCACCAATGCCCTTCAGGCTATGTCTGAAGGAGGTATCCTGACGGTTACCGTTAGGTTGAAGGTTGAGAATCAAAAGTTTAAAACAGAAGATAAAAATTCCTCAACTGAAACCAACTTCATAGAAATTTCTTTCCGCGATACCGGCTGCGGTATCCCGGAGACGGAATTATCCAAGGTATTTAACCCTTTCTTCAGCATCAGGGAAGGGGGGACCGGTTTAGGGCTTTCCATCGTTCACAAAATTATCGAAACCCATGGAGGAGAAATTTCAGTGGAAAGCCAGGTAGGGAAAGGAACAACCTTCACCTTGAAATTACCGGTAGCACAGAAGACAGAAGATAAAAGACAGAAGACAGATTGACAGGTTTTCTCTGTCATCTGTTCTCTGCTAAGAGAGGAAACCGTATGCCTGCTAAAATCCTTGTTGTAGATGATGAAGCAAAGATGCGCCGTGTCCTCCAGATGATGTTGGAAGAGAACGGCTATAAGGTGGACCTGGCCGGGGACGGGGAGAAAGCCTCAAATAAGATAAAACAATCCGATTTCGACTTGGTTATCACCGACATGAAGATGCCCAAGAAAAGCGGTCTGAAACTACTCCGCGAGATAAGGAAAGTAGATGAAGAACTCCCGGTCATTGTTATGACCGCCTATGGAACTGTCCCTACAGCCATAGAAGCAATGAGAGCCGGAGCCTATGATTATATCCTCAAACCCTTCGATCTGGAAGAAATGAAGGCAGTGGTAAAAAAAGCCCTGGCGGTGGAAAAGCTCTTAAGAAGGAGCCGCTACCTTCAGGAAGAATTGGAAGCCAAATATCAATTCGAGGATATCGTCGGAAAAAGTATCAAGATGCAAGAGGTCTTTAAGCTAATCAGCCAGGTAGCCCCTACCAAAAGTACCGTCTTGATTTCCGGGGAGAGCGGCACCGGAAAGGAGCTCATCGCCCGGGCTATTCACTTTCACAGCCCCCGGGAGAAAGAACCGCTTATCGTGGTGAACTGCGCTGCTCTCCCGGAGACCCTCCTGGAATCGGCACTCTTCGGGCATGTGAAGGGAGCCTTCACCGGAGCCCACCGGGACCGACGGGGAAAGTTCGAATTAGCCGATGGAGGAACTATTTTTCTCGACGAAGTAGGAGCAATGAGCCTTAATCTCCAGGCAAAACTTCTGCGGGTTTTGCAAGAGAAAGAATTCGAGCGAGTAGGAGGAACCGGATCTATTCCTGTTGACGTCCGCATTATCGCCGCTACCAATAAGGATTTAAAGAAAGCTATCGAGGAAAAAACTTTTCGAGAAGATTTATATTATCGTTTAAATGTCATTCCCGTATATCTACCTCCTTTAAGAGAAAGAAAAGATGATATTCCCCTCCTTGCCTATCATTTCCTTCGTCGTTACAATCAGGAATTGAAGAAGAACATAAAAGAAATATCTCCCGAAACCCTGGAATTGATGGCGGCCTATAACTGGCCGGGAAATATCCGGGAATTGGAAAATGCTATAGAGAGAGCTGTTGTTCTTGGAAAAGGAGAATGTTTAGCAGCAAACACCTTACCCTTATCCCTGGCTAATGGGTCAGCTTCCTTTAGAAAAACTGACGATAATCTCTCTTACCAGGAAGCAAAGAAGGAAGTTCTTCAGTCTTTTGAGAAGAGGTTCTTGAGCAAAGTTCTGAGCAAAGCTCGAGGCAATGTCAGCCGGGCCGCCAGACTTGCCCGGCTGGACCGCAAGAACCTCTACCAGAAAATGAAAGAGCTTAATATTAACCCCAAGGATTACCAGTAATTGCCTTCCGGCCCGGCCCTTCGCAACTCCAGGTCTTCCGGTTTATGTAGTAAATAACCTACATATATGTGGTATTATTACCACAGAATAAGGTAGTTGGAAAAGAGGATTTCTCGGAAGAGAAAAAATATTTCAGATTTTAACGCTTGGCGAATTAAGCACTTAGGAAGAATATTATTTTTTCCGGAAGGATATCAATAAGATTGGCCCGAAAATTGCTATAATATATAGTTACTCAGTGGCTCTTTTTTGGGGCAGAGTTTCCCCCATTCCTTCTTTTCCTCTGCCCGGCCACTGATATGGAATTATACGCTTATGTTAATGTCATTGAAAGAAATAGCAGAATTAGTAGATGGCCAGGTCATTGGAGATGAGAATATTACCATCACCGGTGTGGCCGGCATAAAGGAAGCCACGAAAGGGGATATAACCTTTGTCGCTAACCCTCGTTACGCTTCTTTAATGAGCACCACCCGGGCCTCCGCTATTATTGTCGGCTCAGGAGTAGAAAACAACCATCGGCCGCTTGTCAAGACGGACGAACCCTATTTAGCCTTCACCAAAGTGATGAACATCTTAGCTAACGGCAATGGAGAAGCGGTTTCTTCCCCCAGCATCCATCCCACGGTCATCCTGGGCAAGAACGTAGAATTAGGTAGCAATGTCTCCCTCCATCCCTATGTAATCATTGAGGATGACGTTCAGATCGGAGACAACGTAACCATCTATCCCCATGTTTACATCGGGCGCAAGAGCCGGATTGGAGATGAAACTCTTATCTACCCTCACGTAATCATCAGGGAGAAGATTATTATCGGTAAGCGAGTCATCATCCATAGCGGCACGGTAGTAGGCAGCGATGGCTTTGGATTCGCGCCGGTAAAAGGAATTCATCACAAGGTTCCCCAGATCGGTACCGTCATCGTGGAGGATGATGTAGAGATCGGAGCCAATGTAGCCGTGGATAGAGGAACAATCGGAAAGACGGTAATCGGTAAAGGAACGAAGGTAGACAACCTGGTTCAGATTGCTCATAATGTAGTCATCGGAGAAAACTCCATCATCGTTGCCCAGGTAGGAATTTCCGGGAGCGCCACTTTGGGCAAAGGAGTAACCATGGCTGGTCAATCCGGAGTAGTAGGACACTTGAGTATTGGCGATAATACCATTGTAGCCGCCCGGGCCGGAGTAACCAAAAGCCTTCCTCCCAATTCCTTCGTCTCCGGTTTCCCTGCCAAACCTCACGAGAAGGAGAAAAGGATAAAAGCCTGTCTCCATAAGCTTCCTGAACTCTGCAAGACGCTCAGCCAGTTGTTAAAGAAAGTAGCAAACTTAGAAGAAAAATTGAACAATATTAAATAAATCATAGGCTTTATGTCATTCCCCCGAAGAGAAATTGGGAAAGAGACCGTTGAGAATTCTTCCAACGGCTTTTTTTTTGGGCGGAATTTTTTCTTTTTCAGCGCCGGGATATCCTGATTATCCACAATAATACATGTTGTTTGTTATTACAAAGACAACTGTGCAGGTTAATAAAGAATCTTTGACAGAGAATAAAGAAAAGTGCTAAACTATCATACCGGAAAGGTTTCCCGGAAATATTAACAAACTTTGCTCGTTAACTTGTGAGAAACAAACAATGGCGAGTGCCTCAAGAGAGCATTTGGACCAGGGACAACAAATGAATATGTTCTTGAATGATTTTCGAGCGGTGATCTTTGACATGGATGGCCTGCTGCTTGACACGGAAAAGATCGCCATGTCCGCTTTCTTAGAGAGTTGTAAAGTTTACGGTTACGACCCGGAGATAGCGATATATCTAAAATGCATAGGAACAAATGCGCCCAGAACAAGGGAAATTTTATTAGAAGGGTATGGAGAAAAGTTCCCCTTTGAGGAAATCAGCAAGATTTGGTCCCAAAAATATAAGAAAGCCCTTTTTGAAGACACAATACCCCTCAAGCCCGGAGTCAGAGAAATTCTCAGAACCGTAAAGAAGTCAGGTCTGAAAATGGCGGTGGCGACATCAACAAAGTACAGCACAGCTATGGAAAAGTTGAAGAAAACGGAATTGCATTCGTTCTTCAGCGTCGTCGTTGGAGGAGACCAGGTAAAGAAAAGCAAACCTGACCCGGAGATCTACCTGAAGGTAGCGAACCTGATAAGTGAGCCGGCCAAACACTGTTTAGTCTTTGAGGATTCCGATAATGGGGTCCTGTCCGCGCACAGAGCAGGAATGCAGGTAATCCAAATCCCTGATCTAAAAGCACCTTCTTCGGAAATAAGTAAACTTGGACACTTGACAGTGAGCTCCTTCCATGCCGTCCAAGCTCTTATTGAAAACAAGGAATCTCTATCCGGTATAAAGTTCTGACTACCGGCAAACTTGAGGTTTGATCCGAAAACCATACTGTGAGGGAGGGAGAAATGGAAACACAGGTTACAGGTATTGTAAGCCAGACAAATTTCACATCCCTGGACTGGGGTATTGTGATAATTTATCTTCTCGTCTCTGTAGCTATCGGCCTTTTTGTCAAGAAGTTTGTGCGCAACATGGCCGACTACATAACCGCAGGCCGGGCGCTGCGCGCTGCGTACCTGCCTGGGAATAGCAACTCTGACCGGGACCGAGATGGGCTTGATTACCGTAATGTATAGTTCGCAAAAAGGTTTTAGCGGCGGTTTTGCCGCCTTTCATATCGCTGTGGTAGCTGCAATCGTCACCTTCTTTGTAGGGCTGACGGGACTTATCGTTTATCGTCTGCGGCAAATGAAAATCTTAACCATTCCTGAATTCTATGAGCGCCGTTTTGGCCGCAGGACCAGGATTCTGGGAGGAATAATGCTCGCCTTTGGCGGCATTTTGAACATGGGGTTGTTTCTCAAGGTAGGCTCTATCTTTATCGTCGGTATTACCGGACTGTCCGAAGTCGGTTGGGCTCTTCCGGCAGTGATGACGGGACTCCTGCTTCTCGTCCTGGCGTATACCGTTATGGGTGGAATGATTGCGGTAGTTATCACCGACTATATCCAATTTGTAGTTCTTTCATTAGGACTGGTTATAGCTACGGTCCTATCCATAAATGCCCTGGGCTGGAACAATATCTTTAACACCGTTGTCCAAATAATGGGTGAAAAAGGCTTCAACCCCTTCCTCTCCGAGGGACAGTTTGGCCTTGAATATATTTTATGGATGGTGTTTCTGGGACTGGTAAGCTGCGCAATCTGGCCTACAGCAGTAGCCAGGGCCTTGGCTGCCGAAAGCCCCGAAACGGTAAAGAAACAGTATATGTGGAGCTCGATTTCCTTCCTCATCCGTTTTCTTATCCCTTATTTCTGGGGCATTGCCGCTTTCGTCTTTATTATGACAAAAGCTCCGGAATTGAAAGCAATCTTTTTCCCCACGGCAGCAAGCGTTGTCCCGATGAACAGTCTTTATGCCATGCCGATTTTCCTGGGCAGAATCCTGCCGGCCGGCATTATCGGGATAATCACTGCCGCCATGATTGCCGCTTTTATGTCTACCCATGACAGTTACCTCTTATGCTGGAGCTCAGTCATCACCCAGGATATAGTAGCCCCGCTCCGGAAGAATAGGCTCAGCACTCCCAGCCGGATAAGACTGACCCGAATATTTATTGTGGCTATCGGTCTTTACATATTGTATTGGGGACTGATATATAAAGGCGGGGAAGATGTCTGGGATTATATGGCCGTGACCGGAGCTATATACTTTAGCGGGGCCTTCGCTTTGCTGATAGGAGGACTTTACTGGAAGCGGGCCAGTTCAACAGGTGCCGTGCTGGCACTCATATCCGGATTTTCCGCCATCCTGGGACTTAGCCCCGTTCAAGATACGCTCGGCATCAGCATCCCCAGTGCCCGCGTGGGGCTTGGCAGTATAGCTCTGACAGTATTAGCCATGGTTATCGGGTCCCTGCTTTTTCCTGACAAAAAAACACAAATCTCCAGGGAACAAATAGCAGAAGGAGGGGCATAATGAACTTCTGGATTCTTCTTTGGAAAGTGGTTCTCATAGCAGGAGTAACTATGTTTTCCGGCATGGCGATATGGGTAACCATCGGTGGTTTATTCGACATCAAGCGCCTATTTACCCAAATAGAGCAAAATCATAAAAAAGAAGAAAAAAATAGGGACAATAGCGACCATTAAATCAAGTCCTTAAGATATTCACCGGACGCTACTTATTCCGAGGATCTGATTGACAAGGCGTGATAGATATGGCGTCAGTGTTTCTCCCATCTCAAGAGTTCGGTAACACTGGAAAGGGTACTTCCTTCCTCAATCTCTTTGCGAATACGGTTTTCTTTTTCCAGGACATCCATCGCTCGATTGGTAAATTCCACTACTTTTTCCCCGGGAATGGCTACCACGCCGTCGTCATCACCTACTATCCAATCCCCGGGATTAATTTTTACCTCCCCGACTTTGACCGGAGTACCGACTTCCCCAAACCCTTTAGGTTCACCGGCAGTAGGCATTATCAAGCGGGAAAAGGCCGGAAATTTCAACTTCCGGATTTCCTGGGTATCCCGAACAGCTCCGTCTATAACAACCCCGGATAACTTCTTCTGCAGGGAACTATGCGTGGCTAATTCTCCCCAGACAGCCGGTCCTACTCCCCCGGCATCAATAACGATTACCTCACCCTCCTGAGCCTGGTCGATAGCTTCCACAGGCTTGGCCCAGTCTCCCGGGTAGGTCCTTACCGTTACGGCCGGTCCGACCATCTTTATCCCCTGAGTAATAGGCTTAAGTCCCTTTAGATCTCCCCGGCGGTGAAGAGCATCGGATAAGTTGGAAGTAGATACTTTCCGGAGAACTTTTCGAATATCAGGAAGAGAGACTCTTTTATATAAATCCGTCTTAACTCCAGTCCGAGTTCGAATAGCTCTCTTTATCTCCTCCGCCGCTTTCCGGGCATCCCGGGCTTTACTTATGGCACCTCCCACAACGATAATGCTGGCTCCGGCCTTGACAGCTGTTGCCGCCGTCTCCGAGTTTATCCCTCCGGCCACAGCAATGGGAATACGCACGGTTTTGGCCACTTCCCCCAACTTATCGAAGGGTTCAACAGCCAGCATCTGCTCATCAATGGCAATATGCACGCTGACATATTGCGCTCCCATCTTTTCCACTTCCCGGGCCCGTTCGTTTACTTTATCAACGGCGATGGTATCCACGATAATTTCGGCGCCATAATTCCGTCCCGCCTCGATACATTCCCGGATAGTAGCATCGGAAGCCGCTCCCAGGACATCAACGATATTGGCCCCGGCCTTAGCAGCAGCTTCCACTTCCGTCCTTCCCGCATCCATTATCTTCATATCGGCCACGATGGTATGCCGGGGAAACTCTTTCCGCAAAGCCCGCACCGCATCCAACCCCTCACTCTTGATAAGAGGAGTCCCCGCTTCCAGCCAGTCCACTCCCCCTTCCACGGCCTCCCGGGCTACTTTAAGAGCTCGCTTCAAATCCACAAAATCCAGAGCTAACTGTAATACGGGTTTCATTTATTCTCCCTGCAATTCAGACATTAGACTTAAAATACAGACTTTAGACCTAAGACTTCAAGACTTTACCTGCTTCTTCATTCCTTAGTCTGCAATCTATACTTATTGTCTATAGTCTTATTATTTTAATCAGAGTTATTCCCCTACTATCTGCAGGATTATTTCCCGGGAGCGGGGGCGGTTATCAAAGTCGATGAAGATGATCTGCTGCCATCTTCCTAATTGCAGTTCGCCTTCAATAAAGGGAACGGTCAGCGAAGGTCCGAGGAGAGAAGCACGCACATGGGAATAGCCGTTCAGGTCCTTCCATCTATTATTGTGGGCATATTCCCGGTCTTTGGGAGCAAGCTCCTCAAAGGCCCTTTGTAAATCCTTGACCAGGCCGGGCTCGTATTCCAGGGTGGTAATTCCGCCCGTGGCCCCGGGGACAAACACAGTTACCGTGCCGTTGGTCAGCCCGGAATCTTTAAGCAGGACGGAAACGCTATCCGTGATATCAATGATATCCGTCTCTCCTTGAGTATCAACCTTTATCTTTTTAGTAATAACAGCCATTTTTATTCTTCCATTAGGTTTAAGAACTCGCCCGGAGCTATTATTTTCAAACCGTCGTAGTTCTTGAGCAATAAGAGGTGTTTATCACCACTCACTAAGTAATCAGCCTCCCCCTGCTTAGCACATTCTAAAAAAATATTGTCTGGGGGATCTTCTTTAATAAAATTAATTTTTTTCTTAACGATGAGACTCTCCGTATAAGGCAATATTTCTTTATATATAATTCTCTCAACATCCCCTTTCAGGAGCTTGAATTCAGGATAAGCTAAAACCCGGACGTACTCCTCAAGAATTTCCCTGGATATCAGGAAAACAAATCTTTTCTTCTTCCAGAGCTTTACTATTCTATCAAGTTCGCCCCCGAAGAAGACGGCAGAGACCACTACATTGGTATCGAGGACCACTTTAGGTGGCACGTTCCGCCCTCACCGACTTTATAGCTTTATCTATGTCCCTTTCGGTGATTCCCAACTTCTTTATTTTCGCCCTCACTTCCGGCAGAATGCTTGATTCACCTTTGATATCTACCGGGCTCAAAACAATAAGGCCATCCCTTTCAGATACATTGAAATACTCTATATCTCCAAGGTTCTTCATTATGCTTTTCGGGATGGTAACTTGATTGGCCCGGGTCCTTTTAACCAGCATAAAATCACCCCCCGTAATTGCATTATATCCTATATTACTTAATTTGTCAAATACTCTTTTACTTTTTCCGGTAAGCTTTGAGGAAAGCATCGCAGTAAATGTTTTTGTTAAGCAACAATTCCGCGGTAATCATAGCATCCATTAACTCGT
Source organism: Nitrospirota bacterium (assembly GCA_013151555.1). Taxonomy (GTDB): domain Bacteria; phylum NPL-UPA2; class NPL-UPA2; order NPL-UPA2; family JAADIA01; genus JAADIA01. The sequence goes on along the minus strand of JAADIA010000042.1, from coordinate 14,800 downwards.
TATCCAGGGGATCGATAATAGCAGCGTCCAGGGCACATGCCTGGGCCATTACCAGGTAAGTGCGGTTGATGAGCTCTCTATATTTTGTTCCCTGGGAGACATTGGAGAGACCAAGAACGGTCTTGGGAGGAGGGTCGGAAAGGAGTTTAAACTGCCTGAGAGATTCCAGGACCTGACCGGCTGTAGTTTGAGCAACGTTTACGGGAAGAATCAAAGGGTCGATATAGAGGTCTTCCGGGTTTATTCCCTTCTCCATGGCTGCTGCCACAATGCGTAAGGCTATCTCGGCTCGCCCAGCGGCATCGCGAGGAATCCCCTTCTCATCCATAGCTAACCCGATGATGGAAGCATTATATTTTGCCGCCAGGGGAAGGAACACGTCCAATTTCTCCTGCTGTCCCGGGGTAGAGTTTATCATAGCTTTCTCTTTGCATTTCCGGAGCCCCGCTTCCATAACCTCGGGTTTGGTTGTATCCAGGCAGAGGGGAGTATCAGTTACCTCCTGAATAGTATCCACTAACCACTCCATAGCTTCCACAGGATTGGCAGAAGACGGTCCCGTGTTGACATCCAGATAATCGGCGCCGGCCGCTACCTGATCTTTAGCCAACTTCTGAATCGTCTCTTTATTTTTTTCCTGGATAGCTTTTCCTACCGCCTTATACATCCCATTAATCTTCTCTCCAATAACGAGCATTATCTTTCTCCTCCAGCTATAATACGTTTTTTGAAATGCATTAAATAACCAATACCCAAGCACCAAATATCAAATAAACATCAAACACCAATAATCAAACTGCACTTTTTAAAATCAGCACTACGTCTGGTTATTGATGATTTAGTCATTGGCGATTATTTGGTTATTGGAATTTGGTTATTGGATATTTTCTTTTTTTATTTTTTCATAAGACTATCTATCGTCTGCTTCACACTTTCCACGGCCCGGGGATGACGCATGATGAGGATATCGGCCCCGGCTACAAGAAGGGAAACAGCTGTAGTTGCTTCCCACAGAGGTCCCCGTTCCGAAGCTATGCCCCAGCCGGGAAAATCTTTCTCGCTTGCCTTGGCTTGCCCGCCAGGCTTCCTGCCCGACCCGACATATTATCGGCAGAGCTAAAGTCTTATCTCCTGCACCCAAAGCCGCTAAGCGAGCTCTCTCCATAATGGAATAAGTATATTCCAACCCATAGCCCAACCCCCCGGTAGTAGGATCAATAACAATTCTCTCCAGGGGAAACCCCATATCGGCAATGAGGATATTTACCTGTTTGGCAATATTGATATCGATAGGAGATTGGCCGATAATGTTATGTCCATCGGCCATACAAGCCGCTACCAGCGTCTTATAATTATCCTGAGTGGCATCGCCGAAGAGACACTTTTCCCCTTTAGCTACTTCGCTGCACCGGGGAAGAACTTCGTTGTCGCGGTCGTCCTGACCCGGTCCCAGGATAATAAGAGGTACACCTACGGCTTCCAGGACTTTTTTTACCCCCTCACTTACCTTATCAACAGGAACATTTCCGAAATCGGAATGAGCGCTCTGCAATCTCAGGCAGATGAGATCTGCCCCGTATTCATCGACACATTTCTTGCTCCAGCGAGCCGGATCATCCATCACTTCCTTAAAAGGTTTAACCACTTCCTCGGGCCAATCTTCCGGAACTACATCCCAGACCTCCATAGCAACCACCGGACGGTGGGGCATTTCGCTTTCAGAGGGAAGAAAAGAGAGCCCTGTCTCTCCGCCTACGGTAACCACCGAGGTACGGCTGCCTCCTTCCTCTTTCGTTGCTCCTATAGTCACTTCACTAATCTTTCCCATCCATTCTTCTTTAACCAATTCCAACGGCATATTATCCCTCCTTAATGAACAGACAATTTACGCAAGGTCGAAGACCGTCTGTGAATTAATCCCGAGGAGTACGTGGGAAATTATCGCAGAGAATTTCCCCGTATCTTACGAATCGGGACGTATCAATGCAAGCACAGAAACCAGTAATCTGTAACTGTGCCTTCTATGCTTTTATTTTTTGTTTTTAACCTTAAACTTTATAGTCCCAGCTTCTCCCCGACCGAGGGGAATAACTTCATATCGGTATGCGGCAAAAAAAGAGCGGCTGTATATTCATCCATAAATATGGGGTCAACACTTAATTCAAAATAAGTCATCTTGTGAGCAATCTCTTTCACCTTATTCAAAGCCTCATAGGAAAGCATAGCTTGCCTGGCCCCGGTGAGGGAACTATTGCCGATGAAGTGAATCCTGTCCCGGGGAATATCGGGAAGGAGTCCAATCAAAACAGCTTTCTCTATATTGAGATAGTTGCCAAATCCTCCGGCAATATATATATGTTTCAGGTCCTCAAACCTCAGCCCCATACTTCTAATCAGAACGGATACTCCGGCATAAACCGCTCCTTTGGAACGAATTAAATTAGCAATGTCCGTCTCGGAAACAACGATATCGTGATCCCCTTCTGCTTCCTGTTCCCAGGCAAGGATAAATTCTAATCCTTCCTCCCCTTCCCGCAGACGGGGCGTTTCCAAGCCTTTCTTCATCCTTCCCGAACGATCGATTATCCCGGCTTTTAAAAGTTCCGACAGCGAGTCAATAAACCCGGAACCACAGATGCCTCTCGGTTTGCCCTCCCCGATAGCGTGATATTTAACCTCATATCGAGAGTTAATCTCTACTCGCTGAATAGCTCCTTTCACCGCCCGCATCCCACATTTTACTCCGCATCCTTCAAATGCGGGGCCGGCAGAGGAAGAGCAGCAAACCAACCAATCTTTATTTCCAAGAACAATCTCTCCGTTCGTTCCCACATCAATAAGCAAAGAAATATCCTCTGAATCGCTGAGACCGGAAGCAAGAGTTCCTGCGGTAATATCACCCCCTACATAACTGGATACGCCGGGGAGACAAGAGAGCAGCCCCCGGGGATTTGTCTTTATTCCGGCCTCTGAGGCTCTAATCACAGGAACAAAGTTAGCCGTGGGAACATAAGGCTCGCGCCGAAGATAACTAGGGTCAACTCTAAGAAGAAGATGGGTCATGGTCATATTTCCTGCACACATAACGGCAATAATATCATTTAAGGAAAGGTTGTGTTCCTGAACTAAACTAGAGATAAGGCCATTGATACAATCAATAACTGCATGATGCAGCCTTTCCAGGCCATCTTTTTCACTGGCATAGATTATCCTGGAGATGACATCTTCTCCATAACTGGCCTGGATATTATGAGTAGCTTTAGTGCTCAAGACCTGACGAGTATTAAGGTTCACCAACTGAGCCACTACCGTTGTTGTCCCCACATCAATAGCCACGCCGTAATTCTTCCCGGAGGTATCTCCCGGTTCAACGAAGACGATTTCCACCGTGCCGTTTCTTTTCCCCAGGGTTACTGTTACCCGCCAATTACTCTCCCGGAGAAGATGTCCTAATCTTTTTACATTGGCCAGTCCGGTCTGCATAATGGGGATATCCCCGCCTCTTCTAATCTCCCTATATAAACGTTCCAGATCGCTGATGTTATCCTGAAGGGTGGGAGGAGGTAATTCCAGATATACTTTGGTAGCTAAAGGGCTATGAGTAAAAAGGGACTCTTTCCCTTCCGAAATTACTTCAATCTCTTCGGCCCGGCTGTAAAGTCCAGCCAGGCGGCTGACCTTAGCTTCCTCAGTTAATATCTGCTCCTCTTCCAGACGGGATTCGGGAGGGACTTCAACGTCAACATCCGTCTTCACTGTCGTCCGGCAAGCCAGACAGTAACCTTTTTCTCTCTCCCCGTCGCTCAGTCGTCCGGTAGGGTCAGAGACAACCTCACCCTTTTTGATTATGACCCGGCATCTGCCACAGACTCCGTCGCCTCCACAGGAACTGTTTATATATACCCGGGCAGCCACAGCCGCATGAAGAAGGTCTTCACCTTTCTCCACCGTTACGCTCTTCCCCTCCGGATAAAAGGTAACTTTACATTCACTCATATTTAAAACCTCAGATGACAGAAGTCAAAAGTCAGATTTTTTCTGTTTTCTGTCCTCTATCTTTGGTCTTTCACGTTTTCCAGGTATTTTTCAGGTAAGCAGGAAGGCCTGAGGATTCTCGAGGACCGACTAATATCTCCCATCCGGGGAGCGCTTCTTCCAGCTTGCCGCTCAGGACAGCTACAAATCCCGGGAGGATAAGCTTGCGGTGAGAAACTTTATCTTCCACCCCCTGGCTCTTCATTGCTGCCGCAATACTCTCCGCTGTAAACTTCTCTGCCGCCCAGGCAGTCAAGACAGAAGTCCCTTCGGTATCCACTACAACAATAAAGCTGGATACCTTGCTTGCTTCGATATCACCCTCCACTGTAAAATAGGTAAGGGAAAAGTTTGTGGTCACCAATACCGGAGACTGATCGGTTACATTGCCCACCTCATAAGTCTTGGGTTCAACCTGGATGGGTTTCTGGGGATCGGTATAGATATTTTGACGCAAAGTAAGCAAAGGAAGAACCTGCCAGGGTTCCGTTCCCTCCAGCACAACAATGCCGGCATACTTGGCCACACAGACAGAAGCTTTAGCTGCCTCCTGATAAGGATTTTTATCAGAAGCAAAAGCCAGGGTAGGATAACCTAAAGGACGATAAGATTTCCTTAAAGCTAAACGGCGAATCTGAGTGAGGTCGGAAATCATTTTCAACAAATCCCTTGCTCCTGAATCGAGCACAAGGTCAGCTACTCCCAGGGAGGCTATTTTCTGGGTAAGCTCAGCAAGCTCCTCTAATCCTTCAGCCTTTACCGCAAGAGGGCAGGAATACTCCTTGGCCAACCGGGCCATGGATTCATAATTGTCCCTCCCGGCTGCGTAGATTAAAGGTCTTCTTTCTCCACAAACCTGCAGAGCAGCTTTCATAACCTCGGGGTTCTGACTTATGAGAATAAGAGACAGACCGGTCTCTTTCTCGATTCTCTCCGCAACCTTGGCAAACCGCTCCTGGTTCCCTTCCGTATCCCGGATAGCTACCAAATTAATAGAAATACTTAAGCCCACTCGCTCAAAGTGAAGTTTTTTAATCTCTTCAATCTTTGCCTCTAAGGCATCATCACTTAAGTTATCAGCCACCGCAATAGCTATGGCTGTCTCGTGATAAAAAGTCTCCTCATGCCGAAAAAGAACCGTCTCATTGCCGATTTCTACCTTCTTCTCGCCCGCACCTATAGTAACCAATTTGATCGGAGGAGCAGAAGCTCCCTCCAGGGCAGCCCTTCCTTCCTCAGACACATGCGGACATTTATCCAGAGAAGTTTTCTTGGCTGCCAACTGCATGGCAAAAGCCAAACAGGTAGGAGAACCACACTCTCCGCAATTCGTTTTCGGCAATTGCTTATAAATATCCAACCCTGTCAAAGCCATAGCAAAATCTCCTTTCAGCTACTCTTTTAAAATTTGCAATCTTCAATTTACAATTACGAGCGAAGCGAGTTGAAATGGGCGGTACTGGGTTTGAACCAGTGACTTCTACCGTGTGAAGGTAGCACTCTCCCAGACTGAGTTAACCGCCCCCTATATCAAAAAGTTTATAGAGCTAACTTATGCAATTCAATAAACTTAAGTAACGAGTCAGATAGGATTTCGAACTTACGACCGCTGGATTATGAGCAGAGGCTTTCACTTTTTAAGCCTACCTGTTTGCATCATATTGAAGTAACCTGATTCTCCCGGTTTCCTTCCTCACTTATTCTTTCTTCCGCGGTATACCCTATCATGTTTTCTTTGCCTTTGTCAATTGAAAATATTGTCTATGCCTTGCTGCCTTGTTTCAAATTATCTCCCGGGAGAGGCCTGTTTTTGCAAGCCAATCCCTAATCTCATCCCAGGGAATTCTCTCTAAACTACTACCTTTCTCCCCGGATTTTTGCTCCTCTCTATGCTTTAACTTCCTGGTATGCCTTCAGATGCCCGTTCTTTTCTTATGAACGAGGACAGCAGTCCACAGGCTTATCTCATAAAGAAGAAGGATAGGAACAGCTAAAAGGAACTGAGTGAATATATCAGGAGGAGTCATAACGGCTGCCAGAATGAAGGTAAGGACGATAACTTCCCTTCTCCTCCTCCGCAAGGACTGAGGACTGACCAGGCCTATCTTGACCAGGAACAAAACGATTAAGGGCAGCTCGAAAACCACCCCGAAGGCTAAGAGGAACATACCAACGAAAGATATATATTTACTGATGGAAATCATCGGTTGAAGAGTGGCAGTAGAATAACGGTCAATGAGAAATTTTAAACCTAAAGGGAGAACGACCTGATAAGAAAATGTAGCCCCGATAAGGAAGAGAAAGAAGGAAAGAGGTCCATAGACAAGAAGATATTTTCTCTCCTTCGGTAAGAGACCGGCAGAGACAAATTGCCATATCTGGTAAAGAATTACGGGAAGGGATAAGAACAGTCCCGCGAAGAGAGCTATCTTAAGATAAGCAATGAAGGCTTCCTGGGGAGCAATAAAGACCAGTTTTCCCACTGCTTTCATCAAGAGGGCAAGAATTTTTTGGGCATAAAAATAAGAGAGGAGAGCAAAAATGAAGATAGAGGCCAGACAGATGATAAGTCTCCTCCGTAGTTCCGCTAAGTGTTCAACGAGGGGTAATCTTCTATCGCTCATCTTTATTTCTTCTCCTCGTCCTCTTCCTTGGTTACCTCCTCGATATCGTTTTTAATCTCCTTGCCTGCTTTTTTGAACTCCTTTATCGCCTTGCCGAGAGATTTTCCTATCTCGGGCAGCTTTGCAGCTCCAAAAAGGACGAGTAAGATGATAAGAATAATAATTAATTCCGGCATTCCAATCCCACCAATCATTTTCTCACCTCCTTCTCATAACAGTTTGACTACCAGAGAAGATTCTACCACAAGAATAAGGGTTAATAAACTCTTTTTCATTTTTTTAGTATATAGAAACCTTATCTCCAGGAACATTCATATTCCATAAACATTCTCATTCTATCTCGAGATGGTCCGACAACGGCACCCTAACCTTCTCACTTCCCGGAACCTTAACGCCAAACGAGGATAATTTTTCAGGCCTTCTTTACTTATTATCAGGGGCGAGTCTTCTCCTTCAGGGAAGGCAAATTACAGATGTCAGATTTTTTCTGTCTTCTCTTAGAAACCAGGTATTGGACAACAATTCCCACTCCGAAGCCTATAGCTAAGTTCCGGCTGAGGATAGCCACGGACCCGATTAAAAGGGCCAGGAAAAGGTCGGTGCCCTTCTTCAAACCCCGAATGAGTAAACAATGTTGGAATCCTACATAAAAGAGAAGCGCGGCTAATATGGGGAGGGGAAGAAGAAGAAAAAGCCGGAGAAGCGGCCTGGCAAAGAAGATAGATCCCAGGAGAAATAAAGAACCGATGATGATATTTGCTCCTCCCGTTCGAGCTCCGAACCGGTAATGGGCGGTTAAACCACCGGAACCGTGACAGAGCGGCATCCCTCCGGTAAATCCCGCCAGGAGATTGGCCAATCCCATGCCCCGGGAAAGGGCAGGAAGGGTAACTCTCCTCGCCTGCTCCGGGAAATATTGATGGGCCGTCTCCCGGGCCGCCATAAGAGCATTCCCGATAGTCAGGGGTAACTGGGGAATGACCAGGAGAAGAAAAGCCATCTGGAAATGCTTCAAGGAAGGGAAAGAAAGCAAGAGAGAACCAACATCAATATTCCCTTTTCCTCCTCCCCTCAGGGTAAAGAATCCGATGACAACACCAAAGCCAATCACGAGCAGGGAGATAGGCAATCGTCTATTGTCCCTCAGAAGAAAAAGAACAATCAATCCCCCGCCTCCCATTATTATACTGCTCCAACCATCTACGCTGATGAATCCCAAAGCCCTCTTTATGAGAATCAACCCTACACTTAACTGGATTCCCCTGATAATAGGCCTGGAAAAAAGTTTGGATAAAGGAGTAAGAATGCCGGGGAAGGAAAGGAGGAGAAGAAGAACCCCCATCAAAAGCCCCCCGGCAGCAATGGTTTCCTTACCCAAGCCGAGACCGATAGCCAGGGCACTCATAGCCTTCATAGGTTGCACCGGCATAGGCAATCGATAATATAGACCGGTAACGATATAGGTTAGACCAACGGCAAGAAAGACCGCGACAGGATTCAAACCATTGATAGTAATAAGAGCAATCATAAGAGGGAGAAGAACGCCAAGGTCACCTAAGGAACCGGCCAGTTCCCAATGGTCAAATTTGTAAGGTCCTATCCGCAAATTAAATATTCCTCCTTAACTGGAGCACTTGTTAACTCGCTTCGCTCGTAATTGTAAATTGAAGATTGGAAATTTTAAATTGATTTTCAAATATATGCCGTTCAGATTTTATATTCTTCAACTGGAGCACTGGAGCACCTGTTAACTTATGGATAACTTATAACTGAACTATTGCATCTCCTACCTTAAGGTAACCCCCTTTTATAACCCGGGTAAATATTCCTTCCTTAGGCATTATACATTCCCCAGCCCGATAATATATAGAGCAGGGAGTATGACACTCCTTTCCGATCTGAGTTATCTCCAGGATTATTTCTGCACCGATTCGGATATGAGTGCCCAAAGGGAGAGAGACTAAATCTAAACCTTCCGTGGTTATATTCTCGGCAAAATCCCCCGGGCCAACTTCTAATCCCTTGGCTTGCATTTTGGCAATGCTCTCTACCGCTAAAAGGCTGACCTGTCTTAACCCCTTTCCGCTATGGGCATCACCCTCTAAGCCATAGTCCTCCCGGACATACCCCTTTTCGACATTCTTCTTGGGCATCCCTTTCTTCTCGCTCACACAAACAGCTATTACTTTACCCGGCATTCACCCTCCTATCTGAGACATAGCCCGGTTAACTTTGACTGCTCCACAGTAATGTTCCTTTGGTTTGTTAGAGACAGACAACTTTATCAAACTACCAATTTCCTCCCCGGAAGCGTTTTCGCGAAGTATCTTCCTTAAATCTATTTGCTTCTCACTATATAAACAAGGCCGCAGCTTTCCCTCGGAGGTTAATCTCAACCGATTGCAACGGGAGCAGAACGGTGAGCTTAAAGGACTGATGAATCCCATTGTTCCCCGCCCTCCTTTTATCCGGTAATACCGGGCCGGACCACTTCCCGGCAGGCCATCGGCGGGGAGAAGCTCGGCGAAACTCCGGCAGTGAGCCTTGACCTCGCTTATGGGGATAAATCTCTTTTCCTCCCAAAAAAGGTTTCTGCCGAAGGGCATAAACTCTATGAACCTCACGGATACGGGCTTATCATAACTTAACTTCACAAAATCAATAATCTCATCATCGTTTATCCCCTTCATAACGACCATGTTTACTTTAACTGGAGACAGTCCAATCTGAAGAGCCTTCTCTACTCCTTGAAGAGCCTTCCGGAGACCGTCGGAACCGGTAATAAATTCGTATTTCTCCTCGTTGAGGGTATCTAAGCTGACATTAACCCGATGGAGACCGGCCTCCTTTAGGTCTCGAGCATAATCTTCAAGGAAAGTTCCATTGGTAGTGATGGACAGGTCAGAGAGAAGTTTGATTTTAGACAAGTTCCCGATCAGGCTAACTAAATCTCTCCTCACCAAGGGTTCTCCCCCGGTAATCCTGATTTTATTTATACCCAGGCTGATAGCTGCCCTAGCTACTTCTTCTATCTCCTCAAAGCTAAGGAGTTCCCTGGGATTCTTGGGAATAACACCTGATTCCGGCATACAATAGACGCATCTCAAATTACATCTATCAGTAACCGAGATACGCAGGTAGTCTATTTTTCGGCCGTATCTATCCCTGAGCATAATATCCTAAACCTTGTTCTGAAGAAATTTCTTCTCAATAAAATTTACGATACCATCTACGTCATCCCAATCGAATTGGGGAATGTCAACTTCTAACTTCCGGTTACTGACAAAGGCAATTCTCTTATCCTCATCGTTACAGGGAGATTCAGAAGGAACCGTTGACCTGAAAACTTCTATCCGGGGTTTATTCTCCGCCCGATACCCTTCCGTAATGACGATATCCATATCATCAAAAAACTTCTCTACTAACTCATCAAGGGACAGGGAACGGTTCAGCCTCTTGATCAAGGCCATCTTCTCCGATGAGCAGATGACTGCCGTATCGCTTCCCGCCTGAAAATGCCGGTAGCTATCCTTCCCCGGATAGTCTATCTCAAACCGATGAGCATCGTGTTTAATAGTACCTATCCGGTAGCCTCTCTTTTTCAGCTCAGGAATAATCTTCTCAATCAGAGTCGTCTTCCCGCTATTGCTCTTTCCCACTATCGAGATGATTGGAATCATTACTCCCTTCGCTCGTAATTGGAAATTGAAGATTGGAAATTTTAAATTTTAAATCTACAATCTAAAATTCGGGCATGAAATGTCCGTTAAAAAAAGCCAACTCCCCGCGATAATCCAGGAAGCTGGCTTTAAAGAATGCCGTCTCCTTTCCAAACACGGGAGGCAGAATCGTTTCCTCTCCTACCCTAAACGGCTTCCTTCCCTTAGCTCCCGGTTTATCTCACGCGCTGGGCCCGCCAACGCTTTGTGGCGGGAAGAATTTTGACGCTCTGAAAAGGCCCTGCGCAAGCGACCGCGAAGGCGTACATTTTCTGCCGCACAAGGGAGCGCAGTGCCTAATGCAACCAGATGTCAAAAGAACCGCGTGAATAATCCGGGTAACCTTAGACAAGAAAGCTCGGAGACAAAGTACTAACTTCAATCTACAATTTGACCCGCCTTAGGCGAATCACTTAATAACTCATTTACGTATCTTTTTTCCAGGGAGATATATTCTTTAGTCAGCCTGGCCATCTCCCGATAAAAGGTTAATTTTCCCTCTTCCATGACCTTATCACAAAAGAGGGGAACCCATTTATCCAGATGTGATTCCAGGAATAGCTTCTCATACTCCAGACAACGGCAGGCCTTTTCCCTATCCCCGCTTTCCCAGGCCTCATGCTCATACTTAGTGAGGCGCTGCATAAATTCCAACTCGATGCTGATATGATCGGGAATACCTTTATAATCTGCCTTATATTCTAAGCCCGCCCCTTCGATTATCTCTTTAACCTCTACCGTAGCTTCCCCCCATAAAAGCCCTTTATCCTCTTTATCCTCCCGATAGACAGATTCATGGGGAGAGATATGTCTTCCCGGCCCGATAAAAAGCCGAGTGTACTCTAAGGTTAGGTCAAGAAGCAACTCCTCCTCGGGTTTATTAAAAAAATCCCCCCCCAATTGAATGTTTAACTTGGAGAGGGTTTCCCTAAATTCCGGTTTCTTTAATTCTCTTAGCGTCTCCGCCGTCAACTCCCGGTTATAGATTAAAGACAGAAGTCCATACAAGTTGCTCCGCGGGAGAGGACTACTCTTCATCCTCAAACTCTCTCTACCGTAACCACGGTATCCATAAAGCGGAGCTGACCGCCAATGGGGTCAGGACTATTGGCAATAAGATAGTTAGGATGTTCACCCTTTCGCCACCACCATTTAAGGGAAGCATCCACATCGGTAGCCTTCCTGTTAACTATCTTGCCCGAGGCATACCTCCCATACTCCCAGTGACCACAGTGATTGGAAATAGCCACCACCCCGGGCTTAATCCCTTCGGTAACCCGGGCCCGGGTTAATATTTTACCCAGGTGGGAACGCACCCTTATTCTATCCCCGTCTTCAATCCCGCGGGCAGCTGCCGTCTCCGGATTAATCCAGGCTGGATTTTCATGATATATCTCCGTCAGCCATTTGCAGTTCTGGGTTCGGGAATGGCTCTGGACATTGACTTTATAAGTAGTGAGGATTAGCTCATCGGACTTCATCTTTTGATGTTCGGGAACAGGCATATAAGTGGGCAAAGGATTGAATTTTTTCTTCTCCAGAAGCTTGGAGTAAATCTCAAACTTCCCGGACTTATTTACCTTATCCGGCTTGAATCCTAAGAAAACTTCCTCGCCGATCTTCTGTCCCACATATCCCTTATAGGCATTCTTGGTATCCGTATAGCCCTTCTTCAGAGCCTCTTCCCGGTTCTTGGCCTTAGATTTTTTCCAATTCCAATAGACGCCGGTCTCCTTGTCAAAGAGAATATCCTTACCGGTATAGTCTCCTGGATTCAGCTTCTTGGTATAAGACTTATAGAGAGGTTCAGCCTTCTTGTCATACCAGGCCCCTTCCCGTTTCATAAACTCAAAGCCCCCGGCCTCTTTCACTCCCGGAGTATGCTCACAGGCATCTTTGACAAATTCCTCCGCCGAGTTAAACCCTAAGTTTATATCCAACCTCTTAGCTATTTCACAGACCACATCCGCAAAGTTCCGGGCCTCTCCCAGGGGTTTCACTAAAGGCTGGCGGATATAATATTCGGGAATCTGGTCATAAGAGACCATGTCCTCCCAGTCCCACCTTTCCAAGTAAGTGGCATCAGGAAGGATAAGGTCGGCAAGGGAGCCGGATTCGTCATAAAAGGGGTTGACATTGACATAGTAAGGAATCAGCTTCTCATCCTTGAGGATACTTATGTTTTCCTGAACCTCACCATTGACATAGACAGGATTGTAGCAGTAAACCATATACATCTGAGGACGACCGTTTCGGCCATCTTTAATCATCTTGAGCACTCGATGACTTATATGGTGATTAGGATAAGCGGCATCTCCCTTAAAGCCATTAAGGATATTTAATTTCTTGGCATGCCCCTTGGGCTTCTTGAAGGAATTTTTCCACTTTGCCCCCACGGCTTTGCAAGTTCCTCCTTTGACATCAATGTTGCCGAGGATGGCATCGAGCATCTTTATGGATCGTTCGGTCTCCACCCCGGTGTAATTAGCCACGGCTCCCCGGTAAGAGACAATAGTTCCCGGTTTGGCCTGAGCGTATTCGACAGCCAGAGAGCGGATTTTCTCAGCCTCTACGCCGCTGACTCCTTCCGCCCATTCCGGGGTATATTTCTTCAGGTGAGATGTTAACTGCCCTACCGTCACATTGGTCCAGGTCTCGATAAAATCTTTGTCAAACAGTCCTTCGCTCATCACCACATTGGCCATAGCCAGGACTACGGCCCCATCAGTGCCGGGCTTAATGGGAAACCACTCATCGGACTTGGCGGCAGTGTTGGAAAGCCGCACATCAAAGGTAACCAGTTTCACCCCGCGTTCCGCCTTGGCCTTAATTGCCCGCTGGGCAAAGGGTACATGGGAAGTATGAGCCTCAAAAAGGTTGCAACCAAAGTTGAGGATGAAATTGGTATGGGTAACATCGTTGATATCGTAATGTTTACCCCAGGTAAGCTCCTGAGCTACCCATTTACCTCCCTCACAGATAGTGGTATGGTTTCCGATGGTGCCCGTCCCGTAGGCCGCTAAGAAATGACTTTTGATAATCTTGCCGGAGGAAGCTTTCATTCTTCCGTAATGGAACATAAATTCCTCCGGATGACCATTGTCTCTTAACTCTCTTAGCTTAGCGGTAACCTCATTTAAGGCTTCGTTCCAGCTTATCCTCTTCCATTTCCCTTCACCTCGTTTACCTACTCTTTTCATGGGATAGAGAACCCTATCCGGGTCATATACCTGGTTAACCCCGGCCTGACCCCGGGCACATACTTTCCCATTGGTGCGGGGCAGCTTGGGATTACCTTCTATCTTAACCAGCCGGCCGGCCTCGACATAGCCAATTATCCCGTCCCGGGAAACACACTGCCAGCAGGCCGAGGGGATGGCTTTCCGTTCTCTGTTGGTGATGGGTGAGAAATCCTGGCCAACCTTTTTAAGCTCCATTGCGCCCGCCAAATTAGTAAATTTACTTCCCACGGTCAGAACGGCCGCACTGGCCGCTCCTAACTTAAGAAATCCTCGGCGGCTTATCTTTCTCATCGTGTATCCACCCCCTTATCATAGACATCTTTGTCCAGTGAGATATAGAAAACCTGAGGTATCGTCCCCTCTTCCGAGAGGAGGATATCAAAGTCATTCTCATCTAATACTTGAGAGATTTCACTCTGAGGATCGTTAATATCCCCGAATATCCGGGCCCGACCTAAACAAGTATTCACACAGGATGGAACTACTCCTTCATCAATACGGTGGACGCAAAAGGTACATTTATCCACTGCCTTGGCCTTCCTATTAGCTCCGGCTATCTTTACTGGATCAAAGAAGCGCACTTTATAAGGACAAGCCTGGACACAGTTTCCGCAGCCAATACATCTATCGTAATCAATTAAAACCGGTCCATCCGGCCGCTTAAAGGTAGCCCGTTTTTTATACTCCGTGGTGCTCCCATCCGACCAGCGGTGGATCGCCTTCCGGGGCTCAACGGGGCAGACCGGCACACAGGGAGGCTTACCACAATGATTGCAGAGCCAGGGAAGAAAATACCTTCTCCTCTCGCCTCCCTTTCCCTTCTCATGCTCTTTTACCGAGGCCCGGAATACCCCCAAGCGGACATCGAATTCACTCTTGCAGGCCACCGAGCAGGCCTTACAGCCAATACACCGTCTCAGATCTATGACCAGAGCATACCTGGCCCCAGCTAATTGACGCCGAACCTCGGCCAGTGCCTGACGCGGCTTCCCGGCCGCAAGCACTGCCAGGCCGGCTGCGCCGGTGCCCACGGCTTTAAAAAGGTCCCTCCGGGTGAACTTCTTATCGACTGCCTCTTCCAAAAGCTCTGCCTCTTTGTCGCTCATCCGCTTCACCTCCATATTTCTGAACCGGCCTATTCCTGCCGCCCGCCCAATTTCACCACTTCGACATAGCCTCC
>JAADIA010000081.1 GCA_013151555.1 Nitrospirota bacterium | reverse complement strand
GTCCGACAACTCCCCAGGCATCCGTGCTTCCGGCCGGGAAATTGAACTCTACCCGCATGAGCTTATTTGTTCCTGTTGTTTCCAGGTAGCGGGTGATATTAGCCCCGGAGGTCGGGGTATAGAGCCACTTCCAGGTATTCCCCAGGTCGGTCGTATCCGCATAACTTTCGAAATCATCAATAAGAGTATCGGAGATGATTTCAAGCTCCTGGCGAAGAACGTTATCATCATCATAGACCTTGAGAGCAAGCTTGTCTAAGGTAACATCCACGACAACAAAATTGTAGTCCTTAAAGGCCTTAATACGATAATTAGGCCAAGCCCCCCAGTCAGGCCCACCCAGCGGTGCGCCCCCGCCACCAGTGGTAATATAGGTAACCCCTTTGCGATAGAAAGAGTCATAGTTATGACCGTGTCCCTGGAAGATGAGGTCGACGCCTTCGTTTTCGAAGATAGTACGCCAGGCAGCGTTTACATCATTTATCCAAGTCTGCCTATGGAAAAAAACGACCTTCCAGGGCTTTTTGGTAGCGGCAAGGTCATCTTTAAGCCAGGTCTTCATCGCGGCAGCGCGGAAGGCATCTACATAGCCGGGAGTAAGGCCACCGGAGAGCAAGGCCGTATTAAGGGAAACAAAATGGACCTTACCATAGTCAAACGAATAATAGTCCTCAGTCCCATCAACACTGTTGGTGGGAAGACCGTAAAGGTCCCGATATTCCCTGATGCTACCACTCCAGCGAAGGTCATGATTGCCAAGGGTAGTAAAGACAGGCGTATTCTTTATCAGGGACTCAGCGGGAGTGAAATAGAAATCGTTATATTGCCAAACTTGTCCGTTTTGCGCGATGTCTCCCACGTTGAGAATAATACGAGGTTTGTGCTGACTTATCTTACCGATTACCCGGGCATGGACAACAGGATTATTCCGAGTATCGCCATAGGCAACAAAGCGGAAAGAGGCATTACCGGAGGGAGCGGCAAGAGCATAGTAAGACGGATCATCCTTGCCAACGATAACGCCGCCGGAGCTTACATAGTAATAGACTTTTTCATCAGGAGTAAGTCCACTGATGGTAGCAGTATGAACATTATCGTCAGGGGCATTGGTAGCAAAGACGGTGCTGGAAACACTGTGGGGATAAGTCCCGGGTGCACTGCCCCAGTAAAGCCTGCCGCTCAACGCAGAGCTGCCCCACATTACCTTAACACTGGTCTGGGTAACATTCTGGAGATAAGGATTGCGAAGGAGAACGTTCCCCGTCACCGTAAAGTCATCTACCCAAAGGGTAGTTGTCCCACCATTAGGGGCAGTGCCGGAAAATGCCGCTCCCACATACAAATTCACTATATTATCTAATTGCATTATGCGATCGGCTTTACTGTTGCCGCCCGAACCGCCCAGGTTGCCATACCATTGAAAATTAGTGAAGGGAATCGTTACATACTCACCATTGGGGTCCAGGTCGTTGATGGACATCAGGGGGGACTTCCATTTATCACCGTCATTGCTTTCATAAAAACGAACCTGATAGTACTGGGGCGTATCTCCGGTTGTCTCAGCCTTTATCCAGAAGGTGATCCCGGTCCGCCCCGACCAGTTCCAGGAACCGGTACGGCCTACTGTTCCCCAGGCATCTTTGCTTCCGGCTGGAAAACTGAACGCTACCCGCATTACCTTACTCGCAGGGACATTACCGGTATCCAGATAGCGGGCAATATTAGTCCCGGATACCGGGACATCGGTCTCTTGCCATGTTGCCTGCAGAGCGGTCGTATTCGAATAACCCTCGAAGTTTTCAATATAAGCATCTGCCGCCCGGACGGAGAAAGACCCTCCTATTAGCAGGATAGTCGTGAGAAATCCTATCAATAGAAATTTACTTCCCATAATCTTCTCCCTTTTTTTCGTTCCTAAAGCTATCATGATGGAAGAAAACAACCTTCCAGGATTTTGTGATAACGCTAAGGCATTAGTCCCGTTAACTTCTTACTCATATTTTAATTTTTCCCATACAGTAATATCCTCCCGGATTGAATAATTTCAGTTCCTTCATTTCTTACATATATATTATTTGACGAAAAAATAGGGCAAAATATTCCCTATCTTTAAACAGAAGAATCGGTAAACAAAGACAACCGGGACGCCTCTATGCATACTCTCCCGGCTAAAACATGAAGAACTTATCTATTCTTATCTTAATCCGGGAGAAAAAAGCAGCTTAGCTAACACTTGGTAAGATAGCAATCTGCCTTGGGAACCGGCACGGGCAAGTAAGAACTAATCTCCGGCGAGAGGGAAGCAGGCAAGAAGATTTGGGAAAAGGGCTTTCCATTATTCAGGTAAAATACAGCCATCCCAGCAAAGCAATGGTCAAGCAGTAATACCCGAAAAGAGAGAATTTTGCTCGTTGGATGATTTTTTGTAAGACGGCAAGAGCTATTAATCCACTTACAAAAGCAATAATAAGACCCACAAGTAGATAGCCTGCCTGGCCCCAGGAAAGGGATGTTAATTTATGCACTTCCAGGATCAGTGCCCCCAGGACCGCAGGGATGGAAGCAAGAAAAGAAAATTTAAAGGCAGTTTCTCTATCCACCCCCCTCCAGAGGAGAGAGGCAATAGTTATGCCTGAACGGGATATTCCCGGGATGATAGAAATCCCCTGGACCAGACCCATTATCCAAGCATCATGAACATTTAATTCCGATAGTTTCCTCTTCCCTTTCATAAACTTCTTAGTAGAAAATAAGACTAAAGCTGTTACCAGCAGCATAACCGCCGCCCGGCGTGGCTGTGAGAACAAATCCTCAAAGAAATTTCCCCCGCCCAAACCGATTACGCCTGTAATCAGAGTTACAATAAGGATATAATATACTATCCGAGGACCCACTTCTTTCTTTTTTCCCGCTTTTAATAACTTCAAGGAATCTCTTAAAAGACCTATCGTATCCCTTTTAAAGAATAGCACTAAGGCAAGAAGTGTCCCGGCATGAAGGGAGACGCTCACCAAAACATGATTTTCTTCAATCTTAAAAATGGCCTGCAAAAAGACCAAATGTGCGGAACTCGATACCGGCAGGAACTCAGTAAAACCTTGAACTATTCCTAAAATAATATATTGAATTAATAAGATCATATTTTCCCTTTCTCTATATTTTTCCTTTGTGTCTTTATATCCTTAATGTCTTTCTTTGTGCCTTTCTTTACCCTTTCAATCTCTTCAGAAGGTCTTTAAGAGAGAGAGTATTTAAAATATCTTTCTTTTCCAACCAGCCCCGGCGGGCAGTGGCTACCCCGTAAGGCATCATCTCCATCTGTCCCTGGTGATGAGCATCCGTTCCCAAAGCAACCATCACCCCGGCTTCTTTGGCTTGCCGGCAATGAATATCATTGAGGTCTAATCTTTCCGGAAAGGCGTTCAGTTCCAGAAAAGTCCCCGTCCTTCGAGCTTCTCGAACCAGGGTCTCTACATCAACCTGGTAAGGTTCCCGTTCGTGTAACAACCGGCCGGTAGGATGAGCGATAATATGGACAAACCTGTTTTCCATAGCTCTAACGACCCGACCGGTCATTATCTCCCGGTTCTGCTTGAATCCACTATGAATAGCCGCTATCACTATATCCAGTTCTTTGAGAAGCTCATCTTCGTAGTCAAGGCTACCATCACTATGAATATCTACTTCGGCTCCGGCAAGAACCCGAAAATTTTTCAGTTCCTTATTTATTTTCCTGATTTCCTCAATTTGCTTCCAACGTTCATCAACGGACAAACCTCCAGCCACTTTCAGAGATTGAGAATGGTCGCAAACAGCCATATACCGGTAACCCCTCTTTCCGGCAGCCTCAGCTAATTCCCGGATACTATCAGAACCGTCGCTCCACCGGGAATGGACATGAAGATCCCCTTGAATATCCCTCAACTCTACCAAATGAGGCAACTTGCCCTCTTGAGCCGCTTCGATTTCGCCCCGTTCCTCTCGCAACTCCGGAGGGATATAAGAAAGATCCAGGGTTGCATATACCTCTTCTTCCGTCTGCCCGGATATCTTTTCTCCACTTTTAATTTCAAAGACTCCATACTCGTTAATCTTCAAGCCTCGTTTATTCGCAATCTCCCGTAGTTTAATATTGTGAGGTTTAGAACCGGTAAAATATTGGAGAGCCGCCCCGAAACTGTCCGGTTCCACCACCCGCACATCAACTTGCAAATTTTCTTCCATAATGATGCTTGACTTAGTCTCACCGATAGAGAGAATTTCCGTCACCCCGGGAAGTTCAGTGAAAACTTGCATTACCCGGCGAGGTTTTCGGGAAGCAACCAGGATATCAATATCTCCAATCGTCTCTCTCATCCGACGGAGACTTCCCGCCAGACTTATGCGGTCGACCTCGGGCAAACCTCCGAGACGCTCGATAATGGACTGAGCTAAGGGATAGGCTCTACCCAGGAGCATCCTTCCCTGTTTCTTTTTTAAAAGCTCTATTCCCCGCCGAATATTTTCTTCCGTCTTCGGACCCATCCCCGGCAGGTCTTTGAGACGATGTTCTTTAACAGCCTTTTCCAACTCCCGGACATTATTGATCCCCAATTCCTTATAAAGAAGAGAAACCGTCTTCGGACCAATCTCGGGAATAGCAAGAAGCTCTACCAATCCGGAAGGAACCTGCTTTTTTAAATCTTCATAATAGGCAAGCTTTCCTGTGGCAAGCAATTCTTCAATCTTTTTAGCTAAGCCCTCACCTACTCCGGGAATGTTCCTTAGTTCTCCTCTCTGGCATACCTTTTCTATTTCTTCCGGGAGAGTCTCCAAAATCCGCACTATCTTGTGATAGGCTCGCACCCGAAAGGGATTTTCTCCCTTTATCTCCAGGATATCAGCTATATCCTGAAAGATTTGCGCTATCTCAGAATTACGCATTCTCTCTAATCACCCACGGTAGTAAGAAAGTTCGCCGCGTTACGTCTTTACTCCTATACAAAACATAATAAATATTTACCGCTTATAGTGGTCGAGCTTGCTTGTGCCCGCCTGTGCCCGCAAGGGTATAAGGGTGCTCGACAGAAGAAGAGACAGAGTAAACTCTGCCACTACCATATGAAGGCACAGGCACTTATTGCGTCACCTATAATTCGCAGTTTCAGCCTCCCCTTTTCCAACTCAAAAAAGGTCTAGTTGTTCCGGATCCTCTATTACCGGTTCGGGCTCAATACCGGAATCCAGGAAATCTTTCAGTTTGTAAAAATCTTCTTCCAAAGGCCCCCGCATCCAGCCCTGATGCAAAGCAGCTGCAGGATGGTAAAGAGGAAAAACCAAGAAATCTTTAACTTGAGCCGGCCGGGCTTTTACCTTGGTAATAGGAACTTTTTTGCCCAGGATAGTCTGAGTAGCAAAGTTTCCCAGAGTGCAAACCACCTTCGGTTTTATTATCTCAATCTGTTTAAGAAGATAAGGTTTACAGGCCTCTATTTCTTCCGGACTGGGGTTCCGATTCTCCGGAGGTCGGCATTTGAGAACATTGGCAATATATACATCCGACCGCTTCAATCCAATCTTTTCCAAAAGCCCGGTCAGAAGCTTGCCTGCTGCACCCACAAAAGGTTCCCCCTTCTGGTCTTCGTAATATCCCGGCGCCTCCCCTACAAAGATAATTTTAGCTTTCTCATCTCCAGTTCCGAATACCAGGTTTGTTCTCGAACGGCCAAGAGAACACTTCTGACAATTCTCTATCTCTTCCTGGAATTCTCGCAGCATTATTCTCTCCTCCCATGCAATCTTACTTACTGAAACAATCAGACAAACTTATTATACTATCTTGAACATCACCTGCCAAGTAAAAAACTTAAAAAGTTTCCTCAACAGAACGACATATATGGAATGGAAATATCTTGACATTTTTCTCTTCTCCTTTTATAATGAAGCTTATTCTTCAGGAAGCAAATCACTCCAACCTTCCCCCAAAGGGTAGAAACATGAGGAAAAAACGGGTCCCCTCCCTTTAAAAAATAGAATACAAAGCAGCTTTAAAAAGAAGAATCAACAAAACTCTTCTATGCAAAACAATTTTTTGAAGGTCCCAATACCATTAAAAGCACCAAGGAAAGGAGAAAACATTGCCGGTAATACGACCCACCATTATGGTAGTCGATGATGAGATAAATATCCTGGAGTCTTTCAAAACACTGCTGGAAGAAAGTTATAATGTGCGTACGGCAACAAATGGGAAAGAATGCCTGCAAAAACTTGAGGAAGAAAATGCTAACGTTATTCTTTTAGACATAATGATGCCCGGCATAGATGGGATAGAAACCTTAAGAAAAATAAAGGAAAAAGATGAAAGCCTCGAGGTTATCATGGTAACAGCGGTAAGGACAGTAAAGACCGCTGTCCAGGCCATGCAATTGGGAGCTTATGATTACATCGTCAAACCTTTTGATATAGATGAAGTGCTTATAATCATCGAAAAGGCTTTAGAGAAACAAGGGTTAACTCGCGAGGTAACCTATCTACGTTCCGAAGTTAAAAAACCGACCGGTCAAGATAACATAATCGCTGCTCCAAACAGTAAAATGCGAGCCGCTTATGAAATTGCCATAGAAGTCGCCAAGAGCGATACCACTGTCCTGATAACTGGAGAAAGCGGTACCGGGAAAGAACTAATTGCCAGAGCTATTCATTATAACAGTCACAGAAAAGATAAACCTTTTATAGCCGTAGATTGTGCCGCTCTTCCCGAGACCTTGATAGAGAGTGAATTCTTTGGCCACGAAAAGGGAGCTTTCACTGATGCTACTAAACAAAAACTGGGAAAATTTGAATTAGCTCATGAAGGAACGCTCTTTCTGGATGAGATAGGAAACCTTAAGCCGGAGATACAAATAAAAATTCTAAGAGCCTTACAGGAAAGGGAAATTCAAAGAGTCGGCGGAACAAAAACGATTAAAGTAGACATAAGAATAATTACGGCTACCAATGTTAATCTCAAGCAGGCCATAAAAGAGGGAAAATTCCGCACAGAGCTTTATTACCGTTTAAATGTCGTCCCTATCTTTCTCCCCTCCCTGCGGGAACGCAAGGAAGATATTCCTCTCTTAGTAAACCATTTCTTAAAGATTCGCAATCGAGAGTTTAATAAACATATTAAAAGATTATCTCCTCAAGCTATGGATTATTTAATCGATTATAACTGGCCGGGAAATGTAAGAGAACTTCAGAATGTTATTGAAAGACTGGTAGCCCTGGGCAAAGATACAATCATTTCCAAAGAGAGACTGCCTCTTGATATCTTACTTGGTAGAGATAAAGCAAAATCCGATATGAGACCGGAAGGGACGTTGTTCAAAGAAGCAAGATCCTGGTTTGAAAAACAATTTATTTTAAGTGTGTTGGATAAGGCAAATTGGAATCAAACGCGGGCAGCTAAACTCTTGGGAATTCATCGCAATACTCTAATTTTAAAGATGAAAGAACTGCGAATTAAATAAAGCACAATTTTATGAGCATTTTGCCCAATCTCCTTAAACATAGGTTCCAATCCATTATAAAACAAGAACTTATTTACAAAAGTTATCCTATTTTTTCTTAAACAATGCCTTAAAAATTGGATATTGGCTATATAGGAAGTTTTCAATAAGGCATATCAATAACGCACTTGTTTAACGCTGGTTAGATAATTCTAACCGGCTTTTTTTTGCCTTGGCATGATTTTTGCATAAGATAGTAATAAGAGAAGAGAAAACATTCTTAGCAGTAGCGTAAGCCCGCTAACTTTAAAAAACCTTATACGGAGAAGAATAATGAGAAAGAATATCTTAGTGGTTAACAACAAAAACGGTATCCGGAATTCTTATGAACGGATCCTCGGAGACGACCATCAAGTGGTTAAAACCTCCAGCAGCAAGGAAGCTTTGAACAAGGTAAGTAAAAAGAATTTCCACTTGCTTATTATAGACATTGACTTGCCTAACATAGAGAGCCTCAATTTCTTGCGAACGCTTAGAAAACTGGATGCAAGAATACCCGTCATTATGATTTCTGCAGTTAATAAAGTAGAAATGGCCGTAGAGGCTATGAAGTCAGGAACAAATAATTATTTCACCAAGCCCTTCAATATAAATGAATTTAAAGAAACCGTTGAAGAACTCTCTAATAAATACATAGACACTTCAAACATCTTGCCCCTGGATATAGAAATAGTCATAAATAAAGTTAAGGAAGAGATGTTAGCTAAAGGGGCAGACTTGAGAGAAGCGGGAAAGAACTTCGAAAAAAAGCTTCTGAAGACAGTATTAGAAAAAGTTGATGGGAACAGGACAATAGCAGCTAATTTCCTGGGAGTGGATAACAAGGTTTTATCAAGAGAAATGGCCGTTCTCGGCCTCTCCACCTAAGGAACAACCTAAGGAACAAAATGAGAAGACGAGCGGTAATTACAGGATTAGGAATTATCGCTCCCAATGGGATAGGTAAAGATACTTACTGGGAAGCTACCATCGAAGGGAAATCAGGAATAGGAACAATCAGCCGCTTCGATGCCTCCAACTACCGCACCAGAATTGCCGGGGAAGTTAACGACTTTGACCCCACCCAGTATATGTCAAAAAAAGAATCCCGGCGGATGAGCCGCTGTACCCAATTTGCCCTGGCTGCCTCCCAGATGGCAGTGGAAGATGCCCAATTAGAGATTACCGAAGAGAACTCATATAGAGTAGGAATTGCCTTAGGGACAGCTATCGGCGGTTTGGAAATAGCTGAAGAACAATGCCGCATCTTCCATAAAAGAGGAAGAGCGGGGATAAGCCCCTTAGCTGCAGCAGCCATGAATCCTAACGCTGCCGTCGGAGCTGTAGCTACTCGATTGGGAATAAGAGGACCAAACATATCTGTTTCCACAGGCTGTTCGGCAGGACTTAGCGCCATTGGTTACGCCCTTGACGCTATTCGCTACGGGAAGGTAGAATCTATAATCGCCGGGGGCATGGACGCCCCTTTGAGCCCCGTTACTTTCAGTTCATTCGATGCCACCCATACCCTATCCACCAGAAACGACTCCCCCCAGAAAGCCAGCCGGCCCTTTGATGACTTGAGGGACGGTTACATCCTGGGAGAAGGTTCAGGTATAGTAATTATGGAAGAGATGGAACACGCTCTGCGCCGGGGAGCAAACATCTATGCAGAAGTAGCCGGTTACGGGATAACCAACGATGCTTATGATTTGAACAGAGTTGACCCCGATGGAAAAAATGCCGCTAAGACCATGGAGTTAGCTTTAGAAGACGCCGGTTTAGATAAAGAAGAAGTGGACTATATTAATGCCCATGGAAGTTCTTCCCGGCTAACTGATAAAAAAGAAACCAAAGCCATCAAAATGGCTCTGGGTCAATATGCCCGGCGAACATTCATAAGCTCTATCAAATCGATGATTGGTCAACCATTAGCAGCTACCGGAGGCATTCAGTTGATAACGGCCATCTTAGCCATTAAGAAAAAATGTCTTCCCCCCACCATTAATTACGAATATCCTGATCCTGACTGTGACCTTGACTATATTCCCAACCAAGCCCGTGATGAGAAAGCAAAAGTAGCTCTGGTCAATGCCTTCGGAATGGGAGGAAGCAACGTTTCTACGGTAGTAAAAGAATTCAACGGCAACGGGATATGCAAGGCAATTTTAGTTGAAAGAACAAGAGAAAGGAGGTATGATAATATTAACTAAGAAAAACCACGCAGGTAAAAGTTTAAGGGTTCAAGAAATCATAAGGGGACTGTCCCAGATTTACGGACCGTTAGGTCGTAGAATCGGGACTGTCCCCGGAATTAGCCATACGTATACCTCTACCACGACCTGGACAGCCGTACCAATTCGCCCGGACTGGAATTCGTTTGTGTCTATTCAGGTCAGGAAAAAATCAGCATGCAAAGTGTCTTAAAAACAGGTTTGCTTAGTATTATCATGGTATTAGCCATGGCCATCGGAAGTTATGCCGGCCCCCAAGCAGCGATTCGAAACGTTACCGTCGGAAATCATCATGAATTGCTGGTCAACGGCAAGCCGTTTCTTCCGATCATGTCATGGCTCCAGGCACCGAAAAACTTCGCAATGCTCCGCGAACTGGGGTTCAATACCTTCACCGGGAACCAGCGCGAAGTTACGGCTAAGATGCAATGCGACGCGGCAAAGGCAGCTGGAGGTTATGCCATAGCGGAGTTCGGGAAAGACGGGCAGGGAGCCATTGGTCACCCGTATCTTCTGGGTTGGATTCTTGGCGACGAACCGGACAATCCGCGAACCGGGAGTAACGCCGTCATTGAACCCGCTAAGCATATGAAGGTAAACGCCGAGACGCCGTACACGCGCCTGGTGGACGGCGTGACGAGCAGTTGGACAGTCCTGGATCCCCTGGTCGGTGGAGAGTTTACGATTGATCTCAACAAGCCGGTAACCGTAAAGAAACTGGCTATCTGGCTAACAGCTTCGAAAAGTCTCCGTGTAGCCAAAGAAATCGAGTTTCGTGGTGACGGCCGATTGGTGTTGAAGACCACTTTGGTTAACAGGAGAGGTTCCCAGTCGTTCGACTTGCGGCAACCCGCGACGTTCAAGGCACTGACGGTTAAGGTACTGTCGGCTTATCCCGGCAAAAGCAGCTGGGGCTCGATCGGCGAGGTAGAGGCCTTTGATGCCTCGGGGAAAAATGTCCTCCTCTCAAAACCTTACGCCGTGCCCAAGCGCTCGCCCGAAGAGATTGCGACGGTATATCACAGGATCAAGGCTGCTGATCCTTCCCGGCCGGTCTTTCTGACATTCACGGGGATGTTCATGAAAGAGTATCGGAACAAATACAACGAGACAATGCAAAAAAAACTTTATCCCGCATATGCCAAAGATTGCGACGTAGCCGGATTCGACGAATACCCCATTTTCGGATATAATTTCCCGAGCCATCTGAACTGGCCCGCCGCCGGCGTGGACCAGTTGCAGCAGTGGGTAGGCCCGAACAAACCCATCTATGTCTGGATCGAGACGCACAAGGGCAGCAAATGGGTCACGTTCAAGAAACAGTTGGACGTCTTGCCGAAACACACCCGGTACGAGGTTTGGAGTGTCCTTATTCGCGGCGCAACGGCTATCGGCTATTTCACTCACGCATGGCAGCCAAAGTTCACCGAGTTCGCTCCGACAGCCGAAATGCAGTCCGAATTAAAACGGCTCAATAACCAGATCACGCGGTTGGCCCCGGCAATTCTTGCCGGGAGGACAAGGCGGAAGGTGACAATGCAAATGACGGATGGCCTGCTCTGTCACTTCAAGGCCACCGAATATGACGGCGCGTTGTATCTCTTCGCACAGAACACAGACCTGGGACCCAACGCCTCGAAACTGCGCCAAGGACAGGATATCTCGCCGCGTGGAGGCGTGGCGACCATCACTATTGCCGGTCTCAAAGCTGGGACAAAGATCAAGGTTGTAGACGAAGACCGGACAATCACCACCTCCAATGGCCGGTTCACCGACCGGTTCGGTCCATTGGCTGAACATATCTATCGCATCGGGAAGTAAGTCGCGTATAACTACAAATCTTGGAGCAAGGGGGATATTTTCCCTTCTCCATGAGGATTTTACCTACACGAAAGGAAGAAAAACATGAAAAAAATGGTTTCAATGTTGAGCCTAATTTGTCTGGTTTCCATCCTGTATTCATCTCAGGCCCTGGCCGGTGCCCCCTGGAGCGAAATGATTCCCAAAGGAATGTTCTGGATTCGATACTACCACATTCAAGCCTCCAGCTCCCAAAAATTCGATAACCAGGGAGAAAAATACGACTTGACCGAAGCCATAAAAGAATATGTCGAATCAGTCGACATGGTTTATGGAATAACCGACAACTTTTTCGTTGGAGCCGTCATCCCCTACTACTCCGGCCGTTCCTATCGCAAGCAAGCCAAGAGCGGGATAGGCGACATAGAGATAGGGGGACAATATAGATACTATAAATCGGACAGGTGGAGCTCCGCTTTAAGATTAGGACTCCGATTCCCCACCGGATACGTTGATGACCCCGATGACACCCGGGACATCTCCCTGGGAAGCGGGTACACCCGCATTCGTATTAGTAATCTCATAGATTATACGACTCCCGATAAAACCTGGATATTCAGCGGCAAGCTACGCTTAAACTGGCAGTTTGAAAATGAATATGATTCCGGCGCCAAAGCCAAAGCAATCTACGCCGGCTTAGGTAACACTTATAAGAAAAATCCCGGGGAAGAACTCTGGGCAGCCGTTGGAATAGAGAGGAGAAACCTCTTTCCCGATGATGTGAGACTCAGCATAAAATTAGAAGGACGCTTTCATGCCGGTGATGATTATTCCTCCGGTTCAAAAGCTTTCGATAGAGCCCAAGAGAAGAACAAATCCTCCATTCTCTACTTTATTCAACCGGAAATAAAATACAGCCTCTGGAAAAACCACAAAATCCCCATGAGAATCTACTGCAATTATCGAATCCCTTTGGACGGGAGAAACACCTATGAAACTTCACGGATAGAAGCTGGCTTAGAGGTTTTCTTTTGAAGTTCTAATTGTTTGTTTTTTCAAATTGCTTTATCTTACGAACGGAGTCAGAAAAAATGAAAGTTTTATTAATCCAACCACCTCCTAATTTAAATACTATTGGAGTAGAAAGCATTTTCCTTAATGAGCCCCTGGCTTTAGAAACTGTGGCTGCAGGTATTCCTCATCACGAGGTTAGGTTGCTCGATATGAGATTAGACTCCAATTTACAATATCAGTTAGATACTTTTCGTCCAGATATCATAGCTACTACTGCTTATACCGTAGAAGTTTATACGGTTAATAAGATATTGCAAAAAATTAAAAGATATAATCAGAATATCCTGACTGTTATTGGGGGCCATCATGCTACCATGATTCCAGAGGATTTCAATAAGG
>JAADIA010000035.1 GCA_013151555.1 Nitrospirota bacterium | reverse complement strand
TTTGCTATGAGGTTCCCGCTCCTCCCAAGAGACTTCAAGGCTCGGTCATCTCCCGGGTAAAAATTATGGCCGGGATAGATATTGCCGAGAGGCGTCTTCCTCAGGATGGGAGAATAAAGCTTAACCTTCTGGGAAAAGAAGTAGACTTGCGGGTATCCACGCTTCCTACCCTTCATGGCGAAAGTGTAGTGCTCCGGATCCTGGATAAATCAAGCCTTCTTTTAGACTTGTCTGATCTGGGTTTCCTGCCCGAAGATAAAGCTCAATTTGAACATCTTCTCAGTTTGCCTAACGGAATAATTCTGGTTACCGGTCCTACGGGTAGTGGAAAGACCACCACTCTTTATGCTTGTTTGAATAAGATAAACCAGCCGGATAAAAAGCTGATTAGCGTGGAAGAACCGGTGGAGTATCAGCTGAGTGGAATCAATCAAACTCAAGTTAAAACAGAGATTGGGTTGACCTTTGCCAGGGTTCTCAGGGAGATACTAAGGCAGGCTCCGGACATTATTATGGTCGGGGAGATCAGGGATAGGGAGACAGCGGAGATCGCTATTAGAGCTGCCCTCACGGGGCACATGGTTCTCAGTACTCTGCATACTAACGATGCTCCCTCGGCGATGACCCGGCTGATTGACATGGGAATCAAGCCTTTCCTGGCATCTTCTTCTATCCAGGGAATTATGGCTCAAAGGTTGGTCCGGGTTATTTGCCCGGCGTGTAAGGAGTCTTACCAACCTCCGGACGATGAATTGATAGAGATAGGATTATCTTTAGAAGATGTCTCCGGGCTAAAGTTTTATCGAGGGAAGGGGTGCCCGGAGTGCAATCAGCTTGGCTACCGGGGACGTCAAGGGATATTTGAAGTCTTGATAGTCTCTGACCCTATTCGGAATTTAGTTTTAAAACGGGCCTCGAGTGCTGAAATCAGGGAGAAAGCCCGAAGTTTAGGAATGAGAACTCTGAGAGAAGATGGATGGCAAAAGGTGTTTAAAGGGGTAACTACCGTAGCCGAGGTCGTTCGGGTAACCCAGATGGATGTGGAGTAATTTAAAGATAAGGCACAAAGGAAAGATAAGGGTTCAAGAGGGCAAGTGAAAAAGAATAGCCTGAAGTTTCAAACCTTAAACCTTAAACCTTAAACTTTAAACAGGTGTTGTTATGAGTCAGGTATTGTTATGAGTATAGATATAAGTGAGCTTTTAAGTGTTGTAGTGGAAAGGAATGCTTCCGATCTGCATTTAACGGTAGATAAGCCGCCGGTATTGCGGGTTGATGGAAGGCTGGACGTCTTAGATTTCAAACCTCTCACGGCAGAGGATACCATGGAGCTGATGAAATCGATTACCTCCGTTGCCCATCAGCAGAAAATCCAGGAAAGAGGGGGAACGGATTTCGGGTTCGCTTTTGGAGATTTGGCCAGGTTCAGGGTAAGTGTTTACAAGCAGAAGGGTAATATAGGTTTAGCCTTGAGGCTGATTCCCTCAAAGCTTTTGACTTTTGAGGAGCTTGGTTTGTCTCCGACTATCAAAGAGCTCCTTTATAAACCGAAGGGACTTATCCTGGTTACCGGACCAACCGGTTGCGGGAAGACGACCACTTTGGCTACAATGCTTGATTTTATCAATCAAGAAAGGGATTGTCACATAATCACGGTTGAGGATCCTATTGAGTATTATCATAAACATAAAAAGTCGGTGGTCACTCAAAGGGAACTGGGAGTGGATGTTCCCTCCTTTGCTGAAGCTATAGTCAAGGCGCTTCGTCAGGACCCGGATGTGATTTTAGTGGGAGAAATGCGGGACTTGGCTACCATGGAAGCTGCTATTACGGCGGCAGAGACCGGACATTTGGTCTTTGCTACCCTGCATACTACGGGAGCTGCTCGAACGATGGATCGGATCATTGATGCTTTCCCTATGGAGCAACAAGAGCAGATTAGAGCTCAACTTTCCGTATCCATTTTAGCGGTAATTTCCCAGATGCTCCTTCCCAAAGATGGCGGCCGGGGCCGGGTTGCAGCTTTCGAAGTAATGATAGCTACTCCGGCTGTCCAGAACTTGATCAGGGAAAAGAAAGCCTATAATCTTCCGTCCGTCATTGAGACGGGAGCCAAATATGGAATGAAGACCTTAGACCAATCCCTTTACGAACTTCATAGCAACGGACTAATTAGCTATGAGGAAGCAATGAATCGGGCTTATGATGCTGCGGCCCTTCAAGCTAAACTGGGATATACGTAGGATTTTGCTTAAATAAACTCTGCGAACTCAATAAATTTTAAGTTGCGAAGGTAAAAAAATTAACGTGTTATTTTCTGGAGTGAGGAAATGGTAAATAGTCAAAGCCGGCGGGCCTTGGGAGAACTCCTGGTAGCCAAAGGATTAATTAATGAGGAGCAACTCCAGGAGGCTTTAGAGAAGCAGAAGAAGGCAAAGCGACTTCTGGGACAGGTGCTTATAGATTTGGACTTTGTTAAGGAAGCTGATGTTGTTATGACTTTGAGGGAACAGACAGGGATGCCGTCCATTAATCTTGACCAACTGGAAATCCCCAGGGATATTCTCGATCGCGTCTCTCCTTCCGTCACCCGCATTTATAAGGTTATCCCGGTAAGCTGGGAGGATAATACTCTTGTCGTGGCTATGGCGGACCCTTTGAATGCTCACACCTTGAACGATCTTCGTTTCCTCTTGGGTTGTGAAGTTAAGGGAGCCATTAGTACTGAGGAGCATGTGGAAAGGGCTATAGAGAAGCATTATGGAACAGAGATGGAATCGGTGGGAGAGCTTTTGGAAGAGCTTGGAGAACAGGCCGGTAAGATTACTGAAATAGCGGAAGAAAAAGAACCGGAGACCAGTGTTCAACAGTTACAACAATTAACGGAACAAGTCCCCGTAGTTAAGCTCCTTAACCTGGTTCTTATGCAGGCGGTCAAGGCCCGGGCCAGTGATATTCATTTCGAACCTTTTGAGGATCAATTCAAGATTCGTTACCGGGTTGATGGAACTCTCTATGAGATGGTTCCTCCCCCAAAACATTTGAGCTTGGCTCTTGCATCTCGAATAAAGGTTATGGCTAATTTGGATATCGCAGAGAGGCGTCTTCCGCAGGATGGACGTATTCAGATCGATATGGGAGGGAGGGAAGTGGACCTTCGCATTTCTACTCTGCCCACTGTTTTTGGGGAAAGTATCGTAATGCGAGTTCTGGACAGGTCTATTGTTATGCTTTCTCTGGATCATGTTGGAATGTTACCTGATGACCTTGTAAAATTTGAGCAATTGATCAAAAAACCCAATGGAATAATTCTGGCTACCGGCCCAACCGGTTGTGGTAAGACAACTACTTTATACTCTGCTCTCCGGGCAATTAACAGTCCCGAGATAAAGATTATTACTACTGAGGATCCGGTAGAGTATAATATCCCCGGGATTATGCAGGTGCAAATTAAAGAAGCTATTGGTCTTACCTTTGCCAGTTGTTTGCGCCATATTCTTCGTCAGGACCCGGATGTTATCCTGGTCGGCGAGATTCGAGATTTAGAGACAGCCGAGATTGCTATCCAAGCTTCCCTTACGGGACATATGGTTCTCAGTACCTTACATACTAATGATGCTCCTTCTACGATAACTCGTTTGGTCGATATGCAGATTGAACCCTTTCTGATTACCTCTACGCTGGAGGCGGTTCTTGGCCAGAGATTAGTTCGAACCCTCTGTCAGAATTGTCGAGAACCCTACCAGCCGGGTGAGAACGAACTGCAAGCTATCGGGCTGACTGCGGATGAGGTTAAGGAACGGACCTTCTATCGGGGGAAGGGGTGCGATCTTTGTGACAATGTTGGATATAAAGGGCGAACAGGTATTTACGAACTCCTCGTTATGAGCGAGGATATAAGAGTTCTTATCATCGGGAAGGCTCCTACTAAGGATGTTCGGGCAAAAGCGCGGGAACAGGGGATGAGAACGATGCGGGAGGATGGTCTGGAGAAGATTTATCAGGGAATTACTACTATAGAGGAAGTGGTCAAGGGGACTCAGCTATTTGCTTGAGAAACAATTTAGTCCATAGTCCGGGGACTATGCTTTGTCTGTTAAGTAAAGGTTGTCTTGGTTTCGACGCTAAAAAATAAAATCTAAACCCGAATATCGAAGTTCGAAACAAATTTAAAATTCTAAGGTTAAAATTTTCAAAACTTAGTGTTTCGGTTATTTGCATTTCGATCATTTGATATTGTTTCGTATTTCGTACTTAGAATTTCGGATTTTTAAAAGCACTGATTTGGGGAGATATGACAAAATGCCCATCTTTGATTATGTAGCTACTGATGCGAAAGGTAAACAGGTAAAGGGGATGGTCGAAGCTGATAATCAAGCCTCGGCTATCAGCCAGGTGCGGGAGATGCACTATTTCCCTACCCGGATAATCGAACGAAGGTCTAAAGATAAGTCCTCTTCCGGGAAGCCGAGTGCTTTCCAGTTTCAAATTAAGATACCCGGGATGGCCGGCCGGGTAAGTGCCAAAAACCTTACTCCCTTCACGCGACAATTATCTACGCTTATCGATGCCGGGCTTCCCCTCATTCGCAGTCTTGGCGTTCTTCGAAAGCAGATGAAACCCTGTACTCTGAAAGAGATTTTGGAAACGGTCTCTCAAGATGTGGAAGGGGGAAGCACTTTTTCTGAAGCTTTAGCTAAACATCCTCGAGCCTTTTCCAAACTTTTTGTGAATATGGTTAAGGCTGGTGAGATTGGAGGAGTTCTGGATACTGTTCTTCAACGTTTGGCAGAGTTCGCAGAAAAAAGCGCAAAGCTTCAGAGTAAGATAAAGGGAGCTATGGTCTATCCTATTGTGGTTATCTTCGTTATAGTAGGCGTTTTAGCTCTTATTTTTAAACTTGTTATTCCTACTTTTGTCAAGATGTTCAAGGATATTAAGCAAGACCTTCCGGCTCCTACCCAGCTTTTGATAGGTATCAATAACTTTCTCCGAACGAAGCAAGCGTTGCTCATCCCTGTGGTTATTATTGCCTTAATCATAGTTTTCAAATTAATAAAAAGAACGAAAAGAGGGGGAGCTGCTATTGATAAAATGAAATTGAGTTTTCCTCTCTTCGGACCTTTGGTCCAAAAATTATCGGTGGCCAGGTTCAGTCGAACGTTAGGCACTCTTATCTCCAGCGGGGTACCGATACTTCAGGCTCTTTCTATAACTAAAGAAACGTCCGGGAACATAGTGATATCCCGGGCCATTAGTAATGTCCATGATAGTATCCGCGAAGGGGAAACTATTGCCGGTCCTTTGGAAGACAGCGGAGTCTTTCCTCCTTTGGTTACCAGCATGATCGCCGTCGGAGAGGAAACAGGAAACCTGGATCAGATGCTTATTAAAATAGCGGATAACTATGACGATGAAGTAGATACAGCTGTGGCGGCGTTAACTTCGGTGATGGAACCTCTTCTCATTGTTCTTATGGGATCGCTGGTTGGTTTTATTGTTATCGCCTTATTTATTCCTCTGATTCAGATGGCAATGTCTTTGACCTAATGATTAATGATTAAATTTACTTGAATATAGGAATAATTTGTGATACAATAAATATTCTATGAGCATCAAATTGGAAACTAAAAGTTTTAAGTGCCTGTAAATTAAGAGTTTGTTTGAATTTATAATTAAGTTAGTTCTTGAATAGAGTGAAGGCTGACGTTTAAAAGGAGCAATGTCATAGCTATCTTTAATAAGACTAAAGAATCTATAGGATTAGATATTGGGTCCAGCTCGATAAAAGTAGTAGCCTTAAAAAAAGTGAAGGAAAAAATCGAGCTGTCCGGAGCGGCCCTAATTGAATTCCCTTCTTCCTTGAATGGTGAGAAAGCCAAGGAAAAAAAGAATATTAGAGAAGCTTTGGAGAAAGCTTTAGGAGAGATGGGAACCCTGAAGGGGAAAGCTCTATCTATGGCTACCCAAGGTCCCTCTGTCTATATCCGCTATGTCAAACTTCCTCCGGTTGATACCACCCGTATCGCTCAAATAGTTAACTACGAGGCCCAGCAGCAGATTCCCCTTCCTCTTGAGGAAGTCATCTGGGATTATCAGGTTTTGAAAAAGAAAGCGATGGATATCAAGGTGGTATTGGTAGCTACGAAAGCAGAATTGATTAATAAACTCCTGGAAGAAGTATCTGCTTTCCGAATAGAACCGGAAGTAGTTGATTATAGCCCTTTAGCCTTTTATAACTGTCTTAAGTTCAACCAGGAATTATCTGAGCAAGAAACATCGATTCTCCTTGATATCGGGGCTAAATCAACAGAGATGAGTATTGAACGGGAAGGAAGTCTTTGTTGGACAAGAAGTATTCCTATTGGAGGGCATGATCTTACCCAGGCTATCCAGCAGAGTTTCGGAATGGACTTTGCGGAAGCAGAGAAGATGAAGAGAGAAAAGAGGATGGTCGATTTAGAAGATGAGAAGAAAAAATTTACCCAGGTGATTATCCCCGTCCTCTCCCGTTTAGTGAACGATATAGGGCGCTCCCTGACCTTTTTCCAGGCGGAATTGGGAGGAACGACCATTGACCGGATATTTCTAAGTGGTGGTGGGGCTGAACTTGCTAACCTGGATAAGTTTTTAGAGAAAGAATTAAAGATAGAAGTGAAGAAAAGTTCTCTTTTAAAGAATATTCACCTCCCGAATGGTTTTCCTCTTTCCGGTCAGGAATCTTCTTTCGCAGTAGCTGTTGGCTTAGCTCTCCGCCCCCTTACCAAATGTGCCAGTGAAATTAGTTTACTTCCAATAGAGATAACCAAGAAAAAAGAATTTCAAAAGAGGAAAGGATATTTCATCTTTTCTTTTGTTTTGACTCTCTTAATTGCGGTTATGGCCTACGCTTTTGCCCGTCAGGATTACGATTTGAAGAAGAACCAATTAGCGACTATTGAGGAAAAATTAAAAAAATATCAGAAGTATGAACAGCCGATAGGAATGCTCAAAGGAGAGATAGGAACAATTACTGAGAGATTAGAAACTTTGAAAAAATTAACCCAGGGGAAGGAATTCTGGTTGACGGTTCTTTTGGAATTGAGTAGGCTTGTTCCCGATGAGGTTAGCTTGAATAGTTTCTCTCAAGAGAATGGAATTCTCTTCTTGGAAGGGGAAGCCCCAACTATCCCGGTTATTAGAGGTACTGTTTTCGAATTGGAATCTTCTCCTTTTTTTGGAAAAGTGGAAGCAGGTACTCCGCAGAGAATAAGGGGAAAGGAAGAATTTTACCAGTTTAGTCTTCAGATATCTTTGGAGTCTTTCCCTTTCAAAAAATCTGCTTTTTCTTTCTCTAACAAGTTTGCTCCTGTTTCCAGGCAACCTGTTTCCAGGCAGTCTGTCGAAAGCGCACCTCCGGAGGGAAGCAAAACCTTTACCCCGCCGCAGGGAGCGGATGTATATGAAGAAGACAATATCAATGAAGGCGGAAATTGGGAATTTAAAAGAAGATGAAGGTTCTATTTCTTCAGTTTTCACATAGATAGAATGGGCAATTAGCGGAGAAAATGATGACTTTTTTGAAAAAGCATCTCTTGGGAGCAGCTATTTTTACGTTAGTACTTGTTTCCCTTAGCCTCTATCTCTTCTTGGTGAGGCCGGTTGTGGTAAAGAGGCAAGAAGTGATTGATTTGACTAAGCAAAAGGTAGCTCAACTCCAAAAATATGCAGATAATCCCCCTTCGCCGGAGATGATTGTAAAGTTGACGAAGGAAAAAGAGATGCTGAAAGAACAATATGCAAAAGTGATAAAAACGCTGGATTTTGATCGATTGGTCTCTTTGCCGGGGGAAACAGGGCAACTAAATCTTTATTTTGAAGAGCAACTGGAGAAAGTGGGAAACGACCTTCATAGCCTGAAGGGAATGACCGCAATCGAAATTCCTCCTCGCCTCGGTTTTAAGAGAGAGAAACCAGGGAGCAAGAAAGAGTTGTCTATGCTTTTGAGTCAACTAATGACTGCCAAAGAATTGCTAACCCTCGTTGCAAAATCGGGAGTGAGCAATCTCGATACATTCAAACCTCTCCCGTTTTCTCCGGAGGGAGCAAAATCGAATGCGGGAGGGATGGGTGTGGTCGTTTCCCTCTCAGGGGACGAATCCTCACAAAGGTTATTGGAAGAATTAAATTTTGAGCTGGGAGTGAGGGTTTCAATATCAACCTTGACCAATCTTCTCTACCAGTTGTCTAACCGTTCTCATTTCTTTACTGTAAAAAGTCTGGAGATTAAGTCCGTGGTTAGTGGGAGAGAGGCAAGTCCCCGGAGTAGAGGAGGGCGATTGAGGCAAGGAAGAAGAGCGGTGTCTATCGGGAAACAATCATTAGAGAGAGGGAAAAAGGAAAATGAGAAGAAAGAATTGGAAGTTAATCTTCTCCTTTCCGTTTGGCTATTTCCTTCCAACGAGGGATGAAAAAAGTGAAGTTTGATTTTAGTTTCTTGAAGATACTGATTTTTGTAAAGGAGAAACCCGAGAAAGTGATCTCGTTATTTCTCTTGGCTACATTTGTTTTTCTCGGTTTATATTTTATCATTGGTTGGTCTAAGAGGGAAACTTCTTCTCCGGAAGAGGTAGTAACTATCGGGAGGATAAAAAAGGAGAGGCTGGCAGCAACCAAAGCGGCTGTTGCTGTGGATTTTGACGGTCTCCTGGTCAGAAAGCCGATTACCTATTACAATGACTTGATTCAAAGAAATCCTTTTTCCCAATTGCCAAAGGTTGCAAAACTGTCTTCTGGAAGCAGAAAAGGGATAAGAACCGAAGGGGAATTGATATACCGGGGTGTAATAGGTACTCCTGACGGGTTCATTGCTTTCATTGAGGGGAGAGAAACTTATAACGTGAGAGAAGGAGATGAGATTGAAGGGTGGAAAGTGATTAAGATTGAAAAGGATAAAGTAGAGTTATATAATAAGGAAAAGAAGAAAGAGCTTATGTTGCCTTTGGGTGGATAATCTAAGTAAAAGAAGCAGGAAAATAGAGTCTGAAAGAGAAGGGAAAAAAGACAAAGAAAAAATATGGGGGAATGCGGGCGAGAAAAATCCCTGGAGGAGCCTGGAGGATGGCTCATGAAGAAGGGTGAAACGAAGTTCCAGGCGGAGTTACTGCCGACGGACAAGTAAAAAGCAGAGGGAGATAGAAGCGATGGATGGATCGAGGAAATCTATTAAGACAAAAACAAAAAGAGGAATAGTCTTTATCCTGCTTTTTCTGTTAGGATTGACGACTGCTTATTCCGGAACAATGGAAGTGGGTGCTATCGGGGTTGGGCAAAAGACAGGAGAGACGGTTATTACCCTGGAGTTCACAGAATCTGTGAATTATCGTTCCTTTACTCTTAAGAATCCCCCCCGGCTGGTTTTGGATATTCCGGGAGTTACTCTTAAGGAACCCAGGACTGTGGAAATAATGAATGGGATAGTGAAGACAGTCAATTACTCACAGTATAAGCCGGATACTGTTCGTATCGTGGTTAACTTAACCCAGTCAGCCAAGAGCAGGGTGCGAAAAGCAGGAAAAAGGTTATTGCTCTATTTTTCTCTTCCCAGGGAAGCAAAGGCTCGTTTGCGGAGCGAGGAGCGGGCAAGATCTGAAGCGGAGAAGAAAATGAAGAGAAAGCTAGCCGCTGAGGAAAAAGCGGGAATCAAACAGAAGAAGGAAGAAGCCGAGCGTTTGGCTCTAACCAGGAAAATTGAGCTGAAAAAGAAAGCGGAAGAGAAGAAAAAGTTAGAAGCAAAGAGAGAGATTGCAAAAAGAGAAGAGATGTATCGGAAGAGAGCTGAAGAAAGAGCTAAGCAGCTCCTGGATAAAAAGCTGAAAAAAGAAATTGAACTTAAAGCGAAAGCAGCAGCAGCTAAGAGAAAGTTAGCTGAGGAGGTTTCCCGCCGGGAAGCAAAGGAACGGGAGCGGAAGATCAAAGATTCTTTAGCCCGGGGAGAGAAATACTACCAAACTAACAAATTCGATGAGGCTATTAAGGAGTTCGAAATTGTTTTAGCTTTGGATTCGAAGAATAAGGAGGCGCGAAGTTATCTGGCTCTGGCGGGGGAGAAGAAGAAAGAAGCGAAAATCCAGGAGGAAATCAGGCTGCGGGAAGAGGCGAAAGAGAATAAGCTTGCTGCCTATCTGAATCGAGGAAAGAAATATTACCTCCAGGGACGTTATCTAGAGGCTATCGCTGAAGGGGAGAAAGTGCTTGATATCAGTCCGGGCAATAGGCGGGCTGAGCAACTAATTACAAAGGCAAGGATGCAGGCTTTAAAAGTAGATAAAGAGAGAGCTGATGCTGAGAAAGAATTAGTAGAAGGGCGAAGAGCCCTGGATGTAACCAAGGCGCTTTATACCTCTCCTGTTGATTATCACGATACCATAAATCCGGAAGGGCGAGAGACGAGGAGAGGAGGGACTAAACCCGGCCAAAAAACAGGACCTGAAGCAGTGGCAATAGTGGGATTGAAAAACCAGGCAGAGAAAACTATGGTTACCATGACCTTCAAGGATACGGACCTTCGCGAGGTGGTTTTATTTCTCTCCAAGATGAGTGGAATAGCTATCGTCATCGACGAGAAGGCCTTGGAGGAGTTAACCGACCCCCGGGTCACTATATATATTCCTACGAAGATTCCTTTGACTGATGCCCTGGATCTGATTCTGAAGGTAAAAGGATTAGACTATGTGATTAAGGATACCTATATCTGGGTTACGAAGAAGGGACAGTTGGAAGAGCCGGTTACTAAAGCCTATAAGCTCAAGTATGGAATACGCACGATCCGGCAGGTTGCGCCTACCCTTTTGGGAAAACAACAGGAGGTAAATTAGAAAGGTGATGAAAGCAATAAAATTAATTCTAGTGAGCGTTTTGTTATTTTCCTTTCTGGCCTCAGCAAGAGGGCAGGAGGAACCAGGAACAGGAACAGAAGCAGGGACGGGGAGAGGGACAACCATCGTAGATGTTTTAAGGAGCATGTTTCCTCAGGCGACCATTGAGGTGGATCCCCTTACCAGCACCCTTATCATTAAAGCTCCGCCTTCGCTTCAGAAGAAGATAGAGGGAATGATCGAACGTCTGGATGTCTATCATCCTCAAATCACTGTTGAAGCCAAGTTTGTGGAGTTGACGGTTAACAATATCAATGAGTTGGGGATAGATACGGATATTGCTAACATCGTTCTCAGGAAAGGGAAGAATATTGACATGGATGTCATTACTAACTGGGCGGATGCCGATACCAGCTTTCCGGAGAGCGGGGCAGCCTGGTCACTCTGGTACACCAAGCTTTCCAATACGGCCTTCCAGTCGGTATTGCGAGCTCTGAGTAAAAAGAAAAAGGTCAATGTTCTTTCCGCTCCTATGGTAACTACCCTCAATGGACAGAAAGCTACCATAGAGATTACCCAGACTATTCCCTATGTTAGTGCCGTATCAACACAGCAATCGGAAACAGGGTCGGGAACAACGCGGCAGACTAACTATACTATAGAAGAAGAAGATGCCGGCATCTTTTTAGAAGTTACTCCGCGGGTGCCTGAGGGAAGTACTTTGATTACTCTCGATATTAAGCCCACAGTGCGCGAATTGGTCAAACAGATAGATATATTTGCCGGTCTTAATATTCCTGCTGACCTCGGTTGGCCGGTCATTGACGAGCGAACTACCAATACTACCCTGGTGATAGATAGCGGGGAGACAGTGGTTCTGGGAGGGTTGATCAGGGACAATTCCAGAATGGTGGAGAAGAAGACCCCTATTTTAGGGGATATCCCTCTCTTAGGATATGCCTTTCGGCATAAGTACTCTAAGGATGAGAAGAAAAATCTCCTCATCTTTATTACCGCTTACCTCCTCTCTCCCAGCGGGGAGAAGACGGTAGTCAGGAGGTGAAATAATATGACAAAGTTAATTATCGTTTTCGGTTTGATTTTATCCCTGGGAGGGGTGGCCTTTGCTCAGGGAGAAAGCCCTCCGGAGGGGGGGATGCCAGGGGGGCCGGGAGGGCCGCCGGGAGAGGGGGCGATTATTCCCGATCAGGGAGTGTCCCCGGAGCAGGGAGCTGTGTCAGGTGAAAGAACTATCGTTGACGTTTTAAGGAAAATGTTTCCTCAAGCTACCATTGAGGTTGACCCTGTTTCCAGTACCCTTATCGTTAAAGCTCCGCCTTCGCTTCAAAAGAAGATAGAGGAAATGATCAAACGCCTGGATGTTTATCATCCTCAGGTTACTATCGAGGCCAAATTTGTGGAGTTGACGGTCACTAATATCAATGAACTGGGAGTTAACCTGGATATACCGAATATCAAGACCGGCCCTAGCGATGGAAACGTAGATGTTATCAGCAATTGGGCGGATTCCGATGCCGGGTTTCCTAATGAATCGGCAGGGACCTCCTTCTGGATTACCCGATTGAACGATACGGCTTTTAATGCTCTCCTCCGGGCTCTGGAGAAGCAAAAGAAAGTCAATGTTCTTTCTGCTCCCCGGGTGACTACTGTCAATGGACAGCCGGCTACTATTGAGGTCACCCAAAATATTCCTTATGTCAGCCAAAGAAGTATCCAGAATGTAGGAACATCCGAGTATCCTATATGGCAGACAAACTATACCATAGCGCAGGATGATGCCGGGGTCTATCTGGAGGTAACTCCTACGGTTCCGGAGGGAAGTACTCTCATCACCCTGGATATTAAACCTACGGTCAAGGTCCTGGTGAAACGGATAACGGTTTATAACGACGTGGAGGCGGGCTATGGCTGGCCGGTAGTGGATACCCGGACGACCAATACCAGCATGGTGGTCCGCAGCGGAGAGAGTATAGTTCTGGGAGGGTTGATTCATGACTCGACTGATGTGATAGAGAAAAAGGTTCCTATTTTAGGAAGTATTCCTTTTCTGGGCAAGGCTTTCCAATACAAGTATTCCAGTAAAGTGAAGAAAAACCTGCTCATTTTTATTACTGCTTATCTCGTTTCTCCAAGGGGGGAGAGAATTGGAGCAGGAGGGACTTCTTGACAAGAAAAGAATGGCATGGTATATTCCAACCAATCTTTACTTTATTAGGAAAGCTGACTTAATTGTAAATTGAAGATTGGGAATTGCAAAAGGGACGCCGGACTTTAATCCGGCAGGAAATTTTAAAAGAAAAAAAGGAGGTAGAGAGATGAGACTGAAAAAAGGTTTCACGCTGGTGGAGCTATTAGTCGCCTTAGCTATCATTACAATTCTCTCAGCGGTTGTCTTGCCCGCTCTTCACCGTGCTCGGGATGAGGCCAGGAAAGCGGAAGCCATAAGTGAACTTCGCGCCCTGGATAGCGGTATCCGGATGTTCGAGATGGACTATGGAGCATATCCCCCCAGTGGGAATGCGAACCTGATAGCTTCTCTCCAAGCCGGGTCCTATGTGAATAAAATTGATGAGGGAGATTTAAAGAAGGGGGTGATGTTTGACCCCTGGAAGCATTCCTATGTCTATCTTAACCCGGGGATAATCAATCCCAAATCCTATGATCTTTATAGTTTGAGGAAGAATGGCCTTATGATCCTGGCCAGTGTCGGGGGAGTGCATGTTGGTCCCTTGGCCAAAGTGCTAGAGGATATCGGCTCAAATCTCGATCCTAAGGCACTTGACCTGCCTCTTCCTATAGATCCGGCTGATACGACTCCAAACGATTGGGTGATGTATTTACCTCTGGCTATGGATTTCTTGAGGGAGAATGGGTATGCCTATGTGGCTGATGCTATCGGGAGAAACGGATACAATATACCCGTTAGTATTACCCTGTCGGCTACGGCCCGAGATACCAGTGGTGTCTGGAATGGGAATACTATCAGCATTACTATTTACGATAGCGGTGATGCCAATATAAACACGGGTAAAATAGCGGCCGTCCTGGTTCATGAAGGACTACATGCTATGTACGATTATATGAACACTGCCTATGATTATGAGTATACTATCGATGAGGAGTATGTAAACGATGTTGCCTTGATAAATATCTGGAAGACATCGAAGTCCAAATACGGAGGTTCGGATTGGCTTCTGGACCTCTATGAGAGCTGGATCGATACAGGAGAAGATTATCTTAAAGAGGTGCTGAGGCAAATCTATGGCCTGGGCGAATATCCCGGCTGGGAGCAGCAGTCCAGAAATTAAATCTTTTATTTCCCTTATGATTCAGGGAGCAAGGTAGTGAAGATTAGCGCTAAGAAAAAGGGTGGTTTTTGTCTCGTTTTGGTAATTTTGCTCCTGTTTTCGGGAATTCCCGGGAGAGCATGGGCCAGCCGGGGCAAATATATAGATTATGAGAGTGCTTCTTCCCAATTAGGATTTACTTTTCTCTATCCGAGCAAATGGAGAGTAATAGAATCGGAAGGGAAGTATGAAAGATACAGCCAGGTTCAAATTCTGGGGCCGGTAAGTAAAAAAAAGGCCTATAGAGCTTCTCTGGTAGTAACTGTTAGTCCCGTTAAGGAAGAGGGAGGCAAATATAACAGTTTGGAAGAGAAAGTAATTAATTACAAAAAGAAACGCAGGTTGTTTAAGAACTTTAAGCTTCTCTCGGAGAAAGAAGTAACCTTTGCAGGATTAAGAGGAAAAGAGGTCATTGCTTCTTTCCGGTACCATTTACCTATTCTTAATCCCTTAGGGGCGAAAGAGCTCTCTATTCAAAGCCGAAGGGTCTTTCTCCAAAGAGGTCCCTATTTTTACGAATTGGGATATGAAGCAGAGAAGAAAGATTTCCCTCGTTACTCGGAAGATTTTGATCGACTCCTCGAGAGCTTTGTCTTGAAAAAGGCGCCTGTCCTGCGCTCTGCGAAGAGAAATGAAAGAGGGAAAAGCAACCCGAATATGACCAACAGGGCCGGGTATCCCCTTCTTTTTGAGAAAGGGAATGCTTCCGCTCTTTCCCTGAAGGCGAATCGTCCTCCTGTTCATACCGAAGCTGTGAGTCCGAGAAACCAGGTATCTACTAAGAAAAAGACTTTATCTGATCAGCAGCAAGTTGAGAAAGGACAGGAAACCAAGAAAGAAAAGGTAAGGGAAGAGCCTGAAAAAAGGGGAATAAAGACCTTGGTTGCTGTTGACTTCAAGAATACGGATCTTTCCAAAGTGATCTTTTACTTGTCCAAAATGAGTGGATTGAACATTGCCTTTGATGAAAGGGCTATAGAAGAACTGAAAAATCCTCGGGTTAGTATCTATACCCCGAAGAGGATCCCCTTGACTGATATTCTAGATCTAGTTCTTAAGGCGAAGGGGTTGGATTATGTAATTAAGAAGAACTATGTCTGGATTACTAAGAAGGGACAGGAGGAAGCAGTTAGCAAAACCTATCGACTTAAGTATGGAATACGTAATCTCCGGGCAATTGAACTTACTTCTCTTAAAGCGCAGTAAAGCATAAAAGTATTTTTGACCTCACCAGGAAAAGATTTTTTAGCCTGCTTTATTCATACCTTGCTTAAAATTAGAACAGGATGGACTTATCCCACAAGCTTTTATTAAAACATTAAGTGTTTGAATTATGCGGCCCTTTGCCTCGATAAATACGCATCCGGGAATTCTGTAGAAATTATGGGTGCTTAGTCCCTGAAATCGTTTTGTAGTTTTTATGGAGAGGGGGGGTTATTCATTCCTTCTGAAAGTGAATAACCCAAGTTTAATCTCCTGCCAAACTTTTTGAGTCCATACAATGGCTAACAGAGAGAAATTATTTCTCATTGATGGGAATCTCTATGCTTATCGGGCTTTCTATGCTATAAGGAGCCTGTCTACTTCACAGGGATACCCAACCAATGCTGTATATGGCTTCGTTACTATGCTTATGAAGTTATTGCGGGAAGAGAAGCCCGGTTATTTGGCAATAGCCTTTGATTTAGCTGCTCCTACCTTCCGCCATAGGGAGTTTGCTGAATATAAAGCCCAGCGACCGGAAATGCCGGAGGACCTACGGAGGCAGATACCCTTAATCAAAGAAGTTGTTTCAGCTTTTAATATTCCCATCTTCGAATTAGAGGGTTAT
Source organism: Nitrospirota bacterium (assembly GCA_013151555.1). GTDB lineage: Bacteria > NPL-UPA2 > NPL-UPA2 > NPL-UPA2 > JAADIA01 > JAADIA01. Next base: position 26,541 of record JAADIA010000035.1, on the reverse strand, counting down.
GAAGCCGATGATATTTTAGCTACCGTAGCTAAAAAGACTGAGGAAGAAGCCCGAGAGGTTTTTATTCTTACCAGTGACAAAGATATGCTTCAGTTGGTTAACTCTAACATCCGGGTATTTAGTCCTTCTAAAAAGGGATTAATCTATGATGTGAATAAAGTCAGAGAGCTCTTTGGGGTAAATCCGGAGCAGATGCCTGACGTATTGGCTCTCTGGGGTGATTCCTCTGACAATATTCCCGGGGTAGCCGGTATCGGCCGAAAGACAGCCATTAAATTGATTCAGAAGTTTGGCAACCTGGAGAATTTGCTCTATAACCTTGATCAGGTATCTAATCAACGACAGCGGGAAAACTTAGAAAAGTGTGCCCGGATGGCTAAGCTGAGCAAGTATCTGGTTACCATTAAGGAGGACGTTCCTATTCCTTTCGACCTCAATTGTTGTCGGGTAGAGAAGGGAAACTTGCCTCAATTAGCGGAACTCTTTCGGAAGTTGGAGTTTAAGAAACTTGTCCGGGAGGTAGAAAGTTGGGAAAGCGTTCTTCTCTGAAGAGCATCCGCCTCCGGTTTGAGTATAAAAACTGCATTTCTTTATAAGTATTATTTATTCCAATATTTATTATATAAAATTAAGGGTAAAGGGCTGAGTTTGAATATTTGTGGGGAGGGAAATAAGATGATTAAGACAGGAAGAAAAGGTATGTTGACGATAACCCTGGGATTGAGCATGGCTCTTCTTTGGATGGGGTTGGCTCAGGCTAAGTTGACGGAAAATCAGAAGAAGATGATGAAAGAAGGAAAAGTAAAAGAATTAGCCTGGAGTCTTACCTGGGGAGCGAAAGGACGGGTAGAGAAAATTGCCCGTCTCTACTTGTTTGTTCGCGATGATATTAGAGTGTTTCAGTTTAAAGAGCGGAGGTCTTCCCGTCGTATTCTTATGGATGGAGCCAGCCGGCCGGAAGATAAAGCCAGACTTTTATCAGATCTTCTCTACCAGGTCAAGATAAGAAACTATTTGGCTACTATTAACCTGATTAGGTATGGAGAGGACCAGACATTTTCCTTCGTAGCTCTTAGGGTGACCTGGAAAGAAGCCGAGGCCTTGTCCCGAATGACGGGAGGGAATGGAAAAGTTACTCTATTTCCTATAAGGGGCGAGAGGGGCTATTTTATTCCCCTGGTTTCTCTCTCGGGGCATTCTATAGGACAACTATCTACTGATTTTTATCAAGAAGTTAAAGAGGGAAGCGGGAAGTGGAAGAAGTGGAAATATGGTGTCAGTTTCGCAAAATTCTAAAAAATCCGACAAAAATTTTCTCCTCAATTATCCCCTAAAACCATATTCCTCAAAATTCGGAGAGAGGTGAGCCTTCATTAAAAAAAATATATATTGGTTTGTTCTCTTATTAAGTATCTATCTGTTCGCAGTTTTCCTGAGAGTCGGACTTTACCGGACCAGTCAATCCTCTCCGGCCTTCTTTACTGCGGGAGATGCTTCCCACTACCGCTATGCTTTGATGGTGGCTCAGGGAAAACCTATCCCGGTGGTAGATAAAAAAGTTCAGTATCCGGAAGGGCTCCGCGCGCGGGAGAAGACGGCCTGGTTTATGGCGTTTTTTGTAGGCTATTTTTATAAAATAATGCCCTTTTCGAATATTCCCTTTAATACCTATGTGAGATTGTTCGTTCCTATCTTTTCCAGCCTGTCCATTTTAGCTTTATTTTTGTTAGCCCGGGAGGTCTGGAAAAATAATCTGGCTGCCATAATCTCTACCTTATTTTATGCCTTCAGTCTCCCGGCAGTGGCCCGGAACGTAGGCTTTGCTTTTCTCAAGGAACATTTCGCTCTTCCTTTTATCTTCTTTCACCTTTATTTCTTCTTGAGTAGCTTGAAACCAGGGAAGAGGTATAAAATTATCTTTTCCGGTCTCTTCTTATTTTTGGCTCTGGGCTCCTGGCATCTTACTCAGTTTTACTTTGGGCTGTTAGCCGTATTTATGGTTGTTAGTCTCCTCTGGAGAGAAAAAATCTTCTCCTTATATCGGAATTTTGGGGTTCTGGTTGGTTTTGCTTTCCTGGGAGGTCTCCTAATTCCTTACTTAAGGGCGAGCATCTTTATTCTCTCTTATCCGATGTTATTATCCTATTCCCTGTTATTGGCCTGGGCCTTGATAAGCTATGGAAAAGTAGAGAGAAGGAAAGCCTTTTTAGTATCCTGCTTAATCTTCCTTGGGTTAAGTTTACTGACCTTCTTATTTTCACCCTATACCAAGGTTTACTCCCATGTGTATTCTCTAATGCTTTATAAAATAAGATTCCTGGGGCAAAAACCTGTCGACCCCGCTCTTCTCCCTTTTGAAGTCCGGTTCTATTGGTTCCCTGACTGGACCAGCCCTAATCTGAGATATATTCTCACGGGTTTCTTCGTTCTCTTCCTCACAGGATTATGGCCCCTGGGGAAAATGATCGGGAGATTGGTAAGAAGAGAAGCCGGTTTTGCCGAAAAGATTTTGCTTTACTTTACTCTGGTTTTTTTCATCCTTTACCTCCTTTTGCAGAGGATGGAGATATTCCTATCTTTTTTCCTGGCAATTTTTAGTGGAGGGATAATTTTTCTTGGAAGGAAGCGGATCTTTAAAAGATTAGCTACCTGCTTTATCATATTAGCTCTGCTGGTTGAGGTGGGGGTAACGGCCAGCCATGGATTGACATTTGATACTTACTCTCTTGGCCAGTTGATATCTTGGATCAGAAACAATACGGGCAAGGACGAAGTTTTCCTGAGTTCCATATCTCCTTCCCTGGAGATTCTCACTTATACGGGCCGGCCGATAGTCATCCATTCTTTCCTGGAATCCCGGGATATCCGGGATAAGATAAAGGAGTTTGCCGATGCTATCGTCTCAGAAGGGGAAGGAGATCTCTATTCTTTCTGTGAGAAGTATGAAGTAAACTACCTGGTTATACCCCGGGGAATGTATACCAATACGGGGCCTTATTCTACCCGCTATATTACCAACCATTTGGAGTTTGATCCTCAGGCTATTGGGTATCGATTAGAAGTTCCCGGAAAGGCCGAACCTTTTAGTTTTAAATATCAGGGAAAGGCTTATCGGGGTTTGATGGAGACAACTTCTCCTTCTCCGTCGGGGCGGTTGGAGAAATTCGGTTTGGTCTTTTCCAATGAGGTCTATAGGATCTATAAGGTCTATAGGCCGGAGGAGATTGAAGAAGCTCGAAAACGTTATGCGGCAGGAAAGGAATATCTGGGAAAGAAAGAGTATGCGGACGCTGTAAAAGAACTTAAAAGAGCGATTATCCTCTACCCTAAACTAAGGCAGGCTTATTATGACTTGGGGATAGCTTACTACGGTTTGGGTGATGAGAAACAAGCCATAGATTTCTTACGGAAAGCGCAACGGTGGGAGAAAGACGGAAAACAGAAGACAGAAGACAGAGGACAGAGAAAAGATGACTTCTGATTTTTCTGTTGTCTATGGTGGTGGAGTTTTCTTATGTTAATTATCGGGGTAACCGGAGGGATAGCCTGTGGGAAGAGTACCGTGGCTGGAATGTTCAGAGGGTTGGGAGCCGAGGTTATTGATGCTGACAAGATAGCTCACCAGGCAATGAGACCAAGGACAGCAGTTTGGAAGAAAATAGGGGAGCTTTTTGGGAAGGATATCTTGAACGAGGATTTGTCTATCAATCGGGAAAAATTAGGCAAGATAGTCTTCTCCTCGACGAAAGAACGCAGGAGGTTGGAAAAGATTGTTCATCCCGTTGCAATAAAGGCCATCAAGAAAAAAATTAAAGATTTTTCAAATTTAAAAATTCAACCTTTAACCATTATCGTCATTGATGCTCCTCTTCTTATTGAAGCTAATTTAACTTCTTTGGTGGATGTATTGGTGGTGGTTAGCGCCTGGCGCCGGACCCAGATGAGGCGATTGAAAGCAAGCGGTCTGAAAGAGAATGAAGCTGCGAAGAGGATTGATTCTCAGATGTCCTTAAGGAGCAAAATTAAATTGGCTGATTATGTAATCAGAAATAACGGTAGTTTAGCAGCTGTGGAGAAGCAAGTTGTAAGAGTATGGAAAGAGATAATGGCAAAATTAGCTACGGATAGACAACAGGCCACAGGTAAAAATTTTTAGCTTGAAGTCTGTTATCTAAAATTCGGTTTAAAAACTAAGGAGAGAAAAATGGATATCAGAAGTCTGAAGGAAATGACTATTTCGGAACTGCGTAAAGTAGCCGGAGATTTGAAAATAACGGAGTTTAGAAATCTGAAGAAGCAAGAACTCATCTTCAGAATTTTGGGAGCTAAGACAGAAAAGAACGGGCTCATCTTTGGAGAGGGAGTGCTGGAGATATTACCGGATGGGTTTGGATTTTTACGGTCTCCCAATTATAATTACCTTCCCGGGCCTGATGATATTTATGTTTCTCCTTCTCAGATTCGTAAATTCAGTCTAACCACAGGGGACATCGTATCCGGGCAGATAAGGCCTCCCAAGGATACGGAACGTTATTTTGCTTTGTTGCGAGTGGAGGCGGTTAATTATGAGGACCCGGAAACAGAAAAGGGGAAAATTCTCTTCGACAATCTTACGCCCCTTTTTCCCCAGGAACGATTTAAGATGGAAACTACTCCTGATGAGATATCCATGCGGGTAATGGATTTGGTTACTCCTGTCGGCAAAGGGCAACGAGGGCTGATAGTTTCTCCTCCCCGGGCCGGAAAAACTGTTCTTCTTCGAAAAATAGCTCATAGTATTGCGGCCAATCATCCCGAGGTATTTTTGATAGTCCTTCTTATTTCAGAGAGACCGGAAGAAGTGACTGAGATGCAAAGAGTGGTCAAGGGGGAAGTAATTAGCTCTACCTTTGATGAACCTCCCGAACGTCATGTCCAGGTCGCCGATATGGTTATTGAGAAGGCCAAAAGGTTAGCGGAACACAAGAAAGATGTAGTTATTCTCCTGGATAGCCTTACCCGTCTTGCCCGGGCGCATAATACCGTTGTTCCTCATAGCGGAAAAATTCTCTCCGGAGGAGTGGATTCCAATGCTTTAACCAAACCCAAAAAGTTTTTTGGAACGGCCCGGAATATCGAGGAGGGAGGAAGCTTAACAATTATGGCTACTTGCTTAGTTGATACAGGGAGCCGTATGGATGATGTTATTTTTGAAGAATTTAAAGCGACGGGAAATATGGAACTGCGTCTGGACCGCCGGTTGGTTGATAAGCGTCTCTTCCCGGCCATTGATATTGAAGGATCATCTACCCGAAGGGAAGAATTGCTTGTTAAGCCTGATGATCTGAGCAAAATCTGGTTGTTACGTAAGGTGCTTAGCTCGATGAATATTGTCGAAGTGATGGAACGGTTGGTAGAAAGGTTGAAAAGGACAAAAAACAATGCCGAGTTCTTAAAAACCTTGGAACAGATAAAAGAGTAAATTAAAAAAAACTCTTGTCAACCTGATAGTAATGTGATATATTGTAATCAACAAAAGCGAGGGATAAAATGAAAAAGGGTATTCATCCGGAGTATAAAGAAGCAACCGTTACCTGTGCCTGTGGAGAGGTTATTCATACTCGTTCCACCAAACAGAATATAAGGGTGGAAATATGTTCCAAATGTCACCCCTTCTTCACCGGAAAACAGAAATTGGTGGATACTGCCAGACGGGTAGATCGGTTCCGAAAGAGATATGGCCTGTAAGAGAAAGGTATAAACCTTTCCGCGGGTAAAGGCAGACCTTGTGTCTGCCTGTTTTTTTTGGGGCTGGAAAAAGGTAAGGGATCCTCATTTATGTTTCCTTCTCTCTAAGGATGGGGATGAGGAGGAGATAGGAGCATAGCTTAAACACCTGGGGTGTATATAATGGATACGGTCATGTTTGAAGAACTGCAGAAGAGAGAAGAAGAGCATAATCGTTTAGCTGAGATGTTGAGTGACCCCCAGGTTATCGCTGACCGGACTAAATATGATGGGTATGTCAAAAGGTATAATAAACTAAGGAACATCGTGAGTAAGTTTCAGGATTATAAGCGTGTGCTGAGGGAGATAGAGGAATCAACGGCTATCTTAGGGGAGAAGGAAGCGGACCGGGAGTTGATAGTTCTGGCTGAGGAGGAATTAAAACAGTCAGGCTTGAAGAAGGTTGAATTAGAAAAGGAACTAAGACAGTTTCTCCGGCCCCAAAACGATAAGGATGAGGAAAGAAACATTATCATTGAGATTAGAGCAGGTACGGGAGGAGAAGAAGCCGGCCTTTTTGTGGGAGACCTTTTCCGTATGTACTCCCGGTATGCTGAGAACCAGGGTTGGAAAACAGAAGTTATCAGCAGTAGCCATCCTGTGGGACGAGGAGGGTTTAAAGAGATCATCTTTGGGGTGGAGGGCAAGGAAGTTCACCGGCGACTTCAATATGAGGGAGGGGTTCACCGGGTTCAGAGAGTGCCGGCAACCGAATCTCAAGGAAGGATTCACACCTCAACGGTTACCGTAGCCGTTCTTCCCGAGGCTAAGGAGGTAGAAGTAAAAATAAATCCGGAGGACCTCCGCATTGATACTTTCCGTGCCGGAGGGCCCGGAGGACAACATGTCAATGTTACCGATTCAGCAGTGAGGATTGTCCATGTTCCTACAGGAATTGTAGTCCAGTGTCAGGATGAGAAATCCCAACATAAGAATCGAGCCAAGGCAATGCGAGTTCTTCGTGCCCGGCTCTTTCAGTATTTAAAAGAGCGTCAGGAAGCGGAAATTTCCGAGGACCGGATGACCCAGGTAGGGAGAGGGAAGAGAAGTGAGAAGATAAGGACTTATAACTTTCCTCAAAGTAGGGTGACGGACCATCGCATTGGATTAACTCTTCATAAACTGGACGAAGTCTTAAAGGGTAGCTTAGATGACCTGATCGAAGCTCTTCTAAATGCTCCGGAGCTCCAGCGCTCAAGTTAAAAAAATATCTATCTGCGATACTATTTATTAATTCTGCTTTTTCAACTCTGTTCTTTAGGGCTTGTCTTATAAGCTGCTTCTATCTTCCGGGCGATATCTTTATAAACAATGTCTACCTCATAAATTTTCTTGTATTCGGAGAGAGCTAGATCTTTTTTCCCCATCTTCTCGTAAAGTTGTCCTAATTGGTAATGGATCTCTTTCGCCTCATTATCCATAATTCCCGGATTTACCGCCAAGGCTTTCTGGAACTGTTTAATGGCTATGTCCAGCATATTCCTTTCCTGGAAACAGACCCCTAGCATATAGAGAGATTGACGTCTTACCTGGGGTTCGTTAACGGAAGCTTGAAATTCGGCTAAAGCTTTATCCACTTCTCCTTGTTCCTTATAAAGCTTTCCCAGTTCAAGGCGCAGGGTGAGATTTTTGGGACTTTCTTGTATTCTTTCCAGACAATTCTGAATCTTCAGATTCAGGGCATCCTGGCGAGCTTTCTCCATTCTCTCTTTAACTTCGGAGTTATCCGGCTGGGATTTGAGGATCTCCGCGCATTTTCTCATGATTGTCTCGAACCTCTTCAGGTCTATTTCTTTCAGTTTCTTTAAAATATTCTCGTTGCCGGCATTCGTCTCCAGAACTTTTTTGTATTTCTCTTTTGCCTTCTCGAAGTTTTCCTTCTGAAGATAAAGGTCGCCTAACTTTTCTTGAACATCCGGCTTGTCGGGTTCAAGTTCAGACTGTTTCTCGTAAGCGGTAATTCCTTTATCAAGCTCTCCCTTTTCCAGATAGATATCTCCCAGAAGCCGGTGGATTGTAGGATTGCCGGGGTCTAACTCCGTTGCCTTCTCATAGAGAGATATAGCCTTTTCCTTATTTCCCTGCTTCAGGTAGAAATCCCCTAACACTCTATGGGTAGCAGCATTCTCCGGGTCAAGAGAAATTATCTGTTCGTATTTCTCAATAGCTTTGTTGACCTCTCCTTTTCTGATATAAAGGTTGGCCAGGGTGTTCAGCAGGGATTGTTTTGTTGGGTCTAATTCTACGACCCTCTCGTATTCTTTAATGGCTTCCTCGAAGAACCTTTCCCGCATGTAGATTTCTCCCAGGGCCTGATGAGCTCGAACGTTATTAGAGTCGATTCCGATTATCTTTTTATATTCGTTGGTAGCATCATCGATGCGATTCTGGTCGAGATAAGTTGCCGCCTGCTTTAGACTGGCTTCGATGTCAATGTCCTCGGCGGTTATATCCAACGGTTCTTTTTTCTTTGTTGCTCTTCCTGCTTTCTGTTCGATCATCTCTAACTCTTCGGCTTTCTCTCTTTCCTTCTGTTTGTCCGCTGTCTTTTCGATAAAGGTCGTTTCTTCTTCCCATTTTCCTTTGTCTATAGTAAGGAGAGCATCTAAGTTCTTTAGTTCGCGGCTGATCTGGACATCGTCCGGCTTTAAAACGATGAATTTCTCATAATAATGTTTTGCTTCTTTCATATTTTCCAGCTCGAGGTAGATATCTCCTAATCTCTTTAGGGTGTAAAGATTATCTTTGTCTAAGGTAAGAACCAACTGGTAGGTTTTAATAGCTTGGGAAATTAGCCCCATTTGCCGGTAAGCATCTCCCAGGTGGGGGAGGATAGGTGCCTGGGGAGGGACGATAGCGAAGAGGTCCTCATATTTATCTGCAGCCTGTTCCCATTTCCTTAGTTTTTCATACAAGAAGGCTTGGATCATAACAATGATGCCTTTAAACATCCGTTGAGGTGTGCTTAAAGACTCGAACTTCTTTACCCGGGCTACCTTGAGACCATCCCAAGCCTTGGCAAAGTCGGGGTCGAGTCCCAATGCAGACTTGAAGAGCCCGATGGCATAGTCATACTGCTTCATTTCGATAGCCTGAGCAGCCTTGTGGTAGAAACGTTCTGCTTCAGCTATACTCGTCCCGCCGTTTTCTCTTAACATTGCTTTTTCTTTCTCTCCGTAGAGGAACTATCTTCCTCGAGAGGGTTAGCCATTAAAAAATATAGCTAAACTTTTCTGACTTAAGGAAAAAGAGCTTTTTTAATAGTAGGAAAAAGAGCCAGGACAACAAGGATAAAGATAATTAATCCTAAACGAGCAGCTTTCTCTACCAGCGTTTCTCCCGCCTTTTTTCCATAAAGGAGATACATAACTCCCTGAAAGCACTTTTCTCCCAGGGAAGAAGACTTCTTGTCTGTTTCCTTAGCCATACTTCACCTCTTTATACTTTTTATACACTTCAGCATTATTTTATCATATGAGCCCATCTCTTGTCAATAAAAGCTTGCCCTTTTAAAACAACTTATGCTAAAATTGAAAACAGGAGAGGTTGTCGTCAAATAATCTTGACTATTCGGAGCTCCTGAACCGGTTCTAAAGCAAGATGTGAAGCAATGAAACCCCAGGAATATAAAGGGTTATGAAGAATGAAAATCGTTTTTATGGGTACACCTCAGTTTGCCTTGCCGAGCTTAGGGGCTTTGATTAAGAGCGAGGAAGTTGTGGGAGTGGTTACTCAGCCTGATAGGCCGCGGGGGCGGGGGAAAAAGGTAGAGCCGTCCCCGGTCAGGAAAGTGGCGGAGAAGTATCAATTGCCTGTTTATTGTCCTTCCAGCCTTCATCATCTTCAATTCAGGAATTGGCTCAAAGACCGAAATCCGGAGATTATCATTGTAGTTGCTTACGGTCAAATTCTGCCCCCGGATATTCTTCGCTTTCCTTCCCGGGGATGCCTGAATGCTCATGCTTCTCTCCTTCCCCGATATCGAGGGGCTGCTCCTATCGAGCGGGCAATCATAAAAGGAGAAAAGAAGACCGGGGTAACCATTATTCAGATGAATGAAGGCTTGGATGCAGGAGATATCATTCTTCAGGAAGCTGTGGATATCGGTCCTGATGATACAGCTGGAGTTCTCGGGGAGAAATTGTCTTCTCTGTCCGCGGAACTTCTCTTGAAAGGTCTAAAGAAAATAAAGGAAGGAAAGGTTAAGGTTATTCCTCAGAATAATAAGGAAGCCACCTATGTTCTTCCTTTAAAGAAATCCGACGGGTTGATAGATTGGAATACATCTGCCGGAAATATTCATAATTTAGTCCGGGGACTGAATCCTCGGCTGGGAGCATATACCTGTATTAGGAGAGATAAAGGGCCGGAAAAGATACTTAAAATCTGGAAAACGGAACCTGCAACCGGCAACCAAAAAGGAGGAACTACCACAAGTCGACCCGGGGAGGTGATGGGAATTATCAAGGATGAAGGTTTAGTGGTATCCACGGGAGCAGGGTTTCTTCTGATAAAGGAAGTGCAAGAGGAAGGTAGCCGGAAAATGCCGGTAAGAGAGTATTTGCAAGGACGTCCTTTAAAGGTCGGGAGCATTTTGAGTAAATAAACCACAGACTATAACTACAGACTATAGACAATAGACCATAGACTAAAAGATTGTTTGGCTTTTGTCTAAAGTCTGATGTCTAAGGTCTGATGTCTAAAGTTTTTTTAGAGAGGAGATAGAGGATTATGAAGGTAGATAAGGATAAGTTGGATAAGTTGGATGCGAAATACAGCGGTTATCTGGAAAAGGAAAGGTTGGATCAATTTTTTGATGAGTTTGATATAAGCTTTGCAGCCGGCCATTGGTGTGCCGGTGATTTTGCCGACCGGTTTGCTCCGGGAGGATACAATAGCCTGGATCCACGGTTCTCCAGTGATATTGTCGCCCAAATTGAAAGAGTCGCTCAGGCAAAAATCAAGGGAATAGAGTTTCATGAAGCCCTGTTTATCGATAAGAATTATCGGAAAGATCCTTCCCTTATAGAGATGGTCAAGGAAGCTTTGAAAAAGAACGGCATTATCCCTACTAACATGAACACAAACCTCTTTACCGATCCTAAATGGAAGTTGGGCGGGATAACCAATGCCAATAAAACCGTTCGGGAAGAAGCTCTGGAAATAGCTCTCCAGGGAGTGGAGATTGCCCGGGAAGTCGGTTGCCAGAGCGTGGCTCTCTGGCCCGGTTCCGATGGTTGGGATTACAACTTTGAGGTAAATTACGGAGAGATACTGGATCGGTTTATTGAAGGATGCATAGCTATTAATAAGAAAGCCAAGGAATTGGGGTTGAGGTTTGGAATAGAAGCTAAACTCCATGAACCCAGAGAAGGGAACATGATTATCTCTACTACTCACAAGGCTGCTCTGGTAGCTAAGGCCGTTAATGAAGAGTGCCAGGGGAATAATATGGGGGTGGCTATTGACTATGGTCATGAGCAGATGTATGCTAACGAACCGGCTGATAACCTTTATACTCTGAAAAGGTTTGGTGTTCCCATTGTGAATCTCCATGTAAATAATGCTAAACTCCACAGCAACGATGAAGATAGAATAACCGGGACGGGAGATATCTGGAGGTTAGCCGACTTTTGCTATGCTGCTGTTGATAGTGACTATCAAGGTTGGTTCGGAGAAGACCAGTTTACTTACCGGACCGAGCCTACTAAGTCGATGGCCTTGTCCCGGGAGCTTTTTGGTAATGTGATGAAGAAAGCATTGCAAATATATGCGGTCAGGGATAAACTGACTAAAGCTCAGAGTAGTGGCGATGCTCTTGCTACCCTGGAAGTGGTGAAGAGGTATTTGATTTAATTCAGAGAACAGAGGACAGAAGACAGAGAACAGAAAAAATCTGTCATCTGTCTTCTGATATCTGACTTCTGTTATTTAAGAGGAGAGCATATGACTGAGAAAAAATTTTCCCTGGGATTGGATTTCGGGACAAATTCGGTAAGAGCCCTCATCGTTGATGTAGAAAACGGGGAAGAAATCGGCAGTTGTGTTTATAACTATCGCAGGGGAGAAGACGGAGTCATCCTTGATGAAAAAGATCCTAACTTTGCCCGGCAGGATCCGAAAGATTACTGGGAAGGAATGGAAGCTTCTATCCAGGGAGCGCTCCGGGAAGCAAGGGACAAGAAGAGTTTTCGGGCCGAGGGCATTGTGGGAATTGGCATTGATACCACCGGGAGCACTCTTTTGCCTGTAGACGAAGATGGGCTACCTCTCTCTTTCCAGGAAGAGTTCAAAAATAATCCTGCCGCTATGGTCTGGCTTTGGAAGGACCATACCAGCTTTGAGGAAGCGGCTTTAATCACTGCCAGGGCAAAAGAGGACGAAATAGATTATACAAAATACTCCGGAGGGATATATTCTTCGGAATGGTTTTTTTCCAAGATACTCCATCTGGCTAAAGTTGCCCCGGAGGTCTTTCGGGCAGCGGCCAGTTTTGTCGAGCATTGCGACCTGATGCCGGCACTTCTGGTGGGGGATACGAAGCCGCAGAATATCAAGAGAAGCCGCTGTGCCGCGGGACATAAAGCCATGTTCAACCGGGAGTGGGGTGGTCTGCCGGCGGAACAATTCTTTTGCCGCGTTGATGAGAAGTTGAAGGGGATAAGGGATAAACTTTACCAGGAGACTTATACTGCTGATGTCAAGGTAGGGGGGCTGAGCAAGGAATGGGCGGAAAAGTTAAGTTTAAGCGCCGGGGTATCCGTATCAGTGGGAGCCTTCGATGCTCATATGGGGGCCGTGGGCGCCGGGATCAAACCGGGAACTCTGGTTAAGATAATGGGGACGTCTACCTGTGACACGATGATTGCCCCTCCCGAAACTCTTAAAGTAAGTATAGAGGGAATCTGTGGTCAGGTTGAGGGATCTATCATTCCCGGTTTTGTAGGGTTGGAAGCAGGACAGTCAGCCGTAGGCGATATTTTTGCCTGGTACCGGGATCAATTGAGATGGCCGGTAGAGAATATTCTTTCCCGGACTTCTTTTGCTTCTTCCCTGGACATCAAAAAACTTATGGAGGAGACAAAAGACTTATCTTATGAAATCCTCACCGAGAAAGCAAAATCCCTGCGGGCCGGACAGTCGGGACTCTTGGCTTTAGACTGGCTGAACGGCAATAGAACCATTCTGGTCGACCCTAACCTCACCGGACAGATAATCGGACTTACTTTGCAGACCAGGCCCGAGGAGATTTTCTTAGCTTTAATAGAGAGCACAGCCTTTGGAGCCAAGGTGATTATGGATAGAATCAGCGAATACGGAATAGATATTGAGGAAGTGATTACCTGCGGCGGGCTGGCGGAGAGAAACCCCTTGCTCATGCAGGTATATGCTGACATAATAGGGAAGCCCATCAAAATTTCCCGGTCGGCTCAGACTTGTGCTCTGGGAGCAGCTATGTTCGGAGCCGTAGCGGCGGGACATTATCCCCGGGTGGAAGACGCTCAAGGGGTTATGGGTGGTCTCAAAAGTACTGTTTACTATCCAAGAGAAGAATCTATGGCTGTCTATTCAAGGCTATTTAAATTATATAAAACCCTTCACGATTCCCTGGGAACGAAAAATTTCAGCGGCGACCTCTATCCTGTGATGAAGGAATTGTTGAAGATAAAGAGGGAGGTAATGTCAAAGTGTTAGAGAATCTGCGAGAAGAAGTCTGGAAGGCTAACTTAGCTCTTCCCCGAAATAACCTGGTGGTAGAGACAACGGGGAATGTGAGTGGTCTTGACAAAGAATCCGGTTTGGTAATTATCAAGCCCAGCGGAGTTAATTATAGCACCCTTAAGAAGGAAGACCTGGTAATAGTAGACCTTGAAGGAAAGATAGTCGAAGGCAAGAAAAAGCCTTCTGTAGATACCTCTCATCATCTTTATCTCTATCAAAACCTTAAAGATGTCGGGGGAGTAATTCATACCCACTCTCCTTATGCTACCATGTTTGCCCTTTTGGAACAACCTATCCCTGTATATAGCACGGCTCACGCGGATATCTTCGGAGTAAAGATTCCTTGCACCCCTTATGTTGATAACCAAGCAGATCACATTGGTAAAGCTATTCTCCGCTGCCGGGAAGAAGGTTGTCCGGCTATTCTTTTGGGAAAGCACGGATTATTTACCTTTGATGAAACTCCAGCCAAGGCTCTCCGGGCTTCGATAATGCTGGAATATGTAGCAATGATTGCTAAAGGAGCTTTAGAGCTGGCTTCCGTTCTGGGAGTCAATCTCTCCGCTATGCCTTCGGAGGAAGTCGAAATCTGGTACGCTCGCCATCATGGAGGTGGATATGGACAAGATGAATGAGCTTGTAGCTGTTATTATGGCCGGGGGAAAAGGAGAGAGATTCTGGCCGAAGAGCCGTGCCAATCATCCTAAACAGTTACTGCCTATTGTTAGCCCTGGAACGATGCTCCAGGAGACAGTGGAGAGAATAGAATATCTTATCCCTGAGAAGAATATCTTTATTGCTACCGGAGAAAGTTTGTCAGGAAAAGTGAAGGCTCAGCTTCCTTCCTTGCCTGAGGAAAATATCATCCTTGAACCTGTAGGGAAGAACACCGCTGCCTGTATTGGCCTGGCGGCTATCAAGGTAGAGAGAAAATATCCTGGGTCTACTACTATGGTAGTGTTAGCAGCTGACCATTTAATCGGGGAAAGAGAAAAGTTTCTGGAAATTATCAAAACCGGAGCGGAGGTGGCGGAAAAGACAGGTCATCTGGTTACTCTGGGTATTAAACCTACCCGAGCGGAGACAGGGTATGGATATATAGAAGTTAAAGGTAGAAAGTTAAACGTTGAAAATAAGAACGAAATTGAAGTGTATAAGGTGGAAAGATTTGTGGAGAAACCGGGTAAGGCGGAAGCAAAAAGATTTTTATCAAGGGGAAATTATTATTGGAATAGCGGGATGTTCATCTGGAAGGTAGAGAGCATCCTGAAATCCATAGAAGAACATATGCCGGAACTATTCAAAGGATTGGAGACGATCAAAGATTCTCTGGGAACTCCCCGGGAAGCAGAGGTTACCAGGCAAGTATTCCAGAAATTAAAAAGTATCTCCATTGACTATGGAGTGATGGAAAGAGCTAAGAGCGTGTTCATGGTTGAATCAAATATTACCTGGGACGACGTCGGTTCCTGGCTAGCAATGGAAAGAATCCATCCTAAAGACGATAATGGAAATGTCGTCATAGGAAAATTTGAGGGAATTGACAGTCACAACTGCATTATCATCAACGACGGCCATTTAGTAACCACCCTGGGCGTCTCCGATTTAATCATCGTTACCACTCCGCAAGCTACTCTTATCTGTGCCAAAGACAGAGCCCAGGATGTGAAGAAGATAGTCAAGAAATTAGCGGATAAGAAACAGGAAGAGTACCTCTAAGCTATCCCACCTATTAGTTTTTTCACTTTGCTAAGGGCAACTATGCCCAGGGAAAAGCTACCCAGCAGAACTAAGCCGGCCGGTTCGGGAACGGGAGCTACTTCCAACTTAGCTACGGCAAATTCGCTGAAAGAAGTGTAACTCTTTCCTGACAGGACAGTGAACTCCAGAGTGTCGATGACAGAGGGTGTTGAATAAGTATATTCCAGAGAGCCATCTGTTCCTGGTATATAAATGTTCTCTACCCCAACAAGATGTTGGGTGAAAGTTAAGCTGTTATTAAGGTAACCAAAGACATCTCCTTCTTCTCTGCCTCCCAACATGGGTTCAAAGAAGAGCGAGCGGACTTCCAGATAGTTCAAGTATTGAGGTTGAGCAAAAGTAATGATAATGCTTTCCGGATTATCTACTTCGTCCCATTCTCCGGTATGGACTCCCAGACCACGGGTGCCGCGGTGAGTTAGATTTCCCGTCTGAGGATAATTTGTATAACCGGTTACTTGAGCTGTTCCTCCCAGAAGGTTCCACATAGCTACTCCAAGATTCTTCGTAGTATTGTTAGTGGACCAGGCGGAGGTAGGACTGTCCACACCTAAAAGTCCGGAAAGGTTTCCCTGGGTTACGAAACTGATCGTTGTTGCCCCGGCGATTCCGGTGATTCCAAACAAGAATATCCCCGCGGTTAAGATTGCCCAAATCTTTCTCATTGGCTGGTCTCCTTTACCTTTTAACTACAAGGCCTTATTTAATTGCTTTATTTAATTTCCCGGCTCTTTATCTTCTTTTTACTATAAAATACATGCAATAATCATGCCAATTATTAAAAAAGAGTGAAAAATTGTTTTGCAAGATGCGTAAGTTGTGAAATGGGAATATGTTAGAAGAAGAAGAAAAGCATCGGTAAACTTTTTTGTCTTTCTTTGCGTTGAATAGTATGTTGAGTTTATTAAACGTAGGCAGTAAAGCGGATGCCTGATAGTCTATTATAAGTGCTGGATAAACAAGGAGTTGTGAAAAATGTTCAATGATTTAAACATGGAAGGATATTCTAACTCCTCCTTCTTTTCCTGACCAACTTCCTGAGCAATATGTGAAAGCAAGCTAAAAGTTTTTTTCCGCCGGCCTTGACATAATCAAACCAGCGTAGTATAATTCGTTTAGAATGTTTAGAACAATATGAAATCAAAGGGGATTGTCATGGATTCCAAGTTAAATGAAGCTACCGACGGCTTCGTAGAAAGCATTGGTCAATTAGGTGCCAGCCTCGGACTTAACCGGGTGGCTGCTCAACTCTACGCTCTCCTCTTTATGAGTAATGAACCCTTGTCTTTAGATGATATGGTAGAAAAGCTGGGGGTGAGCAAAGGTAATGTGAGCGTCAATGTGCGGGAATTGGAGAAGTGGGGAGCGGCGCGTAAGGTCTGGGTGAAAGGTAACCGGAAGGATTTTTATGTAGCAGAACTGGATATTTTCAAGGTAATAACCGACCGTCTCAGGGTGGGTCTCAACCGGAGGATGGAGGAGGCTTTAGAAGCTATAAAAGGGGCAGAGGAGGCTATCCGGCAGGAACAAAGAAGTCTTAATGGTGAAGATGAGAAGAGGGCTAAAGCGGTTCGGAACCGATTGAGAGAAGCAAAAGAAACGTATTGGCGTGTAAATAGCCTTATTTCAACTGCTTTTAAAATAATAAGTTAAGATTGTTGAGTTCAAGTAATTTCTTGCTATATAAAAAATTATAAAAGGCATTAACCACAGAAGCATGGAATGAAAGAAACCGGAAAGATTAGTTTTTTTCCGTGTTTCCGTGGTTACGAAATTTTCTTGCTTTGTGTCTTCGTGGTCATTTTTTAGTTACGAGTTACTGGTTGCTGTTTTTTAAAGGAGGTTAATTTTTATGAGAATAATCTTAATTGGTGCCGATGGGCAATTGGGAAGTGATCTGGCAAAGGTAATTGCCTCCCGGGAGTTGATCTCTCTTACTGAGGGAGACCTGGATATCGCTAACCGTGATTTAACCTTGAAAGTGATTAAGAAACATTCACCTGATGTGGTCATTAATACTGCTGCTTACAACGATGTGGACGGATGTGAAGATAATGAGGTAAGGTCTTTTGAAGTTAATTCTCTGGGAGCTAAAAATGTGGCATTAGCTTGTAAAGACTGCGGAGCGGCGATGGTGCATTTCAGCACTGACTATATCTTTGATGGCAAGAAAAGAGAACCTTACCTCGAATCCGATACGCCTAATCCTCTCTCGACCTACGGCTTTTCCAAACGGGCCGGTGAATTTTATGTCCAAACTGTTCTTGCTTCTGAGAGATATTTCCTTATCAGGACCTCGGGACTCTTTGGGATAGCCGGTTGTAAAGGGAAGGGACGGAATAATTTTGTTGAGGCAATGTTAAACCTGGCTGAGAAGAAAAAAGGGGAAATTAAAGTAATCAATGATCAAATATTATCCCCTACCTATACGGTGGATTTAGCGAGGAAAGTAAAAGAGCTTATATCTGCCGATCAGGAGGAACCCGGCAAATACGGACTCTACCATATCTCCAACAACGGTCAATGTTCCTGGTTCGAGTTTGCCCGGAAGATATTTGAGCTCTCCGGAAGGAAAGTGAACCTGAAACCCATTACCACGGAAGAATTCGGAGCCCGGGCTGAAAGGCCGAAATATTCCGTTCTGAGGAACTACCGGTTAGGAGAACAGGGCAACGATGACCTCCGTCCCTGGTCAGAGGCCCTGGAAGCTTATTTGGAGGAAAGGAACGAGGAAGGTGTGAGCAGGGTATAGGAAATAAGAGAGGTCTTTAGAGTTGAGAGTTTCCGAGAAGATAATAAGAAATACAAAGTTTAATATCCTGGGCCGTTTCTGGACAATTTTGGTGGCTTTATTCCTGACCCCTTATATTATCGGGTATATTGGGATGGAGAGGTTTGGTATCTGGGCCATCGTAGGCGTCCTGACAGGATATTTTGGTTTGCTTGATTTCGGAGTGCGGGATTCTTTTGTAAAATTCATTGCTGAATTTTACGCTAAAAAGGACGATAAAACAATAAAGCAAGTTATTAACGTTGGCCTGGTGTTTTATTCTCTCCTGGGAGCGTTAATTATCATATTAGCCTTCTCTTTTATAGACCCTTTGCTGCGTCTCTTTAAGATACCCGTCAACCTTCGGGGGGAAGCATCGTTCGTCTTTTTGCTGGGAGTAATCATCTTTGCTGTTTCCAATGCCCTGGTGGTTTTCGGAGCTATTCAAGGCGGTTTGCAACGGATGGATATCAGCAATAAAATTGCTGTAGCTATTACCATTCCCAATATTATCGGAACTATCTTTTTCTTGAAATCAGGATATGGTTTGCCCGGGTTGATGGTGAATAACGCCCTTATCCTGGGAATAAGTGGAACCATTAATTTTATAATGGCTTTTAAGTTGCTCCCTACCCTGAAAATCAACCCTTTTTCGCTCGATAAAAAGATATTTAAGATGCTCTTCGGATTTGGGACAAAACGGTGGGTAACGCGTATAGAGGATGTGGTCACTTTCCAGACAGACAAGTTATTGATTTCGTATTTTCTGCCCCTGGGTCTGGTGGGCTATTATCAGTTAGGATATTTAATTGCCAGTAAGGCAAGAGAAATACCTTCGCTGTTAATCTCAGCCATTGTCCCGGCAGCTTCTGAATTAGAGGCAGGACAGAAGAGAGAAGATATCATTAAATTATATTTGCGAGGAACAAAATACCTTCTGGCAATAGCCTTCCCTATATTTTTCTTCATTTTTACTACCGCGGACTTGATTGTCTTTTCCTGGTTAGGGAAAAATTTTGGCCATACCGTTCTGGTGATCCAGATGTTGGCTCCCTCTTTTCTGATAATGTCCTTGTTTGCGATGGGGTCAGCGATTGCTGTTGGTATTGGAAAACCGGAGTTTCAGATGAAAGCGGGAGGGGGACAGGCTATTTTAAACCTTATTCTTAGTGTTATACTTATTATAAAAATGGGATTCGTAGGTGTATTACTTGCTACTCTTATCTCTGTAACTCTAAGCACCACTTACTTCGGGGTAAGGCTCCACAATTATTTAAAACTGTCATTGATTGATTTCGGCAAGAGACTTAGACTGGGAAGCCTTGTTTTCATTCCTGCCATATTAAGTAGTATTATATTTATCTTTAACCTCGGTTTTAAAAATATTCTCATCTCAAATCGTTTCTACGCCTTATCATTTTTGATATCTGAAATATTACTATTTGTTATAAGTTATCTGTTAATCTTGCGAAAAGTAGATTTTTTTGATAAGGAAGAGATGCAAATATTCAGAAACATTTTTGTTCTTTAATTAGTGGCATCATAAGATTAATAGTTGAGAAGGGAAAGCAATTTTCATTGTCTCATATACATATTATGCGAATGGATTTTCTATCAATAGTTAGGGGAATACACTCTCCTTCAGGATGAAAAGAGTTCAATTGAAAGGTGTTGATAATGATGAGGTCTTTATTCTCTATGTCTAAACATTGGCTCGATGGGATAAAAGCGTTGTGGAGTTATCGAAGAACAATAAAATATCTGCTGAAGAGACGGGGAATCAAAGCTGTATACAACTTCCTCTTCATTAAATCTTTTGTGCTCGCCGGAGGTGAGGGAACCGCTAACTGGCTAGGGAGATTTGCGGGGCCGGTGTTTAAATTGTTTCCCCCGCTAAAAGCTTCTCTGTTATCTTATCCTTTTGCTATCGAAATCGAGGTTACTAATCAGTGCAATAAGCGTTGTATCATATGTGAACATACTTATTGGAACGAAGAGAGTCGGAATCTATCCTTTGAAGATTTTCAAAAGATTATCAAGCAATTCCCAAGGTTGAAATGGGCTAATCTTACCGGAGAAGGCGATGCTTTTCTAAACAAGGATTATTTGAAGATGGTCCAATACTTAAAATCGAAAAATATATCAGTGTTTCTTGTAGATAGTTTTGATCTTATAGATGGAAATATTGCCGAGAGATTAATAAGAATAGGTGTGGACGGTATTTGGATATCAATGGATGGTGCTACCAGGGAAACCTATGAGAAGATAAAGGTGGGTTGTAACTTTGAGAAATCTTTGAGCAATATTAAGAAGTTGATTGAGCTAAAGAAAAAGATGAACTCACCTCTTCCCGAACTTTGCTTTCGTTATGTAATTACTACTCGGAACCTTCATGAAATGCCCCGGTTTATCGAGCTGGTTCACTCGTTAGGGGGTAGAGATTCCCTTGGAGATGGGAGCAAAATAGAATTTGCCGGTTTGTTAGCTTTTGAAGGGATCGAGCACTTATTTGTTTCCAGGGTTCCGGAGGAAATTCAGCAGGCTACCTTGAGAAAAGCAAAGGAATTGGATGTAGAAATTAGCTTTGCTCATCCGGCCCATCGCCGGGAATTACCCCCTATGAAACACTGTGCTGCCTGGGCTGAGCCTTATATTATGATGGGAGGATATGTATTACCTTGTTGCGCTGTGCTTATGTCAAATAAACGTCCTTTTTTGAGAAGATATAGCTTTGGGAATATTCTGAAGGAACCTTTTAAAGAAATATGGTACTCTAAAAGATACAAGGAGTTCAGAAAAGCAGTTTGTAGAAATAAAGGTAAGGTGCCTATACTTTGTAAGGGCTGTAGAGCCTATAACACCCTTGACAGAGAGCGAAAATATGGGGTAACGGAAAGCATCTGATTTTCAGACGTAATAGGAGATAGCCAGAATGCCAAAGATGCTCTTCATAAATCCTGAAGCTAAGGTGAACAGGGATATTCCTAATATAGGTCTGGCCTATGCTGCTACTCATTGCAGAGTGAAGATAATAGATTTAAATACGCGGCTTTATCCCCGGGATAGATTTTTGAAGCAGGAGACCGATGTCTTGGGCATATCGGTGCAATCCCGAACTTGGCGGGAATCGGTAAGAATAGCCCAACTCTATAAAGATAAGTATCCTCAGGCGAAGGTTAAGTCTATCTCAGGCTTTCTTGATATCCAGTGTTGTTATCCTTATTTAGACTTTGAGGATAAAATTGTTTTCTCGGAACCGTTTTCCGATAGTTATTCCTTCCCCGATTATGAATTATTCGATTCGTTTGAGATGTTTCGAAAGAACTGGCAGAGCGGAGTTTGGAATTATGCTATCATGACCAGCCAGGGATGTCCTTATCAGTGTATTTATTGCTGGAGCAGGAAGAGAAAATGGAGGGCAAGAAGTGCCCGGAATTGTTACGAGGAATTGAAGTCGGCTAAGAAAAGATGGAATATAAAATCTTTTGCTATCCTCGATGACTGTTTTAATATTGACAAGAGGAGAGTTATAGAATTCTGCGAATTGATTAAACCTTTACAACTGACCTGGAATTGTGCCAACGGCCTCCGGGCGGATAGATTCGATGAGGATATGGCAAAGGCCATGGCTGCCTCGGGTTGTGAACAGGCAAGTTTTGGAGTTGAATCGGTTCTCCCTGAGGTGCTGGAAGTTATTAAGAAGGGCGAAAGCATAGAAACGATAGAACAAGCCCTGGACATAGCAAAGAAACATTTTAAAAAAGTAAATGGTTTTTTTATCATCGGATTACCCAAATCCAATTATGCCGGTGACCTGTCCAGTCTGGAATGGGCAAAGAAGAAGGGGATCAATGCCCATTTCAGTTATTATGTTCCTTTCAATGAAGTAGTTGGGCATAACCATATATTTTATGGTGAGGGAGCCCGTCCTGTATCGGAGGAATATCCTGAAAAGTTGCAGAAAAAGATATATAAGATGACGAAACGGATGAGACCTGCTGGTTCTGGTAAGGGGGTATCTTATCGTATAAGAAGGCAGCTGAGAAAGTTAGGGTTGTTATGAAGATCTGCCAGGTGAGCAATACCCTGCCCGGATATCATGAAGACTGGGGCGGGGCGGAGAAGGAGTGCCTAAATTTAGCGAGCTTGTTAAAAGAGAAGGGCTTGGAGGTATGCTTTTTGACTACCTCGGTGACAGGGATAAGGAATGAGAAAGTTGATGTCCATGAAATACCAACAGTAAAGGATTGCCATTATCCGGGAAGTAGATTTTTATCTTTCCTCTTCTCCCTTGTTCAATTTGACCTGATTTCCTTTTGGTATTCATACCGGACTTTGAAGAGATGTCAGCCCCAGGTTATCCATTTCCACAACATGGATAGGTTCTCCTTTTCACCCCTTATTGCTGCTAAGTTATTACATATCCCTGTTATATTGACTCTGGTTGACTACTGGTGTATCTGCCCGAAACGTATCCTGGTTGACAAAAGGGGTGAGGTATGCCATCTTTTTCAGGGGGCACGCTGTATAAACTGTCTCGGTTTGAAGAGAATAAGAGATAAAGTTCGAATTTATCTAAGGAAATATGTTTTCAACTTATTTCTGAGAAAAGCTGATGCCTTTGTCTGTCTCTCAGAATCCTCGGAGAGAATCATACAGAACTATGGAATTGAGAGGAGAAAAGTTCGCACAATTTATCAACCTTTAGGCAAAGGGGAATTATTACATTCTTTTAAGAATGTTCAAAGAGAGAAACTCAATCTGAAATATGAAGGGGAAGGAAAGAAAGTGCTCCTTTTTATCGGATGGGTGCGATTTCACAAGGGACTGCATGTAGTAATAAAGGCGTTGCCGGAAGTAGTCAAGAAAGTTCCCCAGGTGGTGTTGTTTGTAGTCGAGAATCAACCGGACGAGGAATATAAGAGAGAATTAAAAAGGTTTGTGAAAGAAAAAGGACTTGAGCAGAATGTAATAATGTTCGAAGGAAAGAGGTCACCGGCAGAGATTAAACATCTCTATGCTCTGGCAGAAATTGTGGTTATCCCTGAACAGTGGGAGAACATGTCTCCGGTAACGCTCATGGAAGCCTCTCTTTATAACAAACCCATCGTGGCCAGCCGGATAGGAGGAATTCCCGAATTTATCAAGGATAAGGAAAACGGCCTGCTGGCCGAGCCGGCGGATCCTCAAGATTGGGCAAGAAAGCTGATTTATCTACTCGAGCATCCGGATGAGGCCGGCGCCTTGGGAGAAAAAGCGTGTGCTCATGTTCAAAGATTGGCAGATGGGGAACAGGTGTTCAGGGAAATGAATGCTCTCTATATGGAAATGTTGGCAAAGAGAAGGGGACGAAAGTAATGGATACAGCCGTTATCTTAGCGGGTGGCAGGGGACTGAGACTTTTGCCCAGGGGGGCGGGGTTACCTAAACCGATGCTCCGGGTTCACAATAAACCTATCCTTGAGTATATCGTCTCTCTGCTTGTGGGGATAGGTTTCCGAAAAGCCTACCTGATAGTGGGATATAGAAAAGAAGTAATCCGGGATTATTTTAAAGATGGTCGGGATTTTGGGTTGGGTATTACTTATATTGAGAACAGGTATATTGATGATAAAAAAAAAGGTGGTCTGGCAGACGCAGTATTACTTACAGAAGGCTTAGTGGAAGGACCCTTTATGACCATCCTGGGAGATGAGATATATTGGCGGACGAGACATAAAGAGATGGTCCATTGTTTTGAAAGCGAACTTAGCTGTGAGACAATGATTGGTATCTATACAACGGATAACCTGGAGGATGTTAAGAAAAACTATGCTGTCAAGATAGATAAGGAAGGGAGAGTAAAAGATTTAGAGGAGAAACCGTTGACTCCTTGGAATAATCTGGTTGGGTGCGGAACTTATATCTTCGGACAAAGTATCTTCGACTATATCCGTAAGACTCCTTTCTCTTCCCGCACGGGAAGAAAGGAAATAGCCGATACCTTGAGGATAATAGTAGAGGAAGGGAATATCGTGCAAGCTTTTCCCCTGGGTGGTTGCTATATAAATATTAACCGTCCTGAAGATTTGCAAATAGCCGAGGAATATTTTATCAGGGAAGGAGAAGATGGGTAAGCGGAGTTGTAATACTACAGGGGGGTGCAACCTTTGCGAATAGCCATTGACATTGGATTGATGAGCGAGGAAAGAAGTGGAGGGGGGAATTATCTTTTCAACCTCGTCAAATATTTAGCGGAAATTGATAAAGTAAACCGCTATATTGGTTACGGATTCTTTTTTAAATCTTTTGACTCTAAGTTAAGCAGGATAGAATTCCCCAGGCAAAGAAATTTTGATTTGCGGATAAAGAGATTTCCCGCTTGCCTTCTTAACTTCTCTTATAGCTATTTTGGCTACAATCTTGAATCCATGATCAGCAGAGTGGATGTGGTACATTGTCTGGGGTCATCTGTTCCTCGCGTCAGAACTGCCCGACTGTTAGTGACCATCTTCGACCTTATTCCCTTGTTATTTCGAGACTTTCATACCAGCTGTGGGAGGAGAGAAGGGCAGAAACAAGCGAGGCGGGCAGCGGAAAGAGCAGAAAGAATTATCACTATCTCGAACAGTTCAAAGATGGATATAATCAGGTTGCTTCATGTTCCTGCAGAGAAGATTGTGGTTATTCCTCTGGCTGCCGGTGCTCTCTACAGACGTATCAACGATTCTGAAAAGATGAAGAGGTTTAAAGAAAAATATAATTTGAGACGGGAATACATCTTATATGTAGGGACGCTGGAGCCGAGGAAGAATATTGTCAATTTATTAAGAGCTTATTCCAGGTTAATAAGAGAGCACGCCGATGTAAAGGAGCAGTTGATTATCATTGGAAAGAAGGGATGGTTGTATGCTGATATATTTAAGGAGGTTAAGAAACTGAAGTTGGAGAATAGAGTGATTTTCACCGGCTATGTGCCGGATGAGGACATTGTTCTTTTTTATAACTGCGCCGGATTATTTATTTACCCTTCTTTATATGAAGGTTTTGGTCTGCCGGTTCTGGAAGCCATGGCTTGTGGGACTCCCGTTATTACTTCGAATAGGTCCTCTTTGCCCGAGATAGCCGGAGATGCTTCTAAGTTGATTGATCCGGAAAATGGGGAGGAAATAGCTCAGGCGTTATATGAAGTGTTAATTGATGACCGTTTGAGGTTGCAGATGTCGGAGAAGGGTTTGGAACGGGCCAAACTTTTTTGTTGGGAGAAAACGGCACAGAGAACCTTAAAGGTTTATGAGGAGATGGGTAAAACATAAATTATCCAAGGAAAATTTATGTTTTCCTCCTTCTAAGTTTGAACGTTTTCCCCTGCTTCTAAAGGAGATGAAAAGCTATTGACAATGGGAAAAAAGTTTTTGGTTATTACTTCTCAAGTTGCCGGGATAGGTGATATCATTCTCTCTCTTCCTTTCTTTCGAGCTTTGAGAGATAACTTTCCTTCTGCTTATCTTACCTTGATGGTTAATCCCAATACTGTTGGAATAATGAAAGGTAATCCTTATTTTAATGAAATAATAGTCTATAATAAAAAAGATAATTTGAAGAGAAAATGGCGATTTATCCAATCGCTAAGGGCAAAGAAGTTTGATAAAGTTGTATGTTTGTCCGAGTGTTTCTCCTCTCTTCTTATAGCCTACCTGAGCGGCGCAAGAGAGAAGGTCGGCTTTAATTGGAAAGGGAGAGGAACTTTCCTGAGCGTTAGCGTACCTTATGAGAAGCCGGAGAAAAAACATTTAGGGGAAATCTTTGCGGAGCTGGCGCAGGCGCTGGGGATGGAGAATTACCGGAAGGATTTGGATCTGTGGGTTTTGGAAGAGGAAAAAGAGGGCGTAAGGGGATTTTTTGCAGAAGAGGAAGTCAACGATAGCTTCCTCAAGGTAGTTATCCATCCGGGCGCCGGTTGGGTGCCGAGACGGTGGCCGGAGGAAAGATTTGCTGCCCTTGCGGATAAGTTGATGGAAGTTTACAGGGCGAAGGTATTTATTATCGGGGGAGATAATGATAGCCGTTTAGTCGATAAGATGATAAATTCTATGACCGGGAAAGCCATCAATTGTGTGGGAAGATTATCTGTAAGAGAGTCAGTTGCTTTAATTGAAGCCTGTGATTTATTTATTGGCAATGATAGCGGTCTCATGCATGTGGCAGTGGCTCTTCATACTCCGGTAATAGCTCTTTTTGGTCCTGGCAATGTTGCCAGAGTCGGTCCACGAGGAGACCGGTGTATCGTGGTCAGGAAAGATTTATCTTGTAGTCCCTGCGTTCAATATGTGCATTCCCTTAAGTGTGTGAGGGGAGAACCTGCTTGTATGAAAATGATAACTTTAGATGATGTCTGGCAAGCAGTGGAGCGTATTATCTCTAATAAAATGGAGTGAGCTTATGCGCAGCTTTTTTATTTCTCTGAAAAAAGAGAAGCATTTCCTCTGGGTCTTGTTTCTGTTAGCTTTTCTGCTCCGGGCGGCATATGTTTTGCAGAAGGA
>JAADIA010000019.1 GCA_013151555.1 Nitrospirota bacterium | reverse complement strand
GCACAGTTTATCTCCATAAACGGCTTCTCTTTCCGGGCACTTCCGTAATGAATAGCCCGGGCTATCAAATCCTTCCCTGTTCCGCTCTCGCCTTGCAGCAAGACGGTCGTGGCCTCGCTTTTCATAATCCTGGTCATCATTCCGAAAACTTCCTGCATGGGTTTGCTTTTTCCCACAATGTTTTCAAACTGGCACTCAACCTCCTGTTCATGGCGCAGCCGCCGGAATTCGCTTTTCAGGGTAGCGGTCTCCAGCGACTTGTCCACGACTATCTTGAGCTCTTCGAAATTAAAGGGTTTTATCACATAATCGTAAGCCCCTGCTTTCATGCAGGCAATGGCTGTCTTCACCGCATCATCGGCAGTAATCATTATCACCGGAATGTCTCTGTTGATCTTTTTGATACCTTTAAGAACGTCCACTCCGCTTATATCGGGAAGGCGCACGTCCAGAAGGGCAAGATCTACTATCTCGGTTTCCACCCGGGAGAGCGCCTCTTTACCATATTCGGCACTGACCACTTCATACCCTTCCTTAGCCAGATTTTGCTCCAGCGACCAGCGGATCAACTTCTCATCGTCTACAACAAGAATCCTGCCTTTAGCCATTACCTTTTCTCCAGTATTGTTAACTTAACCACAGAGAAACAATTAGACACTGATTTACACTGATGCATGAAACAATATTTCTTCCTAATCAACCACGAAAGCACGAAAAAGAGTAAAATTTTAACGTGATTATTGAAAATTATTCTGACAGGATGAACAGGATAAAAACAGGATAAAGAATAATAACCGCAGAAAAAATTAAAAACCTTGTCAATCCTGTATATCCCTGCCTGCGGCAGGCAGGATGTCAAAAGAAATTTATAGGCTTTTCTTCGTGTTTTCGTTCCTTCGTAGTTATTTTTTTCTAATCTATGAAAATCCGGACCTCGATTCTAATCTTTTACCTCTTTCACCGGCAAGATGACGGTAAAGATTGTTCCTTTACCCGGTTCGCTCTCCACCTTAATGCTACCTCCATGACTCTCAACGATTTTCCGGCAAATGGATAATCCCAGACCCGTCCCCCGATGCCTGGTGGTAAAGAAAGGGTTGAAAATTTTTCGGAGCTGTTCCGGAGATATCCCTTTACCGGTATCTTCAAAAGCAACTTCTACCGTGTCTTCTTTTTGCGAAGTCTTTATATGTAATTCCCCTCCTTTGGGCATAGCCTGAAGGGCATTAAGCATTATATTCAGAAAAACCTGCTGCATCTGTTCCGGGTCAAGAAAGATATGAGGGATATCCTGTTTCAGATCTTCCCTTATCAGGACATTCTGTTTCTCCGCCCGTTTCCTTATGAAGAAACCCGCCTTATTGATAATCTCATTAAGGTCACCCGCCAGAAACCTCGGCTCCGCCGGCCGGGCAAAACTCAGAAGGTCTCTCGTAGTTTTATTCAATCTCTCCAGTTGCTGCATAATTTCGTCAACAATTTCCCGGTGGGTAGTTCTCAGATTAAACTCTTCGGAAAGAACCTGAATAGCCGCTCCGATACCAGAGAGAGGATTCTTTATCTCGTGAGCTATGCCCGAAGCCAATTCCCCTATGGTAGCTAATTTCTCCGCCTGCTGCATCTGCCTCTCATAATATCTCTGCAACTCCACATTTGCCCGCTCCAGGCGGGTTATCATGGAATTAAAAGACTTACCCAACCGGCCCAATTCATCCCGGCTCCTTACGTTAACCTTTGCCTTCAGGTTACCTCGTTCCACCTCAGTCATTGTTCTCATAAGGTTTCTTATGGGACGTTTGACGAGCACAACTACCAGGACGGATATCACCGCGGAAACAAGGAGCAATACTATAAAGGCAAAGAAGATAATCCAATTCCTATTATTCCTTATCTCCGTCTCCGCAGGAATAAGGGAGATATCAATACCCAGGGCGCCAAGTACGGGACGTTCTTTCCCATGACACCGCTGGCATCCCGCTTTATTCTTTACCGGCGTCACGATGGAAAAGATTTTATGATCTTTACTAACTTGAAAGTTGATTAGATTCCCTCTCTCCCTTCCAAAAAGCCGGCGGTGAAAATCATCTGCCTTCCTGCCAACCTCGCTCCCCCGGGACGAAAAGACAATCTCTCCCCCTTCATCAAACACAAAAACACGCAGCACATCTTTGCTCTTCCTTATGTTAGGAAAAAATTCCTGGACTTCTTCCCGACCGCCTCTCAGCATCGCTTCGCTGATATGCTGGTAAATAAGATGGCTTATGAATATACCGTTGCGTTTTGCCCTATTCATCAATTCGTCAGTCTGAATTCCTACGATAAGATAGGTAAAGATGCCTATCACAACGGCAATAGTGATAGCCACCGATACGATAATCTTTGCCGTCAGACTGTTACGAAACATCGTCTAGCTACCTTTACCTATCTGTTTATTAGACAAACTCTTGACACTGATTCACACTGATATAATTTAAAAACCAAAAGAAAGAAAACAAGACAGGATTAAACAGGATAAACATATTGGATAAGAAAAAAATTTTAAACCCGGCCAATCCCGTTCATCCCTGCCTGCGGCAGGCAGGCTGTCAAAAAAATTTGCAGGATTTTCTTCGTGTGTTCGTTTCTTTGCGTCTTAGTGGTTGCTTCCTCATTACAAGTTACCGGTTACTATTTTTTATAGTAATCAACAACAGCTTCCACCAAAGCATCTATAGTATATTCCTCCGGCATAATGGCTACTTCAAATCCCTCCTCCCGAGCCGTCCGGGCCGTAACAGGACCAATAGCAGCTACCCTGGTTTTTTCTTTCAGCTGGATAAGTTTGCCCTTATCCAGCATACCAACCAGATTCTTGACCGTGGAAGAACTGGTGAAAGTAATCAGATCTATTGCATCATGGTTAAGACATGTTGACAACGGTGATTTTACTTTAACCGTCCGATAAGCAGTAACTACTTTTACTTCCGCTCCCCGGCCGGCGAGCGCTCGGGGAAGTTCCTGAGGTGCTTCCTCCGCCCGGGGAATGAGAAGGCGCTGACCGGATAAGTCCTTTTCAGGAAACTCTTTCCCTATCCCTTCCGAGGAGTATTCCCGGGGAACAAAATCGGGATTTATTCCATAATCACTGAGGGTCTTAGCCGTCACTTCTCCGATAGCCCCTATCCGACAGGGAGCTAAACTCCGCAGGTCTTTTCCCTTCTTTCTCAACCTCTTGAGAAAATATTCCACTCCGTTAGGGCTGGTAAATATTATCCATTGGTAGTCCCCTATATTCCGGATAGCATCGTCCAGGTCTCCATAATCCTGGGGAGGAGAAATCTCAATAGTAGGAAACTCTATGACCTGCGCTCCCTCGGCCCGCAACCTCCGGCTAAGCTTGCTGGCCTGAGCCCGGGCCCGGGTAACAACGATCCTTTTTCCCAGAAGAGGTTTATTTTCAAACCATTTCAACTTCTCCCGAAAGCGAACCACTTCCCCAACTACTATCA
Organism: Nitrospirota bacterium; assembly: GCA_013151555.1. Classification (GTDB taxonomy): domain Bacteria; phylum NPL-UPA2; class NPL-UPA2; order NPL-UPA2; family JAADIA01; genus JAADIA01. The sequence continues at coordinate 14,412 of JAADIA010000019.1, read as the reverse complement.
CTGCCGGCGGCTTTATTTTCTTTTTCTCTACTTCCTCTATAATAGAACTCAAGGTCCCCACCACCGTCTCCTGTCCGGGAAGTGTTCCCTGCCGGATGACGGCTACAGGAGTATCCTTGCTTCGACCGTAACTGAGTAGCTGTTTAACTATCTCAGGCAGATTTCTCACTCCCATCAGAAATACCAGAGTACCCAGGCCCGTAGAAATTTTCTCCCAGGCAACGTCCGATTCTCCCTTGGTAGGATCCTGATGCCCGGTTATGAACCCCAGGGTGGAAGTAACCCGGCGATGAGTCAAAGGAATACCCGCATAAGCCGGGGCAGCTATGGCAGAAGTAACCCCGGGCACAATTTCTACCTCAATGCCGGCTTCAAATAAAGTCTCTGCCTCTTCTCCCCCCCTCCCGAAGATGAAAGGGTCTCCTCCTTTCAAACGGACGACTTTCTTTCCTTCCTTAGCCTTTTCAACTAACAGTCGGTTAATCTCTTCCTGAGGAAGCGTGTGCGCCCCTTCCTTCTTCCCCACATAGATTTTCTCTGCCGTCTCCTGAGCCCGGGAAAGAAGAGATACATTGATCAGGTTATCATAAACAATAAGCTCAGCCTCCTTAATACACTCCAGCCCCTTTACCGTTATCAACCCCTCATCCCCGGGACCGGCCCCCACTAAATATACTTTACCTTTAGTCATTCGCTACTTTCTCCTGATAGATAACACTGACACACAAGAACCTTTTTCTTTTTTTCGGACGCAGATTTTCGCAGATATATACAGATAATAATTTTAATTTAATCCTAAAAATCTGCGTTTATCTGCGTCCCATATGTTTTTTTCTTTCTTGCTTTGTAGCAGAGCTATACCGGAACCTTAATCCTAAGATATTACCTCCTTTAACATCTCAGCTCCGCCCGAGGCCAGAAGTTCTTCCGCTAATCTCTCTCCTAAATTCCGGGCATCTTCTGCCTTACCGGTCAATTCAGATTGGACGGAACCCCGGCCGTCAAGGGAAAGGATTATCCCTTGCAAGCTTAAATTTCCCTTTCTTAACTGACCCAGAGCTCCCACAGGGACCTGGCAACCACCACCCAATTTTTCCAAAAAGGAACGTTCCGCCTCCGTCTCCACTCGGGAATCTCTATCATCCAGCTTAGCCACCATTTCCTTGATTTCCGTATTCCCTTCTCTTATCTCTATTCCTAAAGCCCCCTGACCGGCTGCCGGCAGGATAATAGAGAAAGGAATTATCTCCGTTATCCGGTCTTCTTCCCCCATTCTTTTAAGTCCTGCTCCGGCAATAACGATAGCATTTAAATCCAGCTCCCGGAGTTTTCGGAGACGGGTATTCAAGTTTCCTCTTAAATCCATTACCTGAAAATCGGGTCGAAACTTTAAAAGCTGAGCCCGGCGCCGGAGGCTGCTGGTACCTATTTTAGCACCTTCCGGCAACTGACTTAAATTCAAGGCATCTTTACTTACCAGGACATCATGAGCTTCACTTCTTAAGGTAACAGCGCCAAGGAATAAGCCGGGAGGTATCTCCGTAGGCAAGTCTTTCAAGCTGTGGGCAGCTAAGTCTATTTCTCCCCGCAGAAGAGACTCCTCAATCTCCTTAGTAAAAAATCCCTTTCCCCCGACCCGGGCAAGAGCCACATCTAATATCTTATCTCCCTGAGTCTTAATCTCCTTGATGAGAAATTGACCTTCAGGATATAATTCTTTCAGTTTCTCCCTCACCCACTCCGCCTGGCAAAGAGCAAGCGGGCTACCCCGGGAACCAATGATTAGTTTCATAGTAAGAATTTCCTTTTTCAAAAACCTATAAACCACAGATTACACAGATTATCACAAGATTAGAGAACTTAAGAGAAAAAATTAGATATTAATTATTTTTCTGTGTAAATCTTGTGAAATCTCGTGGTTTATCCTTTTTCCGATGGTTTTTCCTTTCCTTCCTCAAACTCATCCAGGTCGAAGAGGTCACGCACGGTAGCGGCATAAAGATATCCGTTCCGCTTGCCGGCCTGTTTTTTTAAACAAGTAATAGGACGATGCAAGAGTTCCTGAACCAGACGCCGGGCCAGCGAGGATATTTCTTCTCGCTCGGCTGCGGAGGATTTTCCCAACCGGAGTAAACTTCGCTCCACTTCCTTGCGACAGACTTCCTCAGCCCTCCGTTTCAAAGCTACGATGGTAGGAGCCGACTCAAGCGAACTCAACCAATTCATGAACTGAGCCGTCTCTCTTTCAATTATCGGCAAGCATCTTTCCATCTCCTTCTGCCGGAGCTTGAGATTTTCCTCGGAGACAGCTTTCAGATCGTCCATGTTGTAAAGATAGACATTATCTATCCTGTTAACCTCCGGTTCAATATCCCGAGGGACAGCAATATCAATAAAGAATATCGGCCGGTGGCGACGCAGGGGCATAATATTTAAGATGTCTTCTTTTTTAATTACGTAGTGGGGAGCATTGGTAGAGCTAATGATGATGTCGGCATGAACCATTTCATCAATAAACTTATCAAACTTTACTGCTCGCCCCTGGAACTTTCCCGCTAATTCTTCAGCTCGTGAGAAAGTACGGTTGGAAACGAGAACCGAGGTTACCCCCGAGGAGGAAAGACAGCGAGCGGTTATCTCGCTCATCTCCCCCGCCCCCAAAAGCAAAACCTTCTTTCCTGAAAGGTTCCCAAAGATTTTCCCGGCCAGTTCCACAGCTACCGAACTAACTGAGGTGGGACTTTTGGCAATGTCAGTGTTGGTCCGCACCTCTTTGGCCACCCGGAAGGATTTTTGAAAGAGAGAGTTCAGTATCTTTCCGGTGCCGCTGTTCTCATGCGCCCGGGAGTAAGCCGCTTTAACCTGACCGAGTATCTGAGCCTCTCCTACAACCAGAGAGTCCAGGCTGGAAGCTACCCGAAAGAGATGGGAAACAACTTCCGGACCGGTATAGAGATAGAGTTTATCTTCAATTTCCAGGAACTTCATCTGATGATAATCTTCCAGGAAATCTTTGAGGGCAGCCTTTCCCTCCTCAAACCCATCCACTACCGTATAGATTTCTACCCGGTTGCAAGTAGAGAGGATTACTCCCTCCCGGATATGCTGATGCTCTAATAATTTCTTAAGGGCTTCCCCCAGCGACCTCTCCGGGAAAGCTAATTTCTCCCTCATTCCCAAAGGAGCCGTTCTATGATTCAATCCTACAACTACTATCTTCATCTATTTCCCTACGAACGAATGCAGGCCCGGAAAGAGAAGACTAACTCCTATGAAAGTGAAAAGTACCAGGCCAAACCCCAAAATGCAAAGATAGGCTATCTTTCTCCCCCGTAAATTCGAAGTAATACGACGATGTAGAAGCAAAGCATAGACTAACCAGGTAATTACCGTCCAAGTCTCCTTACCTCCCCAGCTCCACCCGGTAGATTGGGCTTTTCGAGCCCAGACAAGGCCGATGATAATGCCAAAGGTGAGGAAAGCAAATCCTATGGTTATGGCTTTATGATTTATCTCCTCCAGCCTTTCCAGAGAAGGAAGCCAACGATAAAGCAGACCCGGACTTTTAATTTTCAATTGCCTTTCCTGAAGAAGATACATAATGGCGCTGATAAAGGCTAAACCGAAGGCTCCATAAGCTAAAAGGATACTCATCCCATGTAATCCCAACCACCAGTTCTGCCAGAAAGGAGGTAACTCCTGGAAAGCCCGGGAGGAGAAAGCCGCCGGAAGAAGAATAATGGTGGCCAACGGCAGAGCAAAACCGGCCAGAGCCTTACTCCGGTATTTCAGGTAAGAGATTAAAAAGAGTAAGACGAGAGACCAGCTAAGGAAGGAGAGCGCTTCGAAGAGATTGGTTATGGGAATATGGCCACCCTGGATGCCGATTACAACAAGGGAAAAGGAATGAAAACCTATTCCCAGAAGGGAAGATATCAACCCTGCTCTCAGCAGCCATTTACTATCTTTGCCAATGGAAAAGATAAAACAACCCGAGCTTAACATATATAAGGCTAAGGCTATAAAGAAAGTTATGTTTGACATATATTAATAAGTGCTCCGGTTAACAAGTGCTCCAGTTAAAAAATACAAAATCTGAACGGCATAGATTCGAAAATCAATCTTCAATTTACAATCTTCAATTTACAATTACGAGCGGAGCGAGTTAATAAGTGCTCCGGTTACTTACTAAGATATTTTATAAAGCCAACGATAAGCCTTTTTCCCTCTTCTGCTTGTTCATAACAGGAAGTAAATTCTTTTTGGTTAATATAGTTCTGGTCTAAGGCTACATATAATTCTGATTGCACTTCAGAAGCGGACCGTTTTGCATATTCTAAGAACTTGGTAAATTCTTTATTTCTATTGCTATCAAATCCTTCAGCAATATTACTCATAATCGATACGGCCGCTCTTTGGATTTGGTCTTTCAGACCAAAATCTTTTGAGAACTTTGCTTTCCTCGTCAGGCGATATACCTGTTTTGTCAAAATACGTGCTTTTTGCCAGGCATTAATATCTTCAAACTTTTCTATTTTCATAACTGGAGCACTTAATTATATTTTTGATTTTTTCCTGGATTTCTTTCCGTTTACCCTTGCGGATCAATTCAAGTATATCGGATTCAACCAACGAGCGAAAGATTTGCTTCCGTTTTCGAGGGTCCCTTACTTCCCTTAAAACCTTAGGCCGCAATCTTGCCATAATCTTAAGAAACTCGCCGTATTCCCGGCCATATTTTTCCTCTAACTGCTGACGGATTTTTCCGGACAGAGCCGGACTAAGACCGTTGGTAAAAATACTTATAGACAAATCTCCCCGCTTCAGAGAGGCAGGAACAATGAAAGTACATTCCTCCGGGGAATCAACCACGTTAACTAAAATACCTCTCTTCCCGGCCTGGGAAGCTATACGGTTATTTATTTTTTCATCATCGGTGGCAGCTATTACTATGAGAGACCCGGATAAAAACTTAGGTTTATAATCATCTTTGACATGCTCAATTCTTCCTTTTTTAACAAGCTGACTCAACCTCGAGGTAAGGACAGGACTGATGACCTGCACTAGAGCTCCACAAGAAAGAAGGGAAGCCACCTTGCGCTCGGCTACCCGGCCTCCTCCCACAACTACACATTTTTTCCCCTCAAGCTTCAGACAGACAGGATAATACTTAATCATACTCCCTTCTCCCCGAGGTAATAATATTTTAACACACAAGGGAGTTAGTAAACTCGTCCTCTTTCAGAAATACTAAACTTCAACTCCACTGCTCCAAATAGGTTATTGGCTATCCTTAAATAAATCCAGAAACTTATCCTCATACAGTTTATATAAATCCCACCGGTCTAATTCCTCTTTCAGTAAATAAGCTTTCTCTCTATCCACCTTAGCTTCCCGAAAGAGTTTCCCTATTTTATCCATTACATAATCCGGTACTTTTTCTTTCTCTAAATTAACCAGTTCGGATCCTTTCACCATAGCCGGGAAAAGAGACTTTATCTTATCCTCAATCAAAGCCATTTTCCCATCCATCCCCTTCACAGCTATGTTTAACTCTTCCATATCTACGTGGACATCTAATATCTTTCCTAAAACTTCAACTATAGCGCGGGAGGCTTTGGGGTTGGGAAAGTTTATAGCATAACTGGGGAGAGTAGCCAATAAACAGATAGCTTCAATCCCTCTCTCTTCCGCGCACCCGATAATCAGTCCATTCAGCCCCGATATCTGTCCCCTTTCCATTATCTTCACCTGGGACCTGACCAGAAAATCTCTCAGGGGTTCCTTATTGACTACCCCGAATACCTGGGAAGATTCCCAATAACTCATCGTGGAGGGGAAAGCTGCTCCAGTGTAAATTCTTCGCACTCCAAGCTTCTGAGCCAGATCTAAAATCTGGGACACCAGTTTCAAGGCCGGTTTTCCACTCAACTGGGATTCGCTCTTAAAAATGATTAAATCCGGGTTCCGGGTAAAATAGAAGAGGTTCTTCGTCTGCCGGGGAAGCCGGGCTAATCCTTCCTCAATGATGACTGCTTCCGGAGCATGAAACAGGTTGGGATCAATCTCTCCAAAAGGAATCGCTTCCATCTTCTTTCGCAGGTAATCCACCGCTTCCAAAGCAGCATTGCCCATCCCCGGCCAGGCAGCCAGCATAACCGGTCCTTTAACATTTATCCTTCTATGAATCTTTATGCCTTCCATTTCACTCACCCCTTAACTTAAGTCACCCACAGCGACAATTTTAGCCTCGAATTAACACGGATAGGGTTAAAGGAAAACCCTTAAGAGAGCAAGGGATTTTTTTAAAGATTTTCACTTTACCCCTTGACCCCTCGAATCCTTGAACCCTATTCATTTGAACCCTATTCAACTTAAATATACCCATGTTTCCGAGAATTCTCGATGATGGCCCGAGCGGCCTCTTCAGGATCATCAGTGATGGTATAGAGTGATAGGTCCTCTTCCGAAATACATTTCTCCTTGAGCATACTATCCTGCATCCATTCGATCAGCCCCTTCCAGTAGCCGGAGCCGAAAAGTACTATGGGAAAATGTTCAATCTTTTCTGTCTGAACAAGGGTAAGAGATTCGAAGAGTTCATCCATAGTGCCGAACCCCCCGGGAAAGATGACAAAAGCTACCGAGTACTTAACAAACATCATCTTACGCACGAAAAAGTAACGAAAATGAAGACTTATCGTCTGATAAGGATTAGGCGTCTGCTCAAAAGGAAGCTCGATATTACAACCGACGGAGAGTCCTCCTGCTCGATGTGCCCCCAAGTTAGCTGCTTCCATAATTCCCGGGCCACCGCCGGTGATGACGGATAATCCAGCCCGAGACAGAGCTTCTGCCGTTTTCACTGCCGCTTGATAATAAGGATTCTCCTTCTTACATCGGGCAGATCCAAAGATAGCCGCCGCCGGCCTTATCTTGGAAAGGGCATCAAATCCTTCTACGAACTCTCCCTGGATCCTCAAGGTTCTCCAAGGATCCGTATTGGTGAAATCCTCTTTTCCCTCAACCGTCGTTTTGAGTAGTTCCCGGTCACCGTCAGGCTTATATCGCTCAATCCTCTTAGTCATCTCAAGTATCCTCTAACAGCAAATCCGACCCGGTAAAGCTCTCCGTAATCTATGGCAGAAGCTCGCTTAGTTTTTGAGTAGCCACGCAGATTACCATATCAGCTCCACCATAGTGGACGAAAAGCCTCCCGTCTTTGACGAAGGCTCCGCAGGTAAAAACGACATTAGGAACATCGCCCTTTTGCTCATATTCTGTTTCGGGCACCAGGATAGGATCTTTCGAACGATAAATTATTTTCTCCGGATCGTCAAGGGATACTAAAACCAGCCCCAGCCGGTAAATGTTTGCCTCATCCTTAGCATGATAGATAAACAACCAACCTCGGGGCGTCTTTATGGGAGGAGCCCCTGCACCTACCTTTGATTTCTCCCAGTTATTACCCCGGGGCATGATGACTATATTAGAGTTCTCCCAATGAATCAGGTCATCGGAGTAGGCAACCCAGATATGAGGTGATATCCGGTGATATAGGATCCACTTCCCCTTTATCTTTTCGGGGAAAAGCACCACATCCTTGTTGTGAACCCGGGGGAAAGGATAGATTCTCTTTCCCCATTTCCACTTCTTAGCTAAGAAATTATCCACTTTTATAGTGGTCTGCCCAATCTGGGCAATGCGGCCATCATAAGCAGCATAAAACATACAGTACTCGCTGTCGATTCGGGTTATTCTCGGGTCTTCACACCCATGGGATTCAAACTTACCCTCAGGGCTGAATATCGGTTCGGGCAAACGCTCATCTATAGTGAAACCATCAAGGGAAGAGGCATACCCCAGACGAGAAATGTTGTCTTCTCCCATCGCCCGATAAACGATATGAACTTTACCTTCATCGTAAAAAGAAGCACAATTAAAGACGCACTTTGATTCCCAGGGGTGCTCGGGAATAGGTTTCAGAATAGGATTACCTTCAAATCTCTCCAACACGATTAGTTCTCCTTTTTAACAAATAATTAAGACCGTTACGGAACTTGCCTCAGCTTAGGAAAAGTAGAAGCCGTTTATCAGAAAGTTCTTTCTCGGGAATTCTTTAATAACGAATTAAACAGCTTTATATGTTCCTCTGCTATTCTCCCCGCCGAATTCTTCTTCACGAATTGCTCTGCCTTTTCCCTTAACGCCTTGTACCTTTCCCCATTTTCCATAAGCTCAACCAGAGTCTTTCTTAAATCTTCAATATCCGCATAGCGAACTACTTCGTTCTTAAAGGGAAAGAAAAAATCCGACTGTCCGGGGACTAAAATAGGGCAACCCGTTCCCAAAGCCTGGAAAGTTGTGGAAGAAACAACAGCGTGGTAGCGGCTCTGGAACTTGTGGAAGATTACAGCATCGGAAGCGAATAAGTAGTCATCAAACTTCTCATGGGACAAAGCCTCCTCCCGGTGAATAATCATCCAGGAGGGGGGACTGTCCTCCTCCAAGAATTCGCAAGAGAGAGGAATCACCACCAAGAGAACGGCCTTCTTCTTTAATTCCTCCGGTAAGTTCCGGAGGAAAGGCTTGTATCCCCTCTGGCAAAACTCATAGATTATCTTTTTATCAAGAGGTAGTCCCAGCTTCTTTCTGGCTTCCATTTTATCCTTTTTTCTTAAGGAAAAACAAGGGAAATGAATCCGTTTAGCTTCAGGATAAACACTCCCCAGAGAATTTTGCCTATGGCAGAAATAGACTACCCCATCCCAATCGAATTGATAGAACCAGGCTTCCTCAGGAAGAGCATTCTCATGCACGATATGGACGGTCTTCGCTTTCTTCCGAATCAGGGGAAATATCTTGGCCAAGCTCTCTACCGGAAGCATATTAAGGTCTTGGACAACAAAGATATCGAAGTCCGCTGCCAATATAGGCCGGGGGTCAAGATAGTTCGTTTTCCTTGTCCCGATACACCTTATGACATAATCTTCATCATCACCGGTGAACCCTTCTCCATGGAAGTCTTCCTTCATAAAGGTAAAGACAGTAAGCTCGTGCCCCATTTTCCGCCAAGCTTTCCCTACCGCTTCGGCATGAATGGCTACGCCACTATCCGTATTCCAGGCACTCATCATTCCTATCTTCATCTTTAAAGTTCTCCTCTCTTACAAGTTGATATATTTCGCTTCCCCGTAAGGAACAACAACTACCTCGCGATAGACATCAACAGTCTCCTTAGCTATAATCTGCCAGGATATATTCTTCCTTACATAATCAACAGCATTCCTTGATAACTCCTTACGAAAATCATTGTCATTGAGAATTCTTACGATATGAGATACAAATTCATCGTCATTGTTAGCAACGAGACCACATTTAGCTCGGGCAATCATTTCCCGCAAAGCTTTTACCTCGGAAGAAACTACCATCGGGCGACCCAAAGCAAGGCAGTGAGCCATAATTCCGCTTTGAGAACCTTTTCGATAAGGCATAGGGACAACATCAGCGGCCGAAAGGATAGTATCGAAAGTCTTTTGAGGAAATTGACCTCTCAGAACCCTGATTCTGTCAAGCACGGGTGAGCTATCCACCAACCGGAAGAATTCCTCCCGGTACTCGCTATACTCCTGCTGTCTCGTCTTTCCGGCAACGACCAGGACAGCATCCTTTACCTTCTCGGCAATGAGAGGAAAAATTCGCACTACCCGATCCAGGCCTTTGGTCGACCTAAAATAACCACAAAGAAGGATAACTTTTTCATCTCCGTCCAAACCGATCTTCTCTTTTGCCTTCGCAACGGATTCAATCTCTCTCGCACCATGAGGAATAACCCGAATACCGTTAAAAAAACCGATTTTATCCAGGATAACTTCCCGCTGATATTCTTCATGCACTATTACTGCATCAGCCGTTCGAATAAGCGCCTCTAAAATAATTTTCTCTTCCTGGGAAAAAGACTCATAAACGGTATGAAGGGTTATAACTATGGGTATTTTAGCTAATTTGAATTTATAAACCAGAGGAATTACATTTACTCCTTTCGGTTTTCCAAAGAGCCCATATTCATGTTGGATATGAACAACGTCCGGAGTGAACTGAGACATCATCCGGAAGATACTATCAGCCAAATCCGGATCATCAGCATGGAAAGCAGGATAGATTCTTTCTCCTTCCCCTCCGAACTGGCTCACAACAAATACTTCATTATTAGCGTTCCGCAAGGCTTTAACTAAGTATTCTGTATAGGTAGCGATACCACACTCAATTGGTGGATAAGTAGAGACCATCCCGATTCGCATATTTCATTTCTCCCGTCTTTCAAACATCCTCAAAAGGAGATATTCCTTCTTTCTTAGCTCGTTTATTGCCTTTGCATCTTCACTCTACTGCTTTATCAAAAACTTCTCTAAAATCATACCCTTTCTTGAAATCATCTTTGCTATCCCGGGCAGTTCTACCCATAAGACCGGCCTTAACCATATTGAAGACAATCTCCCCGAAATCTTCCGTACACCTTACCCCCCAGTGTTCGAAAACGGTTCTGGTCATCGGTCCAAACTGTTGAAGGGCATATTCCTTAATTCCCTCCAACAGCTCCTGACCGCTTACATGTCTGGTTTTCTCCAACTTCCTGAGGGTAAAAGCTAAAGCCTCCATAACAAAGCTATAAGCTTCCACCCGATAACGGCTGTCTGCTTCAATTATCTTCTCCATCTTTTTCGAGACATCCATTAACTGTGACACTTGCCTCTCTCCCTGCAATTAAAGAAATATCCAATCTTATCTCCTTAACTTCAAGACATTCCTCCGCCATAACCGCCCGGCGGTATCGCCCCGGACTTATCCTCTTTCTCAGGAGCATCGCTGACCAGGACTTCCGCAGTAAGGAGTAATGCTGCTATGCTGGAAGCATTCTGAAGAGCCATACGGGTTACCTTGGCAGGATCAGTTATTCCCGCTTGGAACATATCCTCATATTTATCAGCAGCTACATTATACCCTATACTCCCCTTTTCCTTAAGCAGACGCTGCACTACTACCGACCCTTCCTGTCCGGCATTATTAGCTAATTGCCTTACCGGCTCTTCCAGAGCCCTTCTGATAATAGACAGCCCTACCGCCTCATCGCCTTCAAGTTTTAGTTTCTCTAACTTCCCGATGCACCGAAGAAGGGCCACGCCCCCTCCGGGAACAACTCCTTCCTCTATGGCCGCTCTCGTGGCATGAAGAGCATCTTCTACCCGAGCTTTCTTCTCTTTCATCTCCATCTCCGTAGTTGCTCCTACGTTGATAACGGCTACTCCTCCGGCTATTTTTGCTAACCTCTCCTGGAGTTTCTCCTTATCGTAATCAGAGGTGGTATCTTCAATTTCTTTCTTTATCCGTTTAGCTCTCTCAGTTATAGCAGCACTATCCCCGGCTCCTTCCACAATAGTGATACTATCTTTATCTATCTTTACCCGCTTAGCCCGACCAAGCATGTCTATCTTTACTCCCTCCAACTTCAACCCTAAATCTTCGACAATCACTTGTCCCCCGGTGAGAATAGCTATATCCTCAAGCATTGCTTTCCTTCTATCGCCAAACCCCGGAGCTTTCACCGCTGCACAGGATAGCATTCCCCTCATCTTGTTCACCACCAGAGTAGCCAGGGCTTCCCCCTCTACATCCTCAGCAATAATGAGAAAAGGTTTCCCTTCTTTGGCTACCTGTTCCAGAAGAGGAAGAAGATCCTTCATATTGCTTATTTTCTTTTCATGGAGAAGAATGCAAGGTTCCTCAAGAATGACTTCCTGAGTATCGGCATTAGAGATAAAGTAAGGAGACAGATACCCTTGGTCAAACTGCATCCCTTCTACCAGGTCCAAAGTCATCTCCATAGTATTACCCTCTTCCACAGTAATACTCCCATCTTTGCCTACTTTCTCCATCGCCTCGGCAATAGTATCTCCTATGCTACAATCATTGTTCGCAGCAATAGCAGCTACGTGAGAAATATCCGCCTTTCCTTTCACTTCTTTGCTTAAGGTTTTCAGTTCCTCTACGACCTTAGCTACGGCTTTCTCAATCCCACGTTTGAGAGCCATGGGATTGGCTCCGGCAGTAACGTTTTTCAATCCTTCTCTAAATATTGATTCCGCCAGAACCGTAGCCGTAGTCGTTCCATCCCCGGCTATATCGGAAGTCTTCTCGGCTACCTCCTTGACTATCTGAGCCCCCATATTCTCATAGGGATCTTCCAACTCCACTTCCTTGGCCACGCTTACTCCATCCTTGGTAACAGTAGGAGAACCAAATTTCTTCTCCAGTACTACGTTCCTCCCTTTAGGACCTAAGGTTACCTTCACCGCTCCGCTTAGTTGCTCAACGCCGTTGAGTATTGACCTCCGAGCTTCTGCACCAAAAGAAAGCTGTTTTCCTGCCATATTCTCCTACCTCCTGTTTCCTACCCCGGGGCGACACTTTATTATGACGTCCCAATTTGATGTTGATCGTAAACTCCTCTCGACAACACTCGTCAAACACCCCGGCATTCCGGTTCTTCGGTCTGCTTGCAACGCCCAGGCAAGGTTATTAACCGGAACTCTTGAGCACCCGTCAACTTGTTGTCAAAGCCATCTTAATCCTAACAATTTAGTCGTCGCAAGTCAAGATGATTTCGTTTTTCTCTCCAAAATTATAACCTTTTTCTCCTGCAAGCAAACCTCCCCCCGGTTTACATCAATGAACACAATAGATAAACAACCCGCTTGGAAGGATAATCGGCAAACGAAGTGACCGCCGTAGGGGAACGGCCTCTCTGAAGGGAGCGAAAGTGACTGTTGAGGGGGATTTTTGAGGAGGATAGAGGTATTCCCTTCAAAAATAAATGAGGAGCAAAGCCACAAGTTTTCTTGTCTTTGAAGAAGGTCTATGATATATTAGGGCATTAGGAGGAATCCTGTCCTGGATTACGCCCGGCAATTCAAGGCATTCGGGAATACTTAAATCCTGAAAATCCTTCAGATTTGCCAGGGCGCCGATTAAACAAAAATAATTTGTATGGTTTTACTCTCTAAGGTTAGTATAATCACAGACCGGAATGAATTTTGTGATAGTTTAATAAACATACCAGAGCAAATTGCGGAGGGGGTGATCATCAGTGTCGGATTGTCTTTTCTGCCATCTTATTCAGGGGAAGATAAAAAGTAAGATTATTTATGAAGACAATGAAGTTTTTGCCTTTGAGGATATCCACCCTCAGGCTCCCATCCATATCCTGATTGTCCCTAAGAAACACATCCCGAATCTAACCCAATTAAGAGAAGAAGATAAAGAATTAGTAGGTAAAATCCATTTAGTGGCGAAAAGGATTGCCGAGGACCTTTCCATATCCCGGAATGGCTTCAGGATAGTGATTAATTCCGGCCGGGATGCAGGCGAGACAGTGGAACACCTTCATTTCCATCTGCTGGGAGGAAGAAAACTCAACTGGCCCCCGGGATAGCAATCCGGTAGCCCTTTCTGGAAACAATCGGCATCCAGGCTTGGGATAACTCAGAAATCCCGGGAAAAGAAACGAACCCATCTGCACCTTAAACGAAGAGGGCAGGACCATCTTTGAGCATGAAACTGAGACTATTTAAACCGAAGATACAAAGCAAGTTGACCTTAGCCTTCCTTTTCATGGGCCTGATTCCCATGCTTCTATCCACCATCATCGTGGTTAAGCTGAATGCCAAGAGAGTAGATAGAGAGATCAGGAACAAATTAGAAAATGCTTCCCAGGAATTCCGCAGAGTTATAGAAGACTACCAGGAAAAAGCTAAGTTAAGAGCAGAAATTATCATCCGCAGTCCCGAATTTAGAAGGGAGGACCTGCCCACTCTGGAGAAACTAACTACCACCCAACCTCTGAGACCGCCGGGGACAGGAAAACCCACCATCATCTGGGAACCGGGAAGAATGGAAGGAATGGATTACACTAAGGAAAAGGCCGAGGCAACAGAAACTATCCTTCTCATTGAGGTCTTCCAGTCAAAGGCTTTAGCCGGCTCAGCAGTCCTCCCCGTTTGGAAAAACGGTAAAGTGGTCGGGAACCTCATCGTTGCTTACCTTTTGGAACGAGGCTTCACCGAATATTTGGAAAATCTGACCGGAGTAAGCGTGAGAATAGACTCGGAACCCCTCTTTACTAAAGGGGAGTCAAAAGAGATAGGAGATATTCCCTTCACTCCTCAGATTAGAGAGAAAGTGCTTAAAGAAAAAAGTTCTTACTACGACGAGAAAGCCATCTTTAAAGGGGAACCCTACCAGGCTCTTTACCAACCTCTCTTGGGAAACGATGGCAGAGTTAAAGGAGTAATCTTCTTTGGAGTCTCCAAGCGTTATACTTTTAAGTCTGCCGTAGGGGCCGGACAGTTCTGGTTC
>JAADIA010000031.1 GCA_013151555.1 Nitrospirota bacterium | reverse complement strand
TGAGTGGCGAAAAAGAAACCCTGACCGCTGTAAAACACGCCCGGGAAATGCTCGCTTGCGCGAAAGAGTAGGGTGTTTAAGTCCTTTTCCAGGAGACAGGCTGGGTAAGCGAATCGTGATTTAATGGTGTCTGTCCCTATTTATCCTATTTATCTAAAATCCGTTGCTTTAAAAAGTATAGATTTTGGTTAACAATAAGGAGGCGCAGATAATAAAAAATAGTATTATGGCTGATAGGAAAACTTTAGTTGCTTTCTTCATATTCTTTTTAGTAAAGATTAAATATGCTCTCCACCCAAATACAAGACCTGAGATTATTGCTAATAATATATCAAACAGGAAAGGTACTATGCCCTCCATTGGCGACCATACAGCCATGCTCATATGATGAGGGAGTCTTTTTATTGCAAGGTAAATACCGGGAATGGTAACTAATATTATGCCGTTAAGTAAAAATCTGTTTATCTTTTTCATATTCCATTTGAAAAAGATTAAATATGCTATGACTGCGATTGTGTAGCTTGTGAGTGTCAGAGGAATGCTTTTTGTACTGAAAATACGAAAAAAAACAAATAGTCCGAAGATGAAAATTAATATATCCATATTTCCCATGTTGTGAATGTACTCCAGGTGGATCGTTATGTCAAGGAGAGGTTGTATTTTATCCGTGGATAAATGAGTAACAGAAATAGAAAGAGTCCTTACTTAAGAGATTTCCGCAAGTCATGAAGACACAACTTAAAACTAAGAGAAGCATGAGCAAATTATTGACCAAAGTATTGAAATGTGTTATAAGATTGAGGGCCTAATCGTTGCTTGTGGACACAATGTGGTTACAAGGAACAATTCAGAATTTTCTTAACTTATTTAGGTTAAAAGTGTGTTTTTGTGCAAAGCATCAGACTAAAAGTGCGGAGGTCGTTTTTTGAGTAGTGGTGTAAGTCTTTATAAATAAACAATATGCGCCTATAGCTCAACCGGACAGAGCATCGGATTTCTAATCCGAGGGTTGCAGGTTCAAGTCCTGCTAGGCGTATTAGTTGCGAGCTGGTTTACTTGAATAGTTCCAGTTGGGGTTCTTGCAGTAGGTGATAGCATTTCAGGAGTCTTAAGAGCTGGAGGAGGTCGGATTTAATATAGTTGTGGTTGGGTTTTACTTTGCGGATGAGATATTTCAATATGGAATCGAACTCCAGGATATGGTCGATTCCTTTTCCTTTAAGGAACTTTATACTTTTTTTCTTCATTTCCTCTTTCGCGGGAAGATGAGAGACAATCAATATCTTCTTAAATTTGTTCCCTCCGAAAAAATTCTTGGTTATCTTTAAAGCTTCCGGCTGGACAAAACCGAATATTTCCGGGGAGTTGCGAAGACGGGAAGGAAAAAATTTATCCGAGTGCCATCCCTTTATCGCTACGGTAGCTCTTCCTATAGCCAGCAAATCCCCTGACTTAATGAGAAAAGCGGGAGGGGGGTCTATAGATTGGGGTTTGAGATTGAGAATTAAAAACTGTTCGTCTCTTTTAACTAAAAATCCGTTCATCTCAAAATACATCTTCACCAGTTCCTGGTTAACATTGGACATGCTATTTTGACTCCTTGAATAAGGCGATTACCTTTTCTGCTACTTGCTCGATAGTTAAATCAGAAGTATCCAGGCTATAATCTGCCTGAGCATAGAAAGGGGCTCGGTAGGCAAGAAGTTCCTTAATCGTAACCAGAGGGTAGTCTACCTCTAAAAGAGGACGATGGTGTTCTTTTTGTGTCCTTTCTAAAATTACTTCGGGACGAGCAGTGAGGCAGATGAGCACGCCTCCCTGACGCAGGTTATCCATATTTTCTTTTCTGAGAACTATCCCTCCCCCGGTAGCGATAACCTTATTTTCGTATTTAGAGACGGTTTTAGCTATTTTGCTTTCCAGGTCCCGGAAGTGTTCTTCTCCGAAGAGAGAGAATATCTCGCTGATGGGTATTTTCGCTTCCAGCTCGATGAGATTATCAATATCGAGATATTCCATCTCCAGCTTCTCGGCTACTCTTTTACCGATTGCGGTCTTCCCTGTTCCCATGAAACCAAGTAAAACAATGTTTTTCAAGTTCATTTCCTATTTTGAGAAATAAGAATAAGGGATAAGCTTAAGGAAGCATACCCAGAGCCTGTTAGCCGGTTATATACTTCTTACATAATCCATATAAGCTTCATAGTTTCTTTTCATTTCCCCGAGGCTGTCTCCCCCGAATTTTTCTCGCATCGCCTTAGCTATCTCAAAAGCAACGACGGCTTCGGCCACAACAGCGGCAGCCGGGACGGCACAGACATCGGCTCTTTCTACAGCAGCCTCAACCAACTCTTTTGTAATCAGGTCGACTGACTTCAAGGGGACTTTAAGAGTGGGAATAGGTTTCATTGCGGCTCTGACTAAGAGCAGTTCCCCGTTGGTCATTCCGCCTTCGATTCCTCCCGCATTGTTTGTCTTTCGATAGAATCCTTGTTTCTCCATGCTGCTTTGTCGTTCCTGATAAAATATTTCATCGTGCACTTTTGAGCCCGGCCGGCGGGCAGTTTCAAATCCTAACCCTATTTCTATGCCCTTTATGGCCTGAATGCTCATTAGCGCTTGAGCTAATCTCCCGTCAAGCTTTTTATCCCAATGAACATGACTTCCCAGGCCCACAGGAACATTGGTTACCATTACTTCAAATATTCCGCCCAGGCTATCGCCGGCCTTCGCTGCTTGTCCTATCTCCTCAATCATTAATTTCTCTGCGGTTCGGTCCGGACAACTTATCTTGGACTTGTCCCGCTGTCTACGGATTTTTTCTACGGTCAAATCGGCAGTATGAGCTTTGACTTTTCCTATCTCCACTACCTGGCTTATTATTTCAATCGAAAATTCTTTCAAGAGGACCCTGGCTATTGCTCCCACTGCTACCCGGGCAGCTGTCTCGCGGGCACTGGACCGCTCAAGGATGTTCCGCATATCTGTATGATTATATTTAATCGCTCCGGCTAAGTCCGCATGACCCGGACGGGGGCGGGTGAGTTTATCCGTTGTTTTCAAAGAAGACTTGTCTTTATCCCGGGAGCTTTCGGGAGGGGAAAAGGGAGACATGATATCTTTCCAATTTTCCCAATCTTTATTCCTGATAAGAAGGGTAATCGGACTCCCTATAGTTTCTCCTCCTCTCAGCCCGGAGAGAATTTCTGCTTCATCGGCCTCGATGTTCATTCGTTCTCCCCGTCCGTATCCGGCTTGTCGGCGGCGGAGTTCTTCATCAAGGAGTTTCTTGTTTATCCTTAACCCTGCCGGGATGCCTTCCAGGATAGCTGTAAGACAGGGACCGTGTGATTCTCCGCCCGTCAGATAACGTAGCATGATTAACCTCCTATCCGATGAAGATACCAGTTGATCAGTTTCTCTCCTTCGAGAAGGCTGATTACTGCTCCCAGAGCTAAATAGGGACCGTAAGGAATATAACTTTCTCCTTTTTTAAACTTTAGGATTATCCCTGCTATGGAACCGGATAAGGCAGAGAGGAATATGGTTAAAGCTACTAACTGCCAACCCAGGAAAGCCCCAATCATCGCCAGCAACTTTATATCTCCACCTCCCATGACCCCTCCTTTATTGGACACTTCTTTCTTGAGCTCCTTTTTCCCGAAGAGGTTGATAGCCATTTCTCCAAAGATGCCGATAGCATAAAGAAACAATCCTCCCAGGAGAGCTCCAACGAGGGAAGAAAGAAATCCTTCCTTTGAGCTGGCACTGATTGTACTCCAGTGGAAGATACTTCTTTGCATGGAAGGATAAACTGTGCTGAGGATAAGTCCCAGGATCAGGGTGGGGTAGGTGACTACATCCGGTATTATTAGATGGTCGAAATCGGTAAAAGTGGCAATTATTAAACTGGAAATGAAGAATAGATAAATAATCAATTCCCAGCCAAGTCCGAACTTCAGGAATAGGGTAAGGAAAAAAAGTGCCGTTAAAAGTTCCACGAGAAAATAGCGAAAAGAGATTCTCTGATGACAATAGCGGCATTTTCCTTTCAGGAAGATATAACTTAAAAAAGGAATATTATCATACCAGGAAAGCATCTTCTGACAGTGAGGACAGTGAGAGCCGGGCAAGACGATCGATTCTTCCCGGGGAAAGCGATAAATACAGACATTAAGGAAACTGCCTACTATTGAGCCGAACATGAGACTGACTGCTCCTAAGAAAAATGTCACCTGAATTTCTCCTCTAATACCTTGCGCATTACCTTAAGAGGAGCTTCTTTTCCCGTCCACAATTGAAAAGAGATAGCTCCTTGCTGGACCAGCATTCCCAACCCTCCTATCACCCGGCAACCTTTCTCCCGGGCCGCTTTCATTAACTTGGTCTCTCCAAGGTTATAGACCAAATCGAAGACAAGGAGAGAAGTCGGGAGCCAATCGGGATTAATGATAAGAGGATCCCCGGGGTTCATCCCTATCGGAGTGGCGTTGATGAGAAAATCGGCATCTTTAAGTGTAGATTTAATTTCTTCTTGAGGAATAGTTCGAACTTCACAGGAAGGAATATTTTTATTAAGGTCACGAACTACTTGCTCTGCTTTCTCTTTAAGCTTATCGGTGATGAGAATTCTTCCAGCTTCTTCCAGGGCTGCCTGGGTAGCTACTGCTCTTGCCGCTCCTCCTGCTCCTAAAATAAGCAGAGTCTTTTCTTTGATTTTCTTCTCCCCATTCTCTTTAAGGGAAGCAACAAATCCCTGACCGTCAGTATTATGACCAATTAACTTATTGTCCCTGACCACAATGGTATTTACTGCCCCGATTAGTTGAGCTTCCCGGGAAATTTCGTTGAGGTGAGGAAGAATAGTTTCTTTATGGGGAATAGTAACGTTTACCCCGGCTATATTCAAGGCGATAAGCGCCTTAGCGGCGGTTTCTATTCTCTCCGGCTTTACCTCGAAAGGGAGATAAACATAGTCCAGCTCCAGGGCCTTGAAGGCAGCATTATGCATTGCCGGTGAGGCGCTATGCTTAACGGGATAGCCAAAGATACCGATAACTTTAGTAGTTCCTTCAATCTTCATCTTAAACAGAAGTATAGACTATTTTGAAACCATTTTCAAGCTTTTTTAGTAAAAACGGTATAAGGATTCTTGGAACTCTTGATGATCTAAAAAAAGCCTTGACTTTTAGCTCCTCTAAGATATACTAAAGTATCACAGAAGGAAGACTCCCCGAAATTAAGTTTTAATAGTCAATCTATTATCTTTAGTATCTAAGAGGAGGTCATTTTTATGAAGGTGTATACAATTCCCTTGTTGATAGTTGCCTTATTGGCAGTTGTCTCTCCACAAAGCATAGCTCAGCAGAGTCAGGGACTTTTTACTTTTGAGAAAAGTAATAATGCCGGTGCAAAAGTTGATATTTATCCTAAAGATAAAGCCAAAAATCCGATCAGCCGTTACCTTTATGCTAAGTTTGCCGAGCACCTTGTGAGGGATGTTTACGGGGGAGCGTGGGCGCAGATATTGGATAATCCGGGCTTTGAAGGGTGGAAATATTTTACGGGGAGAGAGTATTCCTGGATCGGGCAACGTTATGGCCAATATGCAAAATTGGCAGGTATGCCGGATGCGAAGGTAAAAGAAAGCACTAACCGGAATGTTACTCCCTGGTGGTTTGACCGGAATATTGCTCCCTGGTGGCTGGCTTATGGAAGTGGGAATGTGGTTTATAAGCTCGATACGGATTCTTTTAATTCTGAACTGGCCCAGAAGATAACCGTCAACTCCTTGAAAAGTCAGCAGGCAGGCGTCTTCCAGGCTATCTATCTTCCTCTCCATCGGGAACAAAATTATACGCTGAGCTTTTATGCCCGCAGCATCCTTCCCCTCAAGCTGAATATTGCAATAAATAAAGTTGCAGAAGGGAAATATGTGCTGGCAGAGGGTAACGTTAAAGTCGGGACGAAAGACTGGAAGCGTTACGTTTTAAAGCTCAAGATCCGGAAAAGGGTGAAGAACGGCACGCTCCTGATGCTTAGCATTGGGTTGTCAAAACCGGGTACAGTCTGGTTGGATCAAATGGCGCTTTTCCCGGATGATAATGTGAAAGGATTTGATGCGGATGTGGTCCGGTTCACTCGCAAATCCCGATTGTCCATGTTGCGTTTTCCCGGAGGCAACTTCGTCTCAGGTTATCACTGGAAGGACGGCGTTGGTCCCCGCGACAAGAGACCAACCAGAATGAACCGGCCCTGGGATATGATCGAGTCCAATCAGGTGGGTACAGACGAGTGGATGGCTTTCTGCAAAGCTGTAGGTGCGGAACCGCTTATTGTAGTGAACGCAGGTAATGG
The DNA here is from genome assembly GCA_013151555.1 of Nitrospirota bacterium. GTDB lineage: Bacteria > NPL-UPA2 > NPL-UPA2 > NPL-UPA2 > JAADIA01 > JAADIA01. The sequence continues at coordinate 7,312 of JAADIA010000031.1, read as the reverse complement.
CACTCCGGAAGAAGCAGCCGAGTGGGTGCAATATTGCAACGGTGGCGTGGATACTAAGTACGGAGCGTTGCGAGCGAAAAACGGTCATCCCAAACCGTACAATGTTGTCTATTGGGAGCTTGGAAATGAACTCTGGGGTCGGTGGCAAATCGGTTTTACCACCCCCGAGAAGTATGCTGAACGATATCGGAAATTCTATGAAGCAATGACTGCTGTTGACCCAAACATCAAAACCATAGCAAATGGCCAGAGTCTCAAATGGAATGCACCCCTTGTTCAGAAAGACGCGGATATTCTGCGCTCTGTGTCGCTCCATACCTTGGTTGGAGGAGGGACTTCTAAATATTCGGATCCCACGGATGTATTTGAATCTCTGATGGCCTTTACTTTCTCTTATGCTGATGAACTGCGTGCCCTGGGAGCGCAGATGGCTAAACGAGTGAAAGATCCCCGGATTGCTATAACAGAACTTCAAATCTTCACGAATAAACCCAATTTACCCAACAATCAAACGTTAAGTGAAGCCCTTTTCTATTCCGGAATCCTCAATACGAGTATCCGGCTTGACGGTCTTGTAGAAATAATAACCCACAGTGCCCTGGTAAATCACGCCGGGGGTCTGGTTAAGGCAAGAGAGATTGTCTATCCTAACCCTGTTTACTTTGCCCGTACACTCTATTCACTCCAATCCGGCACGATTCCTGTTCGCATCAACGTCGATTCTCCTATGTATACCTCATCAGGCAAGTATTCACCCATAACCGAGGTGCCCTACCTGGACGCAATCGCCATGGTTAATAACGATGACAACGAGCTCAATCTAATTCTCACCAACCGCAACCCCCGGAAAACTTTGAGCACCCGGGTAGTATTGCATGATTTTAATCCGGTAAAAAATGTACGCATTAAAACGCTTACCGGAAAAAGCTATATGGCAAGAAATGGATGGGAGAATCCAACCGAAGTTAAATTGCAGGATTCGAGTTTACAAATCAAGGGTAAAGAGCTGAACTACTCGGTCCCGGCAAACTCAATCGTGCTCCTGACCTTTACCAGGAAATAAGGCTTATTGTTCAGAGAACTCTCTTCTGATTTCAGCAATCTCAACTATTGATACCTGTGTTGAGACCAAAAATGCAATTCATCTCCCTTGATATTCTGCGATTTATCTCTCTCTGTCTCGGGAAATAGCAAAAATTCCTTTACCTGACTTTAACCAAAATTGTCAAGAGCGGCAATTTATGTTATGGTAACCTGTATATGGAAGAGAAAACAAGCAAATCAAGACAGGTTTACAAAGGAAAGATAATCAATCTGCGGATCGATGAAGTTATTCTTCCTAACGGCAAAGAGGCTATTAGAGAAATCGTCGAACATCAAGGAGCGGTGGCTGCCGTTCCCCTTCTTCCCGGAGGGGAAGTAATCCTGATAAGACAGTTCCGCAAGCCGGTGGAGGAGGTAATCTACGAAATCCCTGCCGGAAAGTTGGAGAAAGGAGAAGAGCCCCGGTCATGTGCCGAGAGAGAATTAGAGGAAGAAATCGGCTACCGGGCAGGAAAATTAAAAAAACTACTCTCCTTCTATCCTTCCCCCGGATTCAGCAGCGAACTCATCCACCTCTTTTTAGCTACTCATTTGGAGAAAAAACAACAGAACTTAGAAAGCGATGAATTTCTGGAACCGGTCATCCTCAAATTTAAGGAAGCCCTGAAGATGATTGAAGAAGGGACAATAAAAGACGGGAAGACGATAACCGGCTTGCTGTTAGCAAGGCAATTTCTGCGCTAATTGCACCGCTAACCTTATTGCCTCCTTCAAGCTCTGAGGATTAGCCGTTCCCTTTCCTGCCTGGTCGAAAGCTACCCCGTGGTCAACAGAAGTGCGAATAATCGGTAATCCCAAAGTAATATTTACTCCGCTGATAGAAGTCCACCGGTCACTTTCCCGGTTATAAGTAAAACCGGCTACTTTCATGGCAATATGTCCCTGGTCGTGATACATAGCCACAGCCAAATCATATTGTCCCCCCCGTGTTTTGGAGAAGATAGTATCCGGAGGAATCGGTCCCTCCACTTTAATTCCTTCTTTCCCGGCCAACTCCAGAGCCGGAACTATCTCTTCTATCTCTTCCCGGCCAAACAATCCTCCCTCCCCGGCGTGCGGGTTAAGCCCGGCTACGGCTATGCGGGGATTTTCTTTTCCCAACTTCTTCAACATTTCGTTTCCCAACCTGATAACTTTTAAGATCCTCTCTTTTTTCACTTCCTCACAGGCTTGTTTCAAAGGAAGATGGTTGGAAACATGAATGATGCGAAAATCGCCGTCAATAAGCATCAAGGCATAATCTCTCGTTCCGGTTAAGGCCGCTAAAAACTCGGTATGGCCAGGGTAGGGCAGACCGGCCAGATTTACAGCCTCTTTATGGATAGGCGCAGTAACCATAGCCTGGATTTCTCCTTTTAAAGCCAGCTCTATCGCCTTTTCGATATACCCTATGGAAGCTTTCCCACAATCTTTATCCACCCGGCCATAAGTTAAAAAATCCGCTTCTATGTTATTCAGGTCAAGGAGGTCGATTATTCCCTGTTCACCTCCGGCTTCTTCCACCGCAGAGATACAATGCAGGGATATCCTCTCACCCCCCGCGTCTTTGACCAGGTCAATAGCTCTTTCTAAAACTTTCTTCTCCCCAATGACTAAAGGCAAGCAAATCCGGGAAAATTCCTCTTCGGAGAAAGCCTTAACGATGATCTCTGCCCCGATTCCGGCAGGGTCTCCCATAGTAATACCAATAACCGGCTTCTTCATTTTAATCTCCTGACTCAATAATAACCTGTGCTTAATTCCATTTGCCCGGCTTGCCGACCGGACCCTTTATCTGCGCATCCAGATCCGTCTCCTTCAGGATTCTTTTCATTGTGTTCAGGATTTCTTCATCTTCATCATTGAAAGGTTCCTGTACCGCCTTGAAGAGCTGGTCAATCTGTTGAATTGAGTGGGCCCCCGGAACCGTACAATCAAGGTCCTTATTCTGCATTATCCAGCGGGTTGCTGCCTCAAAAGGTTCTTTGCCGTCTTTCCATTTTTTTACTTCCGGGTGAGTTATTTCACCTGACCATACCTTAGTAAAAAAACCTTCACTACCCCCGAAGGGTTTCATCCCCACCGTTCCGATACCCTTAGCTTTTGCCGCCTTGAACACCTCTCTTTCTGCTGCTGGGTGAAGTGCACAATAAGGCGCCATCATAACATCAAAACCATCGGCTGCAATTCCCCGCAATGCCATTTCCGGGGAATGGTGACAAGAAAAGGCAAGGTAGTCACAAAATCCCTGTGCCTTAAGAGTAGAAAAGGCGGAACGAACCACATCCATCACCTTCTTCTCAGTCTCTTCATAAAGCTCAAGGGCTACCCAGAGCAGGATATCCACATGTTGAACGTCAAAACGGGACCGGTGGTCATTACAGTAGTCCAGGATATACTTTTCCGTGATTTCCCCGCCAAGTTGTGTAACCCCATGCAGAGGCCAGGCTACCGCAAACTCATCCTTGCGGGTTTTCATGATTTCCGCCGTAGCCAGTTCTTCCGGTTCCCACTGAACATCAAAATAAGTTACCCCAAGGTCCAGGAGATGGTTAAGTTCATTTACCCTCCTGGGGATATCTTCATGGGCAAGGGGTCCATTTGTAAAATGACCTCCGGCTGCAAACCGGGTGATTTCAAGTCCCGTCTTGCCTAACTCCGTCGTCTCAAGCTTTGATTCACTTAACATCTCTCCTCCTTTCCCCGGCGTCAAGGTTCAGCGACGAGGCTTGTTTCCCTTCTCTCAACTTTAGAATTTATTATTTCTTAAGGAAAATAGCGGCATCCTTATCAACAAACGTAAGTTCTGCCAGCCACTGAGCGGCCAACCATTCAAAGGTCGACCGGGAGAAAAAACAAACATGCGTAGGATCATTTTTATAATGCCATTGAGAAAACCTCTCCGGCTCTAACGCAAGTTTAGTCATCACCCCCAGGCTGCCTCCCGGCTTCAGGCAATTCCATAACCTATCCAACTCTTTTCCGGGCATATGAAGGTGTTCCAGCACCTCAGTGGCGGTAATAAAATCGTATTGCTTTTCCAATACCGAAGGCTTCCTGGCATAATAATAGTCATAGATAGTTACAGAATGTCCCGCCTCTTCAAACATTACCGAGAGTGTCGGCCCCGGGCCGGAGCCAAAATCCAGACCGTAACTTCCCGGAGCTAAACGCTCTTGCAGAGGATTAAATATCCGGCCTAAAAATTGACGATACCTTTGGTCTTCCGGCCGGTTTTGGTGTAAGTCATACCGGACCTTTTCTTCTCTTTCAGATAAGAACTGCCCCGAAGGAACAAATATCAAATGGCACATTTGACAGCGAAGATAGTCCCGCCTGTCGTCCTGGAAATAACTACGCACCGTTTCCGTATTGCACAATGGGCAAGCTTGACTTTTCATACTTACTACTCAAATATCTTCCCACGCTCGGGCAGATTACCGGTAACGTCTTTTTTTGCGGCAAATGAGAGGTTAATATCCAGATTGCGCTGGAATTAGATGAATTTGATTCCCGATTGCTTTATAACGTCATATTAAATGGCCCTGTTACCGTTTATCTTGACGATGACAGGATGGTCTGGGATAGGATATCGCGTCGTGTTACCGGGGAAGGCAATAACATTGTCACCATCGAGGTAACAGGGTGCCGTATGGATACCAAAAAAACTTGGTTAGCTTAACTTATTGCTTTCTAATAATTATAAAGCATAATGCCGAAGCGGGGATTTGAACCCCGACGAGGTTGCCCCCACATGACCCTGAATCATGCGCGTCTGCCAGTTCCGCCACTTCGGCTTTTCCTTCTCCTATCATACTGTAATTATCCTTCTTATGTCAACCATTTTTTGGCTTGCGGGTAAACCGGGGGGCTGTTACTATAGCTTGAATTGCCGCCGTTTTATTGCTATTTATCGTTAGATATGGTATATTTACTTATAGGGGTTTATAATGGCAGGGGAAAATAAGGTAGTAGCAAGAAATAGAAAAGCCAGGCACGATTACCATATCCTGGAAACATATGAAGCCGGGATGGTTTTACGGGGAACGGAGGTAAAGTCACTCCGGCAGGGACGAGCTAATCTGAAGGATAGTTTTGCCCACATTGAAGGAGAGGAAATATTCCTTCATAATTTACATATAAGTCCTTATGAATTCGGAATCGTGGCTGAGCAGGACCCCACCAGAACGCGAAAGTTGCTCTTACATAAAAGGGAAATTAAAAAGTTATTGGGAAAGACCGCCGAGCGTGGCCTGACCCTTATTCCCCTGCAACTCTATTTTAAGCACGGGCTGGCCAAGGTGGAACTGGCTTTGGCCAAGGGGAAACGGTCATACGATAAACGTCAGGACTTAAAGAAGAAAGAAGCGGATAGAGAAATGGAGAAAGCAGCTAAAGATAGAAGGAAAGAAAGTTGAAGAAAGTTGAAGAAAGTTAAAGGTTGAAAGTTAAAAGTTTAAAGTTTAAAATTACAATTGTGAACGAAACAAGTTAACCGGAAAGGGGGGCGAATAGGATTCGATCGGGATAAGGAAAAAGATAGCTGCATGCCGAGGTTGCCGGGAGGCCTCGTAAAAACACCTGGCAAAAAACTAACTGCCAATCAGCAGTTTGCTTATGCTGCCTAAATAGGCCAGCACGTCTCTCTGACTTAGCCTGTGGGGAGGAAGAGACGCCGTTTAGCAGGCTGGTTCCGTTCTTTGCTTAAGTGAACGGGGCGAGACTTTCTTAAGCTAGCCCCTTCCGCATCCCGCCTATAGGAGTCGGAAGAAGGCGAAATTTAAAGAATAGGCTAAACATGTAGATGCTGCTTTGGATCTATCTCGAGACAGGGGTTCGATTCCCCTCGCCTCCACCATTCTAACCAATTCGAACCCTTGTCCTTATCAATCCGATAAGGCAGGGGTTTTAATTTTCTGAGGATACCGGGCGGACTATCCAGCCGTTTTCATTCTTGCCTCCATCCTTTCCCCTTTTCCCGGCAGCAAACCTTCTGGAGTTTCCCTCTCATTCATTTTCCAGAAAAACCTTGCCTTTATGACTAAATTGGTATATATTATTATCCTGAAGGAATAGGAGCAAATAACCGGACTCCGCCCAAACCCTTTGCCGGTTTTTTTAAAGGAAGAGGAAGCAAATGAATAAGAAAAAATTAGGGAAGAAAATCAAATTAGCCCGGGTCGAGATGGACCTCACCCAGACCCAACTGGCCGACAAAATCGGCAGCACACAAAAAAGCATCTCTCATTACGAAACCGGCGCCATCTCACCATCCCTGGAAACCCTGGTCAAAATCGCCAAAGTTCTCAAAAAAACCGCGGGACATTTTTTGGATGAATAAGGGGAAGAGGAAGAGGCTGCAGAATCGAAAAAGTGGAAAGGAATATTTCTACATTACAATAACGAAAAGCTTGGCAAACAGGGCTGCATTCGTTACGATAACGAGAGGCATAGGTGGAGTAGTAGGTTGGAATTGTCATAGACAGTGTGGGTGCTTTTAAAATAAATAGTGTCTGTCCCTGTTTTAATAGTTTCTGTTGTTTTCTCTGTTTTTCCAAATTTAGGTATAGAACAAGCATAAGGAAAACTAAACTGAAAAAATATTTATTATCCGGTATAAAGGCTTGGCCGAAGGATGATAGGCCGCGAGAGAAATTGCTAAGAAATGGGGAACATACACTTAGTGATTCCGAATTGTTGGCAATTTTGTTGCGGACGGGGGTAAAAGGCCAGAGTGCTATTGATCTGGCAAGAAAGGTTCTGCAGAAATTTAAAACCTTTCGCAATATGTCTCATACCGATTTATCCAACTGGAAAGATTTTAAAGGATTGGGAATGGCAAAGATTTGCCAGATAAAAGCAGCGATTGAGATTGGGCGGAGATTTAGGGATGAAGAGATAAAAGAAAATAAGCTTAAAATAAAATCCTCAAAAGATGTGGTGGAAATTCTCATGCCGCGCATGAGGGATTTAAAGAAAGAAGTCTTTAAAATTTTACTTCTTAATTCTCAAAATAGAATCATTGATATCGCAGAAATAACAGAGGGGACGGTAAACCAAGCTGAACCTATTACCCGGGAAATTTTTCAAAAGGCTTTGCAGAATTTTGCGGTATCTATAATTTGCGTTCACAACCATCCCTCAGGAAATCCTCAGCCAAGCCTCGAAGACAAAAATTTTACCAAAAACTTGGTCCAGGCTGGCAAGGTTTTGCAGATTAAAGTCTTGG
>JAADIA010000030.1:2741-4487 GCA_013151555.1 Nitrospirota bacterium | reverse complement strand
TCCATTCTTTGCATGCTGACTCGACCCATTCCCTAAACGACCTTTCAAATTCGGCCAGAAACTCCTTCATAGCTAAATCCCCTGTGAGTAAACTGACTGTGCTTTGATTATTTTGGTCTCATAACAATTAATATACGAAGTTCGTTAAAAGTTGCCGGTCAACCTCTTTTGTATAGTAGCTTAGCACTTTTCTCTACTCTGTGTCTATGTGATTCTTGCTAATGTTCGTATTTCCATTGTAATAGTAGAAAGTACGCATTGCGTATAATATGGTTTTTTGTACTGTCTTGCTTTATTCATGGTGAAATTGTTGTGGGAATCTTCCCGCATGGGGTGCCTAAAATGAAAAGGCAACCTTTGCTCCCTATGGGGTAGCTGGGGTTGCCTTGCTGAAGTGCTTGGGATTTGTGAAACCCACTATGGCACTCTCCTTATTGTTAATGGTATAAGTATTTTAGCATGAAGATTTTGGGTTGGTCAAGGAAGTAATGGTTGGACCCTGAGAGGGAGGAGAAAAAATTCCTTTTCAATTTCTATGCTTAGTGGTATCTTGTTAATAGTGGACTGACATATTTCCCTCTGCCTGGAGGACGCTTGGAAGGGGAGGGAGGGGGGCCGGAGTTGCCGGCATTTTTTACCTTTAAAAAAGGAGCATGAAATGGCAGGAATCGGAGCACTATTCTGGCTATTTTTCATTTTCAGTGCCTTACAACCTGTTATGCAAAGACACATGCTTGAGGCAGCAAGACTTCGTCTTATGCAACGTATTGAGAGGAAATATGCGGTAAGGGTGATAGCCCTTATCCATCGCCAGGAAACGATGAGTCTCCTGGGGTTTCCTCTGATGAAATACATTGATGTCAATGATTCCGAGGCGGTGATTCGAGCGATTAGGATGACGGATGACTCTACGCCTATCGACCTGGTTCTTTATACTCCCGGAGGGCTGGTTCTCGCGTCGGTCCAGATAGCAAGAGCTTTGAAGGGACATCCGGCGAAGACCCGGGTTATTGTTCCCCATTTCGCTATGAGCGGCGGTACCTTGATTGCTCTGGCCGCTGATGAAATTGTAATGGATGCGAATGCCGTCCTCGGGCCTGTTGATCCCCAGCTCGGCCGGTACCCGGCTGCTTCCATATTAAAAGTGCTGAAGGCAAAGGATATGAACAAGGTTGATGACCAGACGCTTATCCAGGCGGACCTGGCCCGGAAGGCGATCAATCAGCTTGAGGAAGTGATTGGAGAACTCCTGGCCGACAAAATGCCGGAGGATAAGGTGAAAGAAACGGCGAGGATGCTTTCGAGCGGGAAATGGACCCATGACTATCCTATCACGGTGAATGCGGCCCGGAGCCTGGGGCTGAATGTATTGACAGAAATGCCGGAGGAGTATTATCATTTAATGAATCTCTATGCTCAGCCGGTAAGACATTCTCCCACGGTGCAGTATGTGCCCGAGCCGATGAGAAAAAGACCTCCCTTGACTACTCCGGTTGGCGATAAGTAATCCCGGTTTCTCCTCCCGGGTAAGCCTATTTCTCTTCCCGGTAACCTCCTTCTTCTCTCTTAACCAGTTTAGTGAAGCCGTGTTCCTTAAGGTAACTTTTGGAGAGGATGTTTTTACCTATCCTGAAAGGGGAGAAGATTCTTTCTACCGGGCAGCCGCATTTGGGGCAATGCTCCGGAGGTTTATCGTTCATGCCGTGTACTACCTGGAATGATTGCCGACAATAAATACATCCTTTT
>JAADIA010000030.1:0-2617 GCA_013151555.1 Nitrospirota bacterium | reverse complement strand
GGCGATGATAAGGGGGGTTTTGGAATGGCTCTTCACCAAAGGTTGATCTCCGTTAGCCAGTTCATTGGCCCTCTTTGCCGCGAGCATAACCAGCTCGAAACGATTCGCGACTTTACTTAAGAATTCTTCCAAGCCCGGCCCGGACAACATGGCTGTTCATCCCTCCTTGTTTTTCTCCTTGTCCCCGGCAGCTATCCGCCCTTGGCGTTTTTTGCAGTCTTAACAATAGTTTTATTTAAAAACTATTGAAGAAGCCGGAATTGTTATTGCTTATCGCTTTGGCTGCGTGAAAGTTTCTCGTTGACTTTTTACCCCGGAGGTAGTCTCCCTTAAAGCAGACAGCCTTTGCTGGTTGCCGGATTTCCGAAAGGCAAACAGGGCATATAGATACTTCTTTTTCCGAAGGGCATTTTCACCCAGTTCATCCCACTGCTCCCGGGGTATGTTTTCGCCCTTAGCCTTAGAGACTCTTTCCAGGAGCCAGGCGTCCCCTTCTTTCCTGGCAGCTTCCTCTATTCTCTTTATTCCTGCCGTTGTTCCTGACTTCTCATAGAAGTCAAGGGAATCTTCCAGCATCCCGTGTTCGAAAAAAATATCACCGTAATGTCTCAATGCTTCTGCAGAAAGATGAGACGAATAGAGAAGTTTCCTCTTTTCCAGACAGCTTGGTAAGACTGTTTTTCCCATCTTTGCTTATTTCTGTCAACTCCTCTCGTTCCCTTAATCCGGATTCAAGCATCTCCTCATTCTCAGTATTCGGGTGACGGATAGGGGGATTTGCCTTTCTCTTCCTTCTCCGGAATCTCGGCAACCAGGGTTTCCGTGGTAAGAAGCAGCGCTGCTATGCTGGAGGCATTCTGGATAGCCATCCGGGTTACCTTGGCCGGGTCGATTATCCCCGCCTGGATCAGGTCTTCGTACTTGTCTTTCTCTACATTGTATCCGATGTTCGTCTTTTCTTTCAAGAGGCGTTGGACTATCACGGACCCTTCCAATCCGGCATTTTCCGTTAATTGTCTTACCGGTTCCTCCAGGGCCCGTTTCACGATGGATAATCCGACTCCCTCATCTCCTTCAAGTTTTAAATCGTCCAGCTTATCTATGCAACGTAATAGCGCTATGCCTCCGCCGGGAACGATACCTTCTTCAACCGCCGCCCGGGTGGCGTGAAGAGCATCTTCGACCCGCGCTTTCTTTTCTTTCATCTCTGTCTCTGTAGCGGCTCCTATGTTGATGACGGCTACCCCTCCGGCAAGTTTGGCTAACCTTTCTTCCAGTTTTTCTCTATCATAATCGGAGGTGGTCTCTTCTATCTGTTTCCTTATCTGGTTAGCCCTCCCGGTTATTGCCGAGCTTTCCCCGGCTCCTTCCACAATGGTGGTGTTGTCTTTATCTATCTTTATCCTCTTGGCACGTCCCAGCATATTCAACTTCACCTTCTCCAGCTTCACTCCCAGGTCTTCGGAAATTACCTGGCCGCCGGTGAGAACGGCGATGTCCTCAAGCAAGGCTTTTCTTCTATCGCCGAATCCGGGAGCTTTCACTGCTGCACAGGATAGCGTTCCTCTCATCTTGTTTACCACCATGGTAGCCAAAGCTTCGCTTTCTACGTCCTCGGCAATGATGAGTAAAGGTTTCCCTTCTTTAGCAATTGCTTCCATAATGGGAAGGAGATCTCTCATCGAGCTTATCTTCTTCTCGTGAAGAAGAATGTAAGCGTTCTCAAGCACGATCTCCTGGGTATCCGGACTGGTGATAAAATAGGGGGACAGATATCCCTGGTCAAACTGCATCCCTTCCACCAGGTCCAAGGTCGTCTCCATGGTTTGACCTTCCTCTACGGTGATGCTCCCGTCTTTGCCCACCTTCTCCATGGCTTCGGCGATGGTATCCCCGATGCTCCGGTCATTGTTAGCGGAGATGGTAGCTACATGGGATATATCCGTCTTGCCCTTGACTTCTTTGCTCATCTTCTTCAACTCTTCTACTACCCGGGATACGGATTTCTCAATCCCCCGCTTGAGGGCCATGGGGTTGGCTCCGGCAGTGACATTCTTCAGTCCTTCCCTGAATAAGGACTCTGCCAGGACCGTAGCCGTAGTCGTTCCGTCACCGGCTACGTCCGAGGTCTTTTCTGCTACCTCTTTGACCATCTGGGCGCCCATGTTTTCATAGGGGTCTTCCAACTCTATTTCTTTAGCTACGGTTACCCCGTCTTTGGTAATGGTAGGTGAGCCGAATTTCTTCTTATCCAGCACGACGTTCCTACCCTTGGGTCCCAGGGTTACTTTCACTGCCTCGCTCAATTGCTGAACACCCGAGAGTACAGCCCTCCGGGCATCCTCTCCAAATACAAGTTGTTTGCCTGCCATTTTTATCCTCCTCCTTTTAATGAGCACATCACTTAGCGAAGCTAAGTGATAGGTGCGAATTAACTCCGCGGGTACGGTATTATCAAACAAATTCCGCTCTTTTATCTAAGACGGCGCCATAGTCGAAAGTCTATTTAATAACAGCCAGGATGTCTCCTTCTTGCATGATCAGGTATTCTTCTCCGTCAATCTTTACCTCTGTTCCTCCGTACTTACTGATGATAACCTTATCCCCGACTTTTACT
>JAADIA010000022.1:2444-4745 GCA_013151555.1 Nitrospirota bacterium | reverse complement strand
TCTTCCTTTCCGAAACGGCAAAATTAGCCGACGTCGTCCTGCCGGCAGCAACCTTTGCCGAGAAAGACGGGACCTTCACAAACACCGAACGGAGAATTCAGCGAGTCCGCAAAGCTATAGAGCCCGTTGGCAAGTCAAAACCAGACTGGTGGATAACCTGCCAAATTGCCAGGAGGATGGGAGGCAAAGGTTTCGACTTCTCGCATCCGGCGGAAATCATGAAAGAGATTGCTCCGCTCACCCCCATTTATAAAGGCATAGACTACGAACGCCTGGAAAATGCCGGTCTGCAATGGCCCTGCCCTACCCCGGACCATCCGGGAACACCTTTTCTCCATAGCAAACAGTTCGCCACAAAAGATGGTAAGGGACAATTCCTTCCTCTTCAATACAAACCGTCCGCGGAACTACCGGACGAGGAATATCCTTTAATTCTTACTACCGACCGCAGCCTTTTTCACTTTCATACAAGTACGATGACCCGAAAGGTAGAAGGTCTTGATATATTGAACAAGCAGGAGTTGTTAAACATCAATCCCGAGGATGCCGCTCAACTCGGTATTGCCGACGGCGAAACCATCCAGGTCTTTTCCCGCCGGGGAAAGATGAAAGTAAAAGCAAAGGTGACGGCCATTTGTCCTCCCGGAGTGGTATCAATGACCTTCCACTTTGCAGAAACCCCAACCAATGTCCTGACCAACTCCGCCTTGGACCCGGTATCCAAAATTCCCGAAACAAAAGTATGCGCGGTGCGAATTACCCGTTCCCTATCTTCCTGAAATCATATGAAACATATAAGAAATCATATCCCGTAGTGGTCGAGCTTGCTTGTGCCCGAAAGGGTGCTCGACAGAACAAAAGGCAGAGTGAACTCTGCCACTACAACACGAATAGGCAGACATTTAGATCGTTACATAGGAAAGTAAATGGAAGTAGATATCTTAAGAATAGATAAAGACAAAAAAGAAAATCTCAAAGATACGGTTACCGATGAAGCTCCCCTTACTCTTGAGCTTGAGGGGAAAGAACTCGTTACCCTCCTCTGCAGTCCCGATAACCTGAAAGAACTAAGCATCGGCTTCCTCTATTCGTCCGGGTTGGTAAACTCTCTCAACGACATCGAGAATATCGTCATTGACAACCGGAACCTGGTTTCCCACCTGGAGCTGAAAAATAAAGACATCCTTTCGGAGCTTGTCTTTAAAAGGCTCTACACTTCCGGCTGCGGCAAAGGAGTGTTCTTTTATAATGCCCTGGACCTCATGCACAGAAAAACGAAGACGGGCAATTTCCAGATTTCCGCCGGGAAGATAACCGAACTGATGCAGACTTTCCAGAAGAGTTCTCTGGCTTTCCGGAAAACAGGCGGGGTGCATAGCGCTGCCTTAAGCAACGGCAAAGAGATAATAATCTTCAAAGAAGATATCGGCAGGCATAATGCCCTGGACAAAGTCATCGGGACCGCTCTGATAAAGAACCTGAAGATGAAAGATTTAATTGTTTTAACCTCAGGCCGTATTACCAGTGAGATAGTATTTAAGGTCCGGAAGATAGGATCTCCCATTCTCATCTCCCGGAGCGCCCCCACCGACCAGGCGATTAAAGTAGCCGGGGAAGGAAATTTGACCCTGGCAGGTTTTGTGCGCGGGCAAAGGATGAACGTTTATACAGTAAAGGAGAGAGTGATATGAAGAAGTGGACAACGATAGGAATATTCTTGTTATTCCTGTTCTCTTTCAGCTTGCCCGCCCAAGCAGCCAAATCCCAGGGCCATATCAAAATGGCCACCACCACCAGCACTGAAAACTCGGGCCTCTTAGATGTTTTGCTGCCGGCCTTTGAACAGAGATACGGCATCAGGGTTTATGCCATCGCCGTTGGTACCGGTAAAGCCTTAAAACTAGCCGAAAACGGAGATGTGGACCTTGTTCTCGTGCATGCTCCCAGACTGGAGAAAGAATTTGTGAAGAAAGGCTTCGGTATCGATAGAACCGGAGTCTTTTACAACGATTTCGTCGTCTTAGGACCTAAGGAAGACCCGGCCCGGGTTAAAAATTTAAAGAAAGTAGTCGATGTCTTCAAGAAAATAGCCCGGGGAAAATTCACGTTCATCTCCCGGGGAGATAATTCCGGAACCTATACCAAGGAAATGGATATCTGGAAACAAGCCGACATTTCTCCTAAAGGTCTATGGTATCTGGAAACAGGCCAGGGTATGGGAACAACCCTGACCATTGCCAATGAGAAAAAAGGATATTGCCTGTCCGATAGAGGAACCTTTTTATCCTTCGAAGATAAAAT
>JAADIA010000022.1:0-2353 GCA_013151555.1 Nitrospirota bacterium | reverse complement strand
GCAAAAATATTCATCAACTGGCTTACTTCTCCGGAAGCAAAAACTATAGTAAATGGATTCCGAAAAAAAGGAAAAATCCTCTTCCATGCCAATAAGTAATAAACAAACTTTGGCATCTCTCATTACCGATATCCTGAAATCTAAAAGAATCCCAAAGAGCACTCCGATCCGGCTCTCCCCTACTATGACAAAAGCGAGGAATTCCCTTGACCCTCCTAACCCCTTCATGCTAAAATAATTATACAATTTTAATTATTAAAAGGAGAGTGCCATAGTGGGTTTCACAAATCCTGAGCACTTCAGCAAGGCAACCCCAGCTACCCCATAGGGAGCAAAGGTTGCCTTTTTATTTTCAAGGCACCCTACCCTTTTGCAAAGGGAGATTTGGAGGGATTAAAAGTTCAATACCTTCACGGGAGAGTTCCCACACTACGATTTGACCATGAATGAAGCAGGATAGTACAAAAACCCATATTATACGTAATGCGTACTTTCTACCATTACAAAGGAAATGCGAACATTAGCAAGAATTACATAGACACAGAGTAGAGAAAAATGCTAAGCCACTATACAAAAGAGGTTGACCGGCAACCTTTAAGGAAGTTCGTATATTAATTGTTAGGTATAACAAAAACACATTGATGATCAATAAACCAAAAAAAATGTTTGGACAAATACGAAAATGGTTCTTAGTATGTTTTTCTATTTCTATCGGCATTCTAATAACTCTTGGATTCATTTTATTGCTTTTTGGTATCTTTAACATAGATATACCTCTTTATGACAGACTAGTTGATTTATTCTTATACTACTTCCGAATTCCTGCACTAATCTTTAGGGAGCCATATTTCACTTTTCAAAAGGGTATTCTCCCGAATGGTTTCACGGGTCTTTTGTTAACTTTAGGATTCTATGCAGTTGTTTCATTATGTTTGTCAATTATTATTAGCGTATTTATAGTTAAAAAGAATAATAATAAAGAATAGAACGATCGGAAATATAAACAGTTGCATTCTCTTAGCTAAACAGAACAAAAAATATATGAGCGAACGGGGACATAGGTAACACTTTATTCTGGGTACATAGGTGACAACTTTGTCTATAATATTAGACAAAGGAGGCGCCTATGACTTGGGAAAGGGTTACCAAAATGGACCAAAGAGTTAGGTTTGTTTCAGAGTATATTGACGGATATTTTGGAGTTAGAGAACTTTGCCGGCAATTTAATGTTAGCAGTAAAACCGGCTACAAATGGATATCGCGCTATAAGGAGTACGGACCCCAGGGGTTAGAAGACCGATCTCGCAAACCCCACAACTGTCCCCATAAGACAGAAAACAAAGTCATTGCTGCAATTAAGCAAGTCCGTTACAAGCACCCAACCTGGGGGCCCAAGAAGATATTAGCCTTACTTTCAAGACATCATCCGGATTGGAACTACCCCGCCATATCCACAGCGGCAGATATTCTTAAACGGGAAGGACTAATATTACCTAAGAAACGCAGACTTAAACGCCACCATCCGGATGTCCAAGAACAGTCTCCACTCAACCCAATCAGATATGGTCGGCAGATTATAAAGGCCAGTTCAAGATGAAGAACGGCGCATATTGTTATCCATTAACAGTTTGCGATATGTATAGTCGTTATTTGTTAGGTTGCGATGCGCACAATTCAATATCACTGGATAAATCCAAGCAATATTTTAGGCATTTATTCGAGAAATACGGACTCCCGGAAAGGATCAGAACGGATAACGGTGTACCCTTTGCTTCAAGTGCAATAGCCAGATTATCAAAATTATCAGTATGGTGGATTAAATTAGGTATTTATCCCGAACTGATAGAACCCGGCCAACCCCAGCAAAATGGCAAACATGAGAGAATGCACCGGACCTTAAAAAAAGAAGCTACCTTGCCCCCGGAACATAATTTAAGAGCCCAGCAAGTTCGTTTCAATTGTTTTCAAAAAGAATATAATGAGCTCCGCCCCCATGAGGCCCTGAATATGGAAACGCCAAAAGATAGATATACAACTTCCCGGAGAGAAATGCCTAATAGAATTAAAAACTATGATTATCCATCCCATTATGAAGTAAGGAGAGTAAGTAGAAACAGTGCCTTCAGATGGAATAACCGACACATAAACCTTAGTAGCACGTTAATCTATGAATACGTAGGACTTGAAGAAATCGAGGCTGGGGTATACAATGTATATTATAGAGATTTTCTGGTTGGTAGATTTTTTGAAGAGATTTTAAAAGTCAAGGATGTAATCAAACGGGTGCCTACAAGATCCAGAACTGTGAGAAAGTGTCACCCATGTACCCAGAACAATGTGTCACCTATGTACC
>JAADIA010000089.1 GCA_013151555.1 Nitrospirota bacterium | reverse complement strand
TTAACTTCACCACCCCGGAATTATCCCCGAAGACGGAAACACACCAGTCTTCCTTCCCCAAATTCTTGCGGATTTCATCCGTGGCCCTCTTGATATAAGTCTTAAACAAAGAATCGATTACCTCTTCCTGTCCCTCTTCCCGGTACTCCAGCAAGCCATTGAAAATTTTATGTTTACAATGCTCAGACTGGGTCTGAGCAATAGACTCCAACTCCACATCGGTAGGGTTCTTTCCCAACCCGGTCTTTTCCCTCTCCTCGATAACCTCCGGCCGGTTAAAATAATCTCTGATAGTCTTCATTTCTTCTAAATTTAAAGCCAGGGGGCCCCTCCGTTCCTTCTCACCTTTCCCTAAGACACCTTCCCTCCCCATCCGTGCCAATTCCTCATCAGAGACATTTAAGTCAACCTCCTCCACCTTCGGCTGATGATTCAACTTTACTTTAGGGATATAGGTCCCCATCCCGGTCTCTTTATCCCACTGGCTATAGCTCTTCATCTCCCATCTCTCGATGATTTCGTTAGCCAACATTCCCCGGGCAATAGCTTCAACTTCCTCACGCTTTACTTTTCCCTTCAGGAGATACTGCCGGGAAGCATAGACCTCTTCTCCCGCCTCAAACTTTATCTTCAGCAAATCCTCAATAGCCTCCAGAGACGTCCTCCCGGTATTATCCGTAACCCCCGGCCAGTACCCTACTTCCACTATCCAATCGAAAGCAGCCGCCAAAGGAGCCGTTGAAGATTCTTGAATTATCGGGTCGGTGAATATCTCCCCCCGCACAGCTTCCACCTGAGCAGGAGAAAGTTCTTTATCTATAGTATAACCATTAACAATCCTTACCGAATCGACTTCTATCCCCAAATCCTCGAGGATTCTCCTCTTCAAAGCCTCCCCGGCAACATCCCGGACCCCTTCCTTAAACCCCACTTCAATCCTAACCGCCATTATTCTTCTCCATATTGCCGCGATAGCAGACAATGGCATTCTATACTGCTATATTAAATAAGTAACGTTTTCATAAATCCTAAATCCGCATATCGAAATCCGAAACAAATTCAAAATCCTGATGTTCAAATTCTCAAAACTTCGTATTTCGGTCATTTGTATTTTGGTCATTCGATATTGTTTCGTATTTCGTGCTTCGTATTTCGAATTCAATTCTTTATCGCCGGAATCAAGATAGCTTTTAAGCAGACAAAGCCCTATTCTATAATCTTAGGCACCTTAAAATACTTCCCCTTCCTCTCCGGAGCATTAGCTAAAGCTTCCTCCTCCGACAGAGAAGGTTTCACCTCATCTTTCCGCAAGACATTGGTCAGAGGAACTACATGCGAAGTTGGTTCCACATTTTCTATATTCAGCTCATTCAACTTCTCCACATAGGCAAGAATCTGATTGAGCTGCTTTCCAAACTTCTCTTTCTCCTCCTCCGTCAAACGCAGACGCGCCAACCTGGCCACCTGCTTCACATCATCCTTACTGATCTTCATCTTCATTCCCCCGCTGAAAGCCGATTAGCATGCCTTCGGCATGGACATAATAAGCACAAAGGTACTGAGCTTATTTTATTCCTTTCGATTTTCACTTTGTGCCTGTGTGCCTTTGTCACTTTGTGCCTTATTTCTTAAATAGTTCAAGACATTACTCAATCTCGCAAACTCCTCCAAACTTAACGTCTCCCCCCGCCGTCTTCCTTCAATTCCCGCCTCTTCCAGAGTTCGCCGCAGTTCCTCCCTCTTCAAACCAAGATAACGACCGGAAAGAAGAGCGTTCTCCAGAGTCTTCCGCCTCTGTCCAAAAGAAGATTTAATTAAAGAAAAGAGAGCCTTCTCATCTTCAACCTTTACCCGCGGCTCCTTTAATACCTTCATCCTTACCAAAGCAGAATCAACTCCGGGGGAAGGAAAGAAAGATTCTCTCCCTACTTGAGCAATTATCTCCACTTCCGCATGATACCGGCAAGCCAAAGTCAAAACCCCGTAATCCTTACTTCCCGGAACCGCCGCCATCCTCTCCGCCACTTCCCTCTGTACCATAATCACAAAAAGATTAAACAACGACTTTTGCTTCAGTAGATGAAAAACAATAGGGGTAGTTATGTAATAAGGAAGGTTTCCAACCACCCTGATAGAGCAAGAATCCGGAGGCCGACAGTTAAAAACCGGAAGAGTTTCTCTCAGGTCAACCTTTAAGATGTCATCTTGAACGATAACCACATTATCAAAAGACGCCAATCGCTCCCTTAGAATACCGCAGAGTTTTTTATCCCATTCTACCGCTATTACCTTGAAAGCCGATTCCGCCAACTTCTCCGTTAAGACACCCGTTCCCGCTCCAATCTCCAATACCAGATCGTTTTTACTTAACTCCGCCCCCTGGATTATCTTTTCCAGAACCTCCTTATCCTTTAAGAAATTCTGTCCCCACCTCTTCCTTAACCGGATTCCATGTTTCCTTAAAAGACTTCTGATTTGCTTTTCCAACTTTCGCCATCTATCTTTAAAAAAAGACCCCGAAAAAAGTTAACCAAACGCCCCGCGGTCAGCGTTCCCACCCGGTTCCGGACTTTTCAGAGTTCTCGTGAGAGTTTACCTAATATCTATATAGGCCTTCTTCTTAAGCTTCTCTATCCATTCCCGATATTTCTTTTCCGCCTTATCCGCAAAAATAATAGCCTCAATTCTATCCTTTACCTCCGCCAGCTCCATCTGCCGGGCAGCTTTCCGCCCTTCTAACTTGATAATATGGAATCCATCCCCCATCCTGATCAAATCGCTAACCTCTCCTACCTTTAACCCGGAGACAGCTTTCTCAAACTCCGGACTCAGTTCTCCCAGGGTAAGAAATCCTAACTTTCCTCCTTTGGCAGCATTGAGGCCCCGGGAATATTCCTTAGCTAAAAGGGAAAAGTCCGCTCCCTCTTTCAACTGTTTCAGCAAATCCTTGCCTTTCCTCTCACTCTCTCCCCAGCCTTCTTCTTTATTTACCTCAAGGAAGATCTGGCTTATCTCAACCTCCCCCGGCTCTTTAAACTTCTCCTTGTTTTCCTCATAAAACTTCCGGACCTCCTCTTCCCCTACCCGGATTTTAGATTTAATTTCTCTATCAATAAGCACCGCCACCATAAGGTTTTCCTCGATTCTCTTCCTCAATTTTGCTTCCGTAAGCCCTTCATCCTGAAGGGCCTGACGGAATTCATCCTCAGAAGCGAACCTTCCCTTGATTTCCTTAATCCGCCGGTCTATTCTCTCCTCTCTTATTTCTATATCTTTATCCTTAGCCTCATGGATAAGCACCTTTCTCTCGATTAATTGCTCTAAAGCCCGCTGGCGGGCATCTTTGCTCCCTATCTTTACATCTACTCCTTCCATCTGAGTTCGCCCGGGACCCATGAACTCCTCCAATTCGCTCAGGGTAATGACATCTCCATCAACTATCGCCACAATTTTATCTACTATCTTCGCCTGAACCGGAGAAAGGAAAATCAGAAAAGAAATAAAGACCAGAAGATACCTTTTTGCCATCAGCTTACCTCTTTTTTATCTTTTTTATCTTTTACCCCGGACCGTTCACTTCCCAGCAAACAAAGCGGGCTAACTTTAACCCTATCATACCATACTTCCCCTGAACCTGCAAAATAAAAACGCCAGGGAAAAAAACAACAGGAATCCTCAAACCTGTCTATAACCTCTTTAACTTTAGACTTTTAACCGGCAACCTTAAAAACTGCAAATTTCTTCTTGACCGCTCAGAAACTAATGGTATAATTAGCTTTACCAGTTATATCCTCCTCAACCGGAGACAATTACCGATAAATGTTTGCCTTCCCTACAACCAACACTGCTAAAAAACAGAATAAGGATAGTTTCACCCTCATCGAGCTTATCGTCACCATCGCTATCCTGGCAATTCTGGTTGCCCTGCTCCTCCCAGCCATCTCCACCGCCCGCTCAGCCGGCCAGAGAGCCGCCTGCACCAATAACCTCCGTCAGCTTGGTCTTGCCTTCCAGATGTATGCCCAGGATTTTGATAATTTCTTGCCCCATGAAGACGGAAAATACCCTGCCGGCTCCGACCATCCCTCCTGGTTCGAGGCCATTACCTCTTATCTGGACAACGCCAACCGCAGCAATGTCAAACAATGTCCTGCTTATAAACCCGCTCGCTCGCTCCCTTCACCGACCTATTACACCTACAAATTCAATAGCCGCCTGGAAGATTACCAGGGCTCTCCCCCTTTCCGAAGGTTAGACTCCCTCGTCTCCCCTTCCCGGACTATCCTCCTCTACGATGGAGTCGCTTATGCCGGCAATTCACCCCTGTCAACAATTAAAGGAATCTACGGAACTATCGCCAGCCGTCACCTGGGAGGGACTAACTTCCTTTTAGCTGACGGGCATGTGCAATGGCACAAAGAAGAAACCATCCCCGGCAAAGACTATGGATGGATCGTCCCCGGCCCCTTCTTATGGAACCCGGAAGGAGATTAATTAAAGTCAACAAAACTTGAGTTTCTCTAAGCTCCCCCCCTCCGGGAAACGGTACCATCTGCTTTACCCGCGATTGTGCCGGCAAGGGGGAAAAATTTGACTTAGGCAGCGATATTCTGATATAACTATATATCGTCTATGCGGGATACAGTCAGGCCCTAATCCTCCTCGCAGCTACCGGCTCAGTTAAAAAAAACGGTGCCCCCGGATTCCCCGGGCGGATATTACCGGGGCAAACCAAAAAACAACAAAAAGTGTGCGGCTATGAAAGCGAAAACAAATAAAACCGGGATATCCATTACGGCAAAGAAATATTTTGCCGAAGTCGACCTGAAAAACCTCAGAGTGAAACTGAAACAAGGAACCACTAACCTTATAGACTTCTACCTCAACGGCTCGGTCCGGGGCCTGGGAAAAACCAAAGGCAGCATCCTTTACGATACGGCATTGCAGTATAATTCTCATTCTCTTCACCGGAAAAAGGACCGTTACCTGCTTTCCGTGAAGATGTCCGGCAAGAACTCTCTTTGGAAAAACAAAGAAATCGTCCTCTGCTTTAAAGAAGAATATTTTACTTATTTCCAGAAAGTGACTGCCGGTTCCCGGAAAGTAACCATAGCCGACATCAATTACGGCACGGCCCTGGGTAACGAAGGCCTTGCAGAACCGAGCCGGACCTCCATAAACGAAGCCTACACTTTAAACCCCTGGATGTACCGGTCGAATATTCCGGAAAAAGGCAGAGCAGACTTTAAGCTGACTTCCCGCTCCCCGGCCCCGGGCGGAGAAAAATTAAAAGATGAATATTTTCAGACCCCGGGCGGGAAAGTTCTCATCCCCCCCTATGCCGTATCACTCCGCACAGGCAGCAAATGGTTCGGCATCGGCACCCTCGAGATTCCCCCGGCAGATGCCGGGCTGCACCTGATAATCAACAAGACTCAAACAGAGATTCTCTTCGACTATAACGGCTCCATAACCGTCCCTCCGGGACAAACTTACCGCTGTCCGGAAATTGCCTTCCTTACGGCAAAAGATAAAGATACCGTTATCGAAAAATATATAGATATCCTCTATGAGACAGGCAAAGGTGAACCCTCCCAGCAACAATGGGAAGATTGGTGGAGCGGCCCGATTTTCTGCTTTTTCTCCGACCAGTTCTTCAAACAATTCCTCGAACGGAAAACCCCGACAAAACCGGAACCCGAGATGACCCCCAACTGGTGCACCCAGAAATTTATGATGGAACGCATCCAGGCCATGAAAAAACTTAAAATCAAATACCGGATACTGATCATAGACTACGGTTGGTTCCACTTCATGGGCGACTGGGATCCTCACCCCCTTAGATTCCCGGACCTCAGGAAAATCATTAACGACCTGCAAAAACAAGGCCTGAAAGTATTACTCTGGTACAACCCCTTTTACGTAGATACCCGCTCAAAGTTCTTCCGGGAACACCCCGGCTGGATGATCAAAACTCCTGCCGGCAAGACGTTCATCTGGAAAAGATTCAAGACCGACATCACCTTTTCCGATGTAACTATTGAAGGGGTCAGGAAACATATTAAAAAGAACCTGGAATTCATACTCTCCGATAAACCGGGATGTCTGAACGCCGACGGCATCAAGCTTGACTGCACCCATCAGCTTTATACCGTAAAGACTCCCGTGCGCAATCCCCACTACGGGACGGGCGAACTGCTTATGAAAAGACTGATGAAATTTGTCTATGGGGAAGTAAAAAAAGTTGAATCCGCAGCCCTGGTCAATGCTACCGGAGGAAACCCCATGTTCAACTCCACCCTTGACCAACACCGGCTTCACGACGCCTCAAGTATGGATAATAACTGCTATGACGAACGGGCCTTTGCCGCCGTAAAATGCCGAACCCCCTACATGGACACCGACGACTGGTTCTCTTTCCGAAAATTTATGGTCCGCGGCCAACTGCGCAAGATAGTGTACGGGATTCCGGCAATCTATGCCCTCAACTACCGGGGAGACATGGACCAGACAGCAGAATACATAAGTGAAGAAAACCACCGCTTGCTCCGGTCCCTATTCAACGTTTATCTTCATTCCCCGGTGAACCCAAACCATAAAATTTTTATTGACCTGGAAAGGAAAATCTTTTCCCGCACCTACAAAACCGGCCCCCTCAAAGGTTTCTATTCCGCCCTCACCTTATCCGGGAACCAGGCCGTCGCTTCCTACAGAGACGGCCTCATAAAGTTATCCGCCCTCGCCGATACGGATATAGTCCTGCCCCTGCCTCCCGAAAGCGGAAAAGAAAAAATATTTGCCGTTGGAGAAGACGGAACAAAAACAAAAGTGAAGTTTGCCAGGGTAAATGACGACCTTGTCTTTTTTGCCAAAAAATGTTCCCGGGCCATCATCAACTATGAAATTGAATTCGAAAGAAAAAACAATGAGTAATAAGACCGACAACAACCTTAAACATTATCAAGGGACCCGTTATAATGCCGTAATCAATCCCCGGGAGAAACGGTTAACTTTCTATTCCGGCAAATACCGGCATTTCGAGATTACCTTTAACCGCTCCGTGACTCTGGAACTCGGGGAGAAAGATAACTCCTTCCAACTAAAATGCCGCAACGGCAAACAGCACCTCCGGTTTAACTTTAAAAAGAGTTTCGTGGAATTAGTCATAGTCTCCTCCGGGAACAAGCTCACCTTTCCCGGCCGGCTCAGCGGCAACTTCCGGGAATTTTACAACTGGACTCCGGTAACCTACACCTGCGCCGTTCCCAAACATGTGCCCATCAACTTCCGTATAGGCTCCCGGTCTCCGTTCAAAGAAGGGATATTTCCTACTTATGCAGGAAAGTTTGTTATCCCCCCATATCTGTTAGCCGTAAATACCGGAAACACAATATTTGGTATAGGCTGCCTGGAACCCCCCGAAAGCGAGTATGCTCTTTCCGGAGAACTTACTCAGAAAACGCTGAAACTTCATTCCCTTTTCAACCGGAACACCGGCGCCTCGCTCAGGTTAGGTATCTTCTTCTCCGAAAGCCGGGAAGCCATTGCTTCAGCCTACAGACGTAAAGTCCGGCTCCGGCAAAAAAAGTATCCCCTGGCAGCCTGGTGGAACGAGCCCTGGTATGACACTTACTTCGACCAGGTTTTTGAGCTTATGCAAAAAGAAGGCGAGTCAAATTGCGAATATGGAGCCCGGGAAAAATGCACCGGTTCTCTCCTCAGCAAAGCCGTACGAAACATAGAGAAGAATAAATTCAACCTGAGAACCATAGTCATCGGCATGGGCTGGTCCTTAAAACAAGGCGATTTCAACATCAAACCCGACCTTCTCAAAGCCGTGAAACGATACCAGGCCAAAGGATACCGGATTATTTTCTCTTTTCATCCTTATCTCGCCGATAAAGATTCCCGCGTCTACAAGAACAACCCCGACTATTTCGTGCACACGGAATCAGGAAAAGAGATCCTCGCGTACCATTACTTCGAACAGAACAAAGATTACGCCCGGTTTGATTATACAAACCCCGGCACAAGAGCATATCTAAGCAAGAACCTGTCCTACTTATTTAAAGAGTTGAACATCGAAGGCATAAAACTTGAACAAACCTCTGCTCTCCCCCCGGTGAACGCCCTTTATTTCCAACCTTCCTGGGGACTGGGAGAAGTAATGCAAAAGCAGGTCCTGGAATTTATTTTTCAGACCGTCAAGCAGCTAAAACGAACCGGCCTGGTTATTCTTCCCTCCCTGAATCCCCTCTTCAGCGATGTCTGTGACGTTCAATCGCTCGGAAACAGACATTTCTATGACGAATCGGTAGACGATTACGGTCGCAGAGCCCAGACCGGCCTGGAGTTAGGCATAAACCCCTTGTACATTGACGAATCCTCAGGGTTTACCGCGCATACCGGCCCCCACTTAATGGAGAAATGCATCTATGGAGTCCCCTCCCTCTCCGCCGTAATCCGCAGAGCCGCAACCCGGATAAAATCTAAAACCTTTACCGCCGGTTATCCTCTGGATATGACCCGGGAAGAAGCTAACCTCATTAACTCCATTTTTTCGGTTTACCGGCATTCCCGGCTGGATATAGACGACCTTATCTATTGCGAAAACGAAGATAAAATTTTTTACAGGAAAAACAAGTCCGGCCCCCTGAAAGGCTTCTATTCCGCCACCCTCTCTTCAGGTTCAGAGGTGCTGGTAGCGTATGAAAACGACTCAGCGCTGTTATGTTCCTCAAACAACACAAAAGCAGTTATTGCCATCCCCCCGGGCAAAAAAATCACTGCCGTCGTAAAGATAACGAGAAACGGCAAAGAAACGAACATCCCCTTTGCTTATGTTCCCGGAGAGAAAATTTTACTTAAACTGGAAAGTTCCCGGGGTAACGTCAGAAATTACCGGATAAATTATTCATCATAAATATTCATCATAAACAAGAGAGATCGGTTCTTATAACCCAGGAGGTCGAAACATGAGTTACAGCAATTACCTGAAACGCTTCAGCATCACTGCCGAAATTGACGGAGTTGAAATAACATTCCCCGACCTGGAACTAAAAACGGGTAACTATTCCTGCGGGGATTTCCGTCTCCAAATAAAAGCCGGAACCGTTTTAGACCTTAACCTTCAAAAAGAAGACAATTCCGAATTTGAGATTCAATCCCTGAAATATAGTTTTTGTGCCAACCTGAAAAACTTCTCAAAATTGATCGTCCCCGACTGCGGAAGATACTACCACCGATACTTTATCCCCTTACTATCCTGGGGAAAGTCCCGGGTAATGGTAAACGGTAACCATGGTACGCCTTTTGTAGCTTTCCTGAACCATTTTAATGAAGTAAACCTCGCCGTAGGAATCATCGGAGAACCCATAGAGACTTCCTTTACCATCTCCTCTCCCGGCCGGACCTCAAAAAATACCCTGGCGGTTTTTGACGGCCGGTTAATCTTCGATTTCGAGAGGCCGATAAACGGTTTCCGCATGGGGAAAACCACCGCCTTACAGGAATCACTTTATATAACGGAAAGCAGCAAAACCTGGTTCCATGCCCTGAGAGAGTACGGCCAAGAATATTATAACCTTCATCCACCCGAATTTGAAATCCGGGAAAATGCCTTTAATCCCACCTGGTGTTCATGGGTACCCTGGAATTCCGATGACTTAACCGCTGACCTTATCCTCCGGCAAGCGGAACAATGTAAAGAACTGGGGATAAAATCTTTAATGATTGACGACGGCTGGTTCGGACCGGGATGCGACAGCGAAATAACCGCGTCCTCCCTCGGCGATTACGACCCCGACCCCAGGAAATTCCCGGATATGAAAGGCCTGGTGAAAAAGATTAAAGAGTTAGGCATAGAACCCATCATCTGGACAGCTCCCTTAGCCGTCTCACCCGATGCGAAGATTAAAAAAGATGTCGAGCACCTGCTCATGAAAACAGACGAAGGACTCTGGATAGGACCGAACATGTTCCACAACCTCTGTCCCTCCTCTCCGGAAGCCAGAGCCATAATATTGAAGACCACCCGGAAACTACTCGATCTGGGATTCGACGGAATCAAGGCAGACCTCTATAACAACATCTCTGCCACCCCCTGCCGGGGAGAACACGCCCACGACTGTCCCACCGTCACCAGGGGGATTATGCGGTTAATGAAAGAGCTCTGGGAAGATATGAAATCCTACCGACCCTCAGCCCTTATGGAAATCAAAGTAAACTACGGGAACATGAGGTCCGCCCAGTACGGTTCTATGGTCAGAGGCGGCGATTCCCCCTACGATAACATCAACAACTTCTACAACCTCGCTTATATGAGAGCCTTCGTTCCCATTGTGCACAACGATTATCTCTCCTGGACAATTGCCGAAGAAGACAGAGACCTTGCCATCTTAATCATGAAAATGATTACCCTCGGCGTACCCACATTTTCCGTTGACCTTAAAACCCTCCCCGAAGGACACCGCCGGATACTCAAACGCTGGCTGAAATTTTATACCAGACATCTCCCGATATTTAAAACCGGAATTTACGAACCCCAGACCGGCGAGCTCTTCGCCTGGCAGATAGAAAACGAAACGGAAGCCCTCTACAGCCTTCTTAACGAATCAAGAGAAATAGAAATCAAACTGAAAAAACACCTCACCATAATGAACGGCACAAAATACGATGAGATATATATCCGGACCGGCAAAGAAGCAAAATACAACCTGAAAACATTTAATTACTACCTTGACCTCACAGACGAGAGAGAAATAACCCTGAAAGATAAAACCTCTCTGCCCATTCCAAGTGCAGGCATAGTGGAACTGGAGAAAACGCCATGAAACCATCTCAAGAAATCAAACTATCCTCCGCCGACAACATCTTAGAGATTATTGCCCCCGGGTATTCCGTAAATATCGACTGCCCGAACCTCATAGCAAAGGTGAAAAAGACCGGCACCACCCGGGAATTTCTTAACTTTAAGATAAACGGCACCGTCCGGCCGGCGGGCAACGGCGGGACCACCCCCCTCCCCGAAGGAGGCACCTACACCTACTCCTCGGTCTCCCATAAAAAGCTGAAAGAAAATATTCTGGTAGAAATTATCATGAAAAGTTCAACCGGGATATGGCCGGAGAAAAAAGCCGTAATGGAATTCTTCCCGGAACATTTTACCTATTTTTTGCAGGTCACCGGCAGGGACTCATCCCCGCAAATGTTATATGACGCCTACTACGGCGGGACTCTGGAAAACAATCAAATCCATAAATCCAAAGGCAACTTTGAAGAATTGTTCCATTGGTCCCCGGACGGGCTCCAGCTCTTAACCAGTGAATTCAACACCGCCCTGGTCGGCCTGGGCGCATCGGCATTCAGCGAAGAGAGATATGAAGGAAAAGACAGAGACCAGAGTTACTTTTACATAAATTACCCGGGAAAACCGCTCATCGCAAGCTATGTAATCGCCATACGCAACGGCGGTGATTGGTTCGGCATGGGAACCATAGAAATGCCCAACGCAAATCACGGGTTAGAAGTCGAAATAAGCCGGCACGAAATCCTCCTTCCTTATACCTTCGGCGGCTGCCTGCAAGCTTCCTCCCGGACCCCCTGCGCCTGTCCCCGTCTGGCCTTCCTTTTCGAAAAGAGCAAAGACCGGATAATGGAATCATACAAAGAAAGACTGGAAGAAGCCGGTCTCGTTAAAGAACAGAAAATCTGGTTCGACTGGTGGAGCAAACCCATATATTGCAACTGGGCGGACCTCCAATACCGAAAAGTTATTGACCGGAAGTTTAAAGCTCATGTCCGTCTTTCCGCTGAATACAACAACGAGACCTACCTCAACGAACTCATCGGAATTATCAAAGAGAAAGACCTGCCTTTAGGAACGATTACCATTGACTATGGATGGGCCGACTATATGGGTGACTGGAACCCCCGCCCGGATTTGTATCCGGACCTGCGAGCCCTGATTGACAGGCTCCACTCGGAAGGATTTCACGTGCTCTTATGGTTTGCTCCCCAGCTCGTAGAAGAAGGTTCGAAACTTTTTCAAAAAAAGGACCTCCTCGTGAAAAAAGACGCCGACGCCCTATCTACCCGGACCTTATGGCTGGGCATGGAAGCCGGCTACCCGGACTTTACCAACCCCGCCACCCGGGAATATTTCCGGGAACGCCTCCATTTCATGCTCTCCGGCGACCCCGGTTGCCTCAATGCCGACGGGCTTAAATTCGACGTGCCTTTTAACGCCCCCACAATAGAGAGCATCTATTTCGACAAATCCTGGGGAGGCGGAGAAGTTTACCAATATAAAACCCAGAAATTTATCAACGACACGGCAAAATCGTTCAAGAAAGACGCCTTCATCGAAGCCGGTCCGGCAAACCCGATGTTCAAAGACATCGCCGACGTCTGCCGGCTCAACGATGCCACTTCGGACAACCTTTACCATTACGACATTCGCGCCTGGGCCGCCAACGTCTCCGGCGCCCCCGTCCTCGAAGGAGATGACTGGCGTTCATTTAAAGAATACTTTTACCGGCTTACCCTCAACAAAGCCATCTATTCCATTCCCTCATTATACGGAATAAAATATCGCGCCTTAACGATAAAAGACATCCCCAACGGCGGCAACCCCGTCTCCATCTCCGATGAAGAATACAAAAGGGTCAGCGCCATTCTGAAAGTATACCTTCACTCACCCCTCAATCCTCACCATGAAGTCTTCATCGACCCCTTCCGGCAAATTTTCTTTCGAAAATACAAGACCGGCAAGTTAAAAGGATTCTATTCCTGCCTCGGCCTCTCCGGCAACTCCGCCCTTGCCGCCTATTCCGAAGAAAAAGCCTTAGTAACAGCCATAAAAGATATCGACATCGTCCTCCCCCTCCCCCCCGGCAGAACGGCAGAAAAAGTCCTCAAAATATTCTGGAACAAAGAAGAAAATCAAGAAATACCATTCACCCAACTAAAAGGAAAAATACATTTCGAAGCCGAAGATTCCGGAAGCACCGTTCAATACTACGAAGTATATTACTAAAAAAACGGCAGACCCGATTTAATCCCCCCCATCAAGTCTGCCTCTTAATTATTTAGCCTTTAAATCGGGGACTGTCCCAGATTTACGGAGCGCCAGCTCGTAGAATCGGGACTGTCCCCTGGCTCGAAAACTTTAAACCTTAAACCCTACCCCCTACCCCCTCATCCCCTATTAAACTTTTTATCTCTTCAACTTTAAACCTAAACCTTAAACTTTAAACCTTAAACCTTACCGATCCTACTAAATTGTCAATAAATAGTGTCTGTCCCTATTAAATTTATACTGGTCTGCAATGTTGATAAATATCGACATTTAAGGGACGGCCGTTCGTTTATTTAAACATTTGGACGAATAAGAGAGGGGACACCACGCCGGGGGAAGACATTTTTATCATCATAAGCCTTTGTGAGACAATTGCTTGAAGGAAATAAGTAAAAAACTTTTTGGTTGGAGGGGGATTTTGGCATGAATCTTGCTGCACTTTAAAGGAGAGGTTTGTCTAACCACTGGGGCTTAAGTGCAGGTCAAAATAAGGGGCAAGTTATGAGAACACGCAATTATTGTAAGATTGTTTTGGCATTAATAACCCTCGCTGTGCTAGGACTGGCCATGTCTCCAGCCTTTGCTGGTTCGCTGGTCGGGTGGGGCTGGAACAACTTTGGCCAGGTCACCGACGTGCCTACCGGCAACGACTTTACAGCCATTGCCACGGCTGGCTATTATGGTCTGGCACTCAAGGCCGACGGTTCGCTGGTCAAGTGGGGCAAAGCCTATGGCCCCGTGCCTACCGGCACTGACTTTAAAGCCATCGCTGCGGGCAGCTATGTCTGGCGCTCAAGACCGACGGTTCGCTGGTCGGGTGGGGCTTTAACGACTTTGGCCAGACCAACGTGCCTGCCGGCAACGACTTTACCGCCATCGCCGCGGGCGACTTTCATAGTCTGGTCCTCAAGGCCGACGGTTCGCTGGTCGGGTGGGGCTGGAACAACTATGGCCAGACCGACGTGCCTGCCGGCAACGACTTTACCGCTATTGCCGCGGGCGGCGATCGTAGTCTGGCGCTCAAGGCCGACGGTTCGCTGGTCGAGTGGGGCTGGAAAACCTATGGCCAGACCCT
>JAADIA010000040.1 GCA_013151555.1 Nitrospirota bacterium | reverse complement strand
TGCTTCTTCCCGGCTCTTCTTCAACTCTTCCCGTTTCTTTAACTCCTCAGCACGTTTCTGAGCAACTAGCTTATCCCGTCGCTGCTTCTCCACTAACGCTGCCGCTTTCTTCTCCTTTGCTTTCTTCTCAGCTAAACGTCTGGATTCTTCTTTCTTCGCTAACGCTGCCGCTTTCTTCTCTTCTGCCAGACGTTTCGCTTCCTTTTTCTCTTTTAATCTCAAGGCTTCCTTCTCCGCCTTCTTGCGAGCGGCCAACTCCTTAGCCTTCTGCCTTTCAGCTTTAATCCAGGCTCGTTTCTTAGCTCTCTTCTCCGCCGCCAATCTCTTTGCTTGCTTCTTCCCGGCTCTTCTTCAACTCTTCCCGTTTCTTTAACTCCTCAGCACGTTTCTGAGCAACTAGCTTATCCCGTCGCTGCTTCTCCGCTAACGCTGCTGCTTTCTTCTCCTGAACTAATCTTTCTCTCTTCTCCTTCGCAGCTTGCAGTTTAGCCGCTTTTTCTTCTTTTATTCTCTTCTTCGCAGCTTCTTTTTCCTCCTGGTAACGTCTCTCCTCCGCGATCTTCTTTAATCCAACATTTACCTTCTCTAAACGAGCTTGCGTCTCTTTAGCTAACTGTTTATCTATCTCATCAAGACGAGGATTAAGACGCAGAGATTCCTTCAATTCTTTAGCAGCCTCTTCAAATTTTCCTTCCTTAAGATAGACTTTTCCCGTCTCAAAATACTCCGTGAAGGTTTTCCCTCCCGCTTGAGCAGTGAGGGTAAAGGAAGAAAAAATCCAGACAAAAGCTATCCCCAGAAAAACACAAACCCCGAACCTCCGAAAAACGTTTCTCTCAACCTTGCCGGTGAGCATAATAAACCCCTCCTTTTATCTAATTGATTAATCAAGAATAGTATCATGAAAAAAGACCCCTGTCAAATTTTTATTTTACAAGTTTTTCATTTTGCAAGCCTTAACACAGATACCGCAAATATGGTGTCCGATACGACATTTTTTCCTGAAACAGTCCAACTGTCGGTAGCAGGATAAATGGTCAAAGTCTTCCTTTCTTTCCTTGATAGCTCCTGCCGGACAAACGGCGATACAAGCTTTACAGTCTCCACAACCAAGCCCTTCTCGCGGACCGGTTTTTAAAGGAAAATCAGTCAGGATGGTAACCAACCTGATCCGGGACCCGAACCGGGAGTTAACCAGAAGATTGTTCCTCCCTATCCAGCCCAGGCCGGCCTCAACAGCTACTTTCTTGTGGCT
Organism: Nitrospirota bacterium; assembly: GCA_013151555.1. Taxonomy (GTDB): domain Bacteria; phylum NPL-UPA2; class NPL-UPA2; order NPL-UPA2; family JAADIA01; genus JAADIA01. Next base: position 25,751 of record JAADIA010000040.1, on the reverse strand, counting down.
CAGATGCCCTTTTTGTTTTTCCCAGTCTATAATCTGAGAAGACGCTATAGGCAAAGCCCGCCCGCCTTCTTTCTGGATAAAGTCGGTTATCCGCAGAGCAAGCTGATCAAGGGAAAGGTTAAGCTGGCGATAATGATAGAAATATAGCTTGGTAGGTCTATCTTCGATCCCCTCAATTACGGCATCAGAGAGTCTAACCGCCAGGGAGATTCCGTAATTCAGTCTTTCTATAACCGGTTGGGATAAAGCAAAAAATTCTTCTCTCAACTGTCTGACATCAGCTACTCCAAATAGGGCAACCCCCTGGTCAAAGGCAAAATTCCGCAGAGCGATATAGTTTTTTTCTTCCCCTTCAAAAGTCCTTTCTATCTTCAAATCAGCCCTCTTCTTTTCAGATGAACCATGAGAATGGAAATAGTCGCCGGAGTAATCCCGGAGATACGGGAAGCCTGTCCCAGAGAGAGAGGTTTTATCCTCAACAATTTTTCTCTTGCTTCGTGAGAAAGTCCCTTGATAATCTGGAAATCGAAATCAGCCGGGATTTTTACCGTTTCCATCTTCCGGAACCTCTCTACCTCCTGCGCTTCTCTCAGCATATAATTCTCATATTTAATCAGGATCTCCACTTGCCGAGCCACCTCGGGGGCAACCTTGCGCGCCTTTCCTTTCTCAAAACCCATCAAATCCGGGTAAGAAATCTCGGGGCGGCGGAGGAGTTCATCCAGGGTCAGACTATGCTTCAAAGGAGAACTCTCCAATCCCCGGAGCTTCCGGTTAACAACGGGAGTGGGATTGACCCTTGCCTTTTTAAGCCGGTTAATTTCTCTCGTGATGTTCTTCCTTTTCTCCTCCACCTTCTTAAATTCTTCTTCCCCGATTAGTCCTATCCGGTAGCCTTTCTTCCGCAACCTTAAGTCGGCATTATCTTCCCGTAAGAGCAAACGATATTCGGCCCGGGAAGTAAACATGCGGTAGGGTTCATTCGTTCCTTTGGTAACCAAATCATCTATGAGAACTCCAATGTAAGCTTCCGAACGGTCCAGGATAAATGGTTCCCTCCTCTTTACAGCTAAGACAGCATTTATCCCCGCCATAAGTCCCTGAGCCGCGGCTTCCTCGTAACCGGTAGTCCCATTAATCTGCCCGGCCAAATAAAGGTTTTTAACCGTCTTGGTTTCTAAAGTAGGCTGCAGCTGCGTGGGTTTCACATAGTCATGTTCAATACCATAACCGGGACGGGTTATCTCCACTTTTTCCAACCCTTCAATGGTCCGGAGCATTTTTAACTGGATATCTACCGGTAAACTGGTGGAGAGTCCATTAGGATAAAATTCTCCGGTGTTTCGACCCTCCGGTTCCAGGAATATCTGATGGTTGTCTTTGTCAGGAAATTTTACCAATTTGTCCTCAATAGAAGGACAATATCTTACTCCCGTAGCCTTTATCGCTCCCGTGTAAAGAGGAGAACTGTCCAGATTGTTCCTAATTATCCGGTGGGTACGGAGATTGGTGTAGACAAGGTAACAGGGAAGTTGTTCTCTATCTATGCTCGGGGTGGAGAAAGAGAAGGGAAGCGGTCTTTCATCTCCCTTCTGAACGGCCATCTTAGAAAAGTCGATACTCTTCCCATCCAGACGAGGACAAGTTCCCGTTTTAAACCTCCCCATCCGCAATCCTAATTCCTTTAAAGATGAAGGAAGCTGCCGCGAGGGAAAGTCTCCTATCCTCCCGCCGGGAAAACTACGGAGGCCGATGTGAATTAGTCCATTAAAAAATGTTCCCGGGGTGATAATCAGAGCTTTGCAAAACCATTTCTCTTTGAGATTAGTCTCCACCCCCCGGACAATTTTCTTCTCCGTAAGAATTTTCTCCACTACTCCCTGTCTCAAGCTTAAGTTCGGCTGGTCCTCCAGGACGGATTTCATATAAAGCCGGTAAACTTGCCGGTCCACCTGAGCCCTTGAGGAACGGACAGCAGGACCCTTTCCCATATTCAAAATGCGGAACTGGATACCCGCAGAATCAACAGCTTTCCCCATCTCCCCGCCAAGGGCATCAATCTCTTTAACCAACTGCCCTTTGGCTAAACCGCCAACAGCCGGATTGCAAGACATGAGAGCAATAGTATCCAGATTCATCGTCAGAAGAAGAGTTTTCCTCCCCATCCGAGCTGAAGCCAGGGCCGCCTCACAGCCCGCATGGCCCCCTCCTACAACGATAATCTCATACCGGTCAGAATAAGCTGGCAAATTCGTCTCCTCGTTCCTCTTACAAACCTTTTCCCCGTCGAATTATAGCAACTAAAGGTTGAGGTGTCAATCCTTAAGGCGGAATGGTATCTTTGCAATTTTCTCCTTGTCAAGTGCTCCCGGAGATGCAACAACCAACAAGAGAAAGAGAAGCTATCGGAAGAAGATAATATAAGATATCCCGCGAACTTTCTTCCAAAACCAGACAAAGAAGGATGTTAAGGTAAAAGGACTCTTTTCTTTCCGAAGAAATTACTTTGTGGTAGGATATTTTTTGATAAAGGATTAGTTAATATTCATTTCTTTCAATATCCGGTTGTTTTTTAGAACAGTTCTAGTTGCCCCGGAGGACAATTAAAACAGCTATTTCTCCCGTTCTTCATCCACATAGGCAAAATAGGTCTTTTCAAAGGTCTCCCGCTTAACTTTTTCAATTTCTTCGTGATAAACAATCTTTCCGGACACCAGGATAGCTACACAGTCTCCTATCTCCAACCCCCGGGAGAGATCATGAGTAGTCATAATTATGGCTCTCTCTCCGGTATGAAGTCCTTCCAGAAGATTGTTGAAGATTCTGGCGGCATGTTGGTCCAAACCGGTATAAGGTTCATCGAGAAAAAGCACCGTCGGATGATGAACCAGAGACCGGGCAATGGAAAGACGCTGCTGCATCCCCCGGGAAAAGGTTCTCACTAACTCATGCATTCGCGAAGTCAGGCCTACTTCTTCAATAACTTCTTCCACTCGCTGCTCTAAATTATCTACATCATACATTCGTCCATAGAACTTTATATTTTCATAAGCAGTCAAATTATTATAGAGAAAAGTTTGATGAGAGATGACTCCAATCCGGCGGCGGAGTTCTTCTCCCTCATCCGGACTGAATCCCGCCACCCGGAGGTTTCCCGAGGTAGACTTGGTCAGAGTAGAGAGAATTCTGATAAGAGTAGTCTTCCCCGCTCCATTGGGTCCAAAGATAGTCAGAAACTCGCCTTTCCCTACCTTTAAATCGACCCCTTTAAGAGCAAAGTGATGCCCAAACGATTTGGTTAAACCTTCTATCTCTATTGCCCATTCGGACATTATTATTTTTCCACTTTCTGAAAGGTTATAGGAACCTGAACGCCCCGGATATCCACTGATGAAAGTAAAGTAAAAATTAAAAAAAGAAAATACGACAGGATAAACAGGATTCAGGGAAGGATCTTTTTAATTTATAAGATTTTCCTACCCAAGATTCTTCGAAAAAGCTATCCTGTACATCTTGTTAATCCTGTCCGTTTTTTAAAATTATTTTGTATTTTTATTTTGTCTTTTTATTTTATATATCAGCAATTAAAGATTCCTCTTGCCGTCTTTATACAACTTCATCAATCTCTCTTTCTTCTCTTTGCGAAGATTCCGGTAATCCTTTTCGGAAATCTTTCCATCTCGAAATTGATCATCCAGCTTTGCTATAGCAGACAGAAGATCTTCTTTACTATCCTTTCCTGTCTTCTTATCATCCCCAATCTTTTCTTTCCCGTCCTTCTTCGCTTTCCCCTTTCTGAAAAAAGGATAAGCGAAGCCCACAAGGATAATAATAGCAATCAAGCTGTAAACCATAACTTTGAAGAAACCCTGTGCCACGGGTAAATTAGAGAGTTCTAAGGTCAAAGGAGTTCCGGCTTTTATCGCTTTTTGGGCCTTAAGATATAAATATTTCTTACCCTCGAGTTTTATCGGGCTGGGGACAAGGGAAAGAATTTGACTGGAGGCCTTTATTCCCACGGCAGGAATAAGAACGTCCAGGGAATCGGTATCATAATCTATTAATCTCCGGAAGAGATATTTAGAGGAGTCATACCTGAGCCGGTAAGTGAAGACAACCTGCCGCGGACCGGGTTTGACGACCATAGTATCCAGGAGACCTCGCTCGGTAGGAATAACACAACAGGGCATAAGTCCCTGTCCTTGAGGATAATCCGGATTGGAAAATCCTTCCGGCAGGGAAAAACTTAGCGTTATTTTCTTGTCTTCTCCTTCCCTCTTCTCGCCGACATAGGTCCGATCCCCTTCGTTATAGAAGAGAAGAATCTCCTTGATCAGGAGAAAATTTCCCTGGATATTAAAAATGATATGGTGCAGTTTCACCTTGAGGTTCTCAGGACTGGAGGTGGATTCATAGACAGTCAACCGGGCATCTTCAACCGCTGTTTTACCTTTAAAGGTTATGGCATCACTCCAATATTCCGCTTCCTGATATTTTGCATAGAGAGCGTAGATATAATTCGGTTGAGTAGGCAAATTCTCAAAGCGGAAATTACCTTCTGCATCAGTTTTGGTGCTTTCCTTTCCCTCCTCCTTCCGATCAAGATACTTGTAGAGGATCACCTCTTGATCAGGCACCGCCTTCCCGATGGTTTTACTGATCACCTTTCCTTCAATGTAACCCTTACCGGAATCAACAGCCAGAGCCATATTTTGACCCATAGCAAGTAAGAGAAAAAACAGCACCGTTAAAGATTTCTTCATCCGCATTTCAATTCCCTCCCGCAGTTAGAACAAAACTTATCCTTTGCACCGCTTCTGGAACCGCAATGGGAACAGAAAGAAAAAGATTCTCTCCGGGCAAGGATTTCCTCTTCTATAATATTTTCCAAGTCCCCAGACTCTCCCCTTTCCCTTAAGGAAGAAACGCTTCTTCTTCGACTGAGAACTTCCTTTTCTACAAGATCCTCTAAATCATCTCTCTTCTCCACCTCATCGACTTCCCTAAGAAGGGAAATAGCTTCCCTTTGATACCTCTCTTTCAACTCCTTATAGTCTTCCTCGGAAAGCTTGTCGGTCTTAAAATCAAAATCCAACTCCTTAATGGTTGAGTAGAAAGACTCCTTGCGGGAAAGCAACTCCCGAACCCGCCTATCCTCATAAGTCTCAACCGTCTCTTCTCCCCCTCTCTGCCTGAGAAGAGGGTATACTAACCCTATCAAAACCAACAGGATAATTATTACGGATATAAACAGCAACATAACGCCCCCTTCTTCCCGGTCACCTTACTCATGCTTCGGACAAACCCTTATGAAAAAACAAGGAAATGCTTTCTTGCAACGCAATTAGATAACCAATATACTACTCGCGAAATACTATTAAGTAACCGGGCTACCAGTCAAACTTGTCCAGTTCCTTCTTCAACTTTTCTCGATACTTGTTATCTTCTTCTTTCCCCTTACTCTCAAATTTATCTTTTTTATCTAACTTCTTTCTTGTTTTTACCCACTTGATAATAATTAAATAGATAGCCAATCCCCCTAAGGCTATAGCTAAGAAAGGAGCAATCCAAGCCGTCAGATTGAACCCTTTTTTTGTAGGAGCAGACAGAATTTTCTCTCCATACATCCGGGAAAAATATTCTACAATTCGCTCCCTGGTCCAACCGTTATCAATCTTTTTCTGAATTAATTCCTTCAGCTTACCGGCACAAGCCTTCATCTCACAAGCATCAAGCATCTTTCCGCACCCGCAGTTGCAGACAAACTCCTGGGCAACATCATTAACGCTCAGAGCCAAGACGCTTAAAGGAGAAGCAATTAAGATAAAAATTAAGGCCAGAGTTATTATTTTCAATTTATACCTCCATAACAACAGAAGACAGAAGACAGAAATCAGAAGTTAGATGCCGGATTTTCTCTGTCCTCTGTCCTCTGTTTTCTGTATTCTTTTCCTATCCGGCCAGAGGATAATTACTCCCCCCAGGCTAAGGACATAACCGCCTATCCACATCCAGACCATCAGGGGATTGATAATAGCCTTAAAAGTAGCCTTTTCCCCCTCATATCCCGCCAGGATAACAAAGAGGTCTTCCTTGAGAGTAGAACGGACAGCCACTTCAGTAGTAGGTTGGTCCTGCCCCTCGTAGAAATTTTTCCTGGGAGTAAGGATCCCGATCTTCTTCCCTTCCTTATAGACGGAAAGGGTAGCAGCAATGACATATCTATTCTGAGTAGGATACCGGGAAAGACCATTATAGCGTAAGGTATAATCCTTAATGGTTAACGATTCTCCCTTCACCAGAGTAGCTACTTTTTCCACTTTAAAAACACTTCCCGTAACCCCAACAAAGATAAAAATAATCCCCAGATGGACTATATAGCCCCCATATCTCCTCTTATTCTTCCACACCAGAGAAAGAAAAGCTTTGATTCCTCCTTCTCCCGTCATCTCCCGCCGCGCTTTTGTCCCCCGGATAAACTCAAGGAGAATAGTAGCCGTCACAAAGATGGATAGAGTAAAAGAAATAAGCGCTGTGGTATTCCGTATCCCCAGGACAAAGAGCAATCCCCCTCCCACTAAGCCGGTTACAAAAGGATAGAGGAAATTTTTCGTGAGATTACGACGGGAGGCACGACGCCAGGCGATCAGGGGACAGATACCGGTAATCAGAAGAAGAGCCAGGAAGATAGGAATGGTTACCTGATTAAAAAAAGGAGGACCGACAGTGACTTTAACCCCTCGCACAGCCTCTGAGATAATCGGGAAAACCGTTCCCCAGAAAACAGCAAAAGTAGCTCCAACTAAAAGTAAGTTGTTAAAAAGAAAAGTACTCTCCCGGGAAAGGAAAGAGTCCAGCTCGTTCCGGCTTCGGAGCAAAGGCAGCCGGATAAGAAGAAGAACGCAGGAGAACAGGAGAATAACCCCGATGAAACCCAGGAAGAGGTAACCCAGAAGAGGCGATTCGGCAAAGGTATGAACGGAGGAAAGAACTCCACTGCGAGTGAGGAAAGTTCCAAAGATAGAAAGGGCAAAGGTAATAATAATGAGAACCATATTCCAGACCTTAAGCATCCCCCTTTTCTCTTGAATCATTACGGAGTGAAGATAGGCAGTTCCTACCAACCAGGGCATGAAAGAAGCACTTTCCACCGGGTCCCACATCCAGAATCCTCCCCAGCCCAATTCAACATAGGCCCACCAGGAACCAAGGAGATTGCCAATACCAAGAAAGAACCAGGAAAAGAGAGTCCAACGCCGGGTACTTCTAATCCAGGTATCTCCCAACTGTCCCGTCAGGAGAGCAGCTATAGCAAAAGCAAAAGGGACGGTAAAACCGACATAACCTAAATAGAGAGTGGGAGGATGAACAAGCATTCCCGGATTCTGAAGAAGAGGATTCAGCCCCTGCCCATCCGGAGGAACAAGGAGTGATTTCTGAAAAGGATTAGAGATAAATACGAGCAGGGAAAGAAAGAAGAAGGCCGTAATCATCAAGACAGAGATTACATAAGGCATAATCTCCCGATTCTGCCGCCGGTTCTGAATGACAACCAGGGAAGAAAAAAGGCTAAGGAACCAGGCCCATAAAAGAAGCGAACCGTTATTGCCGGCGTAGAAAGCAGAGATGGTGTAAAGAAGGGGAAGGTTCCGGCTGGAATAGGAAGCTACGTACTCGACCTGAAAATTATGGGAGAGGAAAGCATAAAGGAGAGAAGCAGCTGCAATGGTTAAAAGTCCACTGACCGCCAGAACCCCGTTCTGTCCACTGGCAATCAGGTCCCTCCGTCCCGTCTTTTTACCTATAACTGAAAGAACCACTGCATAGAGAGAAACGATCAGAGCCACAACAACAGAAAAATAGCCGATGTCCGTCATCATAAATTATAACCTCCAGCACTAATTTAGTTCATCGAATTTATTGGGTTTGTTGAGTTATAACTCAACAAACTTTATCAAGTCTTCTCATCCTCCAACGGACGGTACTTCGAAGGGCATTTGGCCAGGAGCGTAGTAGCGTGAAATCCCCCCTGCGGGGAATAGCTACCCTCAACGATTACATCCGCTCCACTCTTAAAGGCATCAGGGACTACTCCTTTATAGACAACAGGAATTTTCTTCTTTCCATCAGTGATATCAAATTTTAACTCCAACTTCAGACTATCCCAGTTAATAGAGTTTTCCACTACCCGCCCACCCAATCTTACGCCCTCACCATAGGCGGAATCTCCTTTATCCATAAGTTCACTAACCGTCATATAGTAGAGCATCGTCCCCCGCATCCCCGAATAGATCAGGTAGCCCAAGACCAGGAAAAGGATGATTCCCCCGATAATAAACCTAAGCTTTTTCTTTTTCATCCCTTCTCCTCCAGTATCTTCTTTAGAGATTCCAATTCCTTCTTCAGTCTATTCTGGCTTCGCTGAAGACCGAAAAGATAAATAAAGACCCCGATCCAGACAATGATATAAGCAGCCATGAAATAACCCAGGTTTGTCATTTTATTATCTCCTTATTTTTTCTTTAACCCTTTCCAACTCATCTTTTAAGTGCTCCAGGGCAATTCGTTGCCGGAGGAGGCAAAGATAGAGAAGAGTAAAAGCCACTAAAGAAATCAAAAGGGTCGTGAGCATCGCCGGATCCACTTCTGTCCCCTTAGATTTGAATACCAACGGATGGATTGTCCTCCACCAGCGAATAGACATATAGACGATAGGGACATCAATAAAAGCAACAATCCCAAAAACCGCTGCCAACCTGGCTCCTTTAGAATCCTCTCCGCTGGATGTTCTCAACATCAGATAAGCAATATACATCAACCAGAGGATAAGGGTAGTGCTCAAGCGAGAATCCCAGGTCCACCAGGTACCCCAGATGGGTTTAGCCCAGATACTTCCCGTGACTAAAACCAAAGTGTTAAAAACAACCCCTATCCCAGCCGAGGAATAACCGAGAATATCAAAACAGCGCTTTTTCCTGCTCAGGTAGAGGATACCTGCTACGAAGACGACAGCGTAAGCTAAGAAGGTTACCCAGGCAGAGGCAAGATGGAAATACCATACTTTCTGGACAAGGCCCATGGTAGCTTCCAGGGGAGCGTAAAAGAAGATAGCATACAAAGAAGCCATCAGACTCAAAAAAGTTATCCCTATCAGAATCTTTTCCAGACTGTTTCTTTGCATTTCATTCCTCCACTACATATTCAAATACCAGGAAAGAGACAATTATAAAGATTATATCAAAAGCAGTAAGAAGTTTCAACCAGGATAAAGTTTCCACCAGCGGCTTACCCTCAAGAATATTGCCGGTTGATTTAACCGCCCCGATGATTACCGGGATAATGATGGGAAACAACAATATGGGCAATAATACTTCCCGGGCCTTGGTATTTACCGATATTGCCGCCAAAAGAGTGCCCGCAGAAGCAAACCCCACTGTACTTACAAGGAGAACCAAAGCTAATCGGGGGATGAGGTGAAAGAGGCTCAGATTAAAAAAGACGGCAAAGAGAGGCAGGGAGACCAGCTCTACCAGAAAGATAAAAATAATGTTCCCGATCATTTTTCCTAAATAGATGACTCCCCTATCCACCGGGGATAACATCAGCCCTTGCAGCGATCCGCTGTCTTTCTCAAAAACAAAAGAACGGTTCAATCCCAGAACTCCGGCAAAGGTAAAAGCTACCCATAAAATCCCCGGAGCAAGCTGGCTAACATTTTCCGTACCCGGAGCAAAAGCAAAGTTAAAGATGACAACTACCAGGAGAGAAAAGAGAAACATGGCCGAGAAGAGATCTTTTGTCCGAAATTCAACAATGATATCTTTCCAGACGATAAGACCTATCTTCTTAAAAAAATTAAGATTCATTTAATACAAATGCTCCCGTTTAGAGATAAGGCACCAAAGTAACCGGATGAGAAACTCGAAACTCGAAATACGAAACAATATCGAATGACCGAAACCATGTTTAGAATTTTGAGAATTAGGATTTAGAATTTGTTTCGAATTTCGAGTTTCGAGTTTAGTATTTATTTAGGTCTGTGTCTATTCACCCGGAGGGTGCTAAATTCATTGTTTCGGTTCATAAACACAATAAGGTTCCTCCTCCAGGTAATCCCCTGTCCTTACATAAGCCCGGGCTCGACAACCACTACAAACCTTCTTAAATTCACAACGACCGCATTTACCCTTAAGGTTACCAACATCCCGCAAATAATTAAATACCTCTGATTGTTTCCAGGCTTCTTGAAATCCCTCTTTCCTTACATTCCCACAATTTAGTTCCAGGTATCCACAGGGCTGAAGCTGTCCGGTATGAGAGATGAAACAAAAACTTTTTCCCCCTAAACAGCCCCCACTGACAGACATAGGATGGACAGGTTGGCCACTTTCCCCGGCAGCTTCTTTCCTCTCCGGCACCCCTTTCTGACGCAGGATACGGTAATAATGAGGAGCACAGGTAACTTTTATAGGTATTCTACTTTCTTGCCGGCTGAGCCAGGTAAGGGTCTCCTCATATGCTTGAGGAGAAATTTCTTCCGCTTTCAGTTCCTCCCCCCGCCCGGTAGGAACAAGGAGAAAAATATGATGAGCGGCCGCACCCAGTTGGGTAGATAAATCAAGAAGGGCCGGAAGCTCAGACAAGTTTCTTCTGGTAACCGTAGTATTTACCTGGAACTCCAACCCCACTTTCTTAGCTGCCTCAATACCGGACAAAGCTCCCTGAAAAGCCCCCGGGACTTTCCGGAAGGAATCATGGCTAAGAGCACCGGATCCATCAATACTTATACTGATTCTCCTGATCCCCACCTCCAATATTTTCCGGGCGATTTCTTCCGTCAACAAGGTCCCGTTACCATAACCGTTCTCAGGCCTTTATCGGCAGCGTATTGAGCAATCTCAAAAATATCCGGACGCAACAACGGCTCTCCCCCCGTGAGGATAATTACCGGATGGCTGAAAGAAGCGATACTATCAAGAAGACGAAAACATTCCCCGAGAGATAACTCGTTCTCATAAGGACCTCTCCCCGCTGCTGCCCGGCAATGGATACAATTAAGGTTGCAGTTCCGGGTCACTTCCCAGGCAATCATCCTTAATTCGTTTTGCATATATTTCCTAACTATAGACTAACATTCGATAAATCGAGCCCCTACTCAAGCACTGGAGCACTTGTTAACTCGCTACGCTCGTAATTGTAAATTGAAGATTGGAAATTTAAAATTGATTTTCGAATCTATGCAGTTTAGATTTTGTATTCTTTAACTGGAGCACTGGAGCACTTTTATTTGTTTGTTAACTGGAGCACTTATTAACTTAACTTTCTTTCAACCATCGAGCTACATCCTTGGCCCAGTAGGTAATAATTATGTCCGCTCCGGCTCTCTTCAAACCGGTCAGTATCTCCAAAACTGTCTTTTTCTCTTCCAACCATCCTTTCTCTACGGCAGCTTTAACCATAGCAAACTCACCGCTGACACTGTAGGCAGCTACGGGATAGCCAAATTTCTCTTTGACCCGATAGATGATATCCATATATCCCAGAGCCGGCTTGACCATGACGATATCCGCTCCTTCCTCAATATCCAGGGCCACCTCCCGCAGAGCTTCATGAGAATTGGCCATATCCATCTGATAGGAACGACGGTCGCCAAAAGCCGGGGGCGATTCGGCAGCCTCCCGGAAAGGGCCGTAAAAGGAGGAAGCATATTTAGCAGAATAGGACATGATAGGAATATCCTGGTAACCATTCTCGTCAAGAATACCCCGGATAGCGGATACTTGTCCATCCATCATTGCCGAAGGAGCGACCACATCCGCTCCCGCCCGGACATGGGACAAGGCTGTCCTGGCCAGAAGATGCCGGGTAGCCTCATTGTCGATTTCAGCTTTCGGTTTTCGGCTTTCGGTTTTCGGCAACGGCCGGCCTTTTATAATTCCGCAATGCCCATGGCTCATGTACTCGCACAGGCAGACGTCGGTAATAACAATCATCCCGGGGACTCTGTCTTTGATCGCTCTTACAGCTCGTTGAACAATTCCTTCCCCGGCATAAGCGGAAGAAGCTTCTTCATCCTTGACGTCGGGAATACCGAAGAGGAGAACAGCGGGAATATCGGCTTCCTTTACCTCTTCCACTTCCCGGACCAGATTGTCCACGGAGAGCTGATAGTTCCCCGGCATAGAAGAAATAATTTTTTTAACTTTCTTTCCTTCCCGGACGAAAAAGGGCATTACCAGATCATCTACAAAAAGTTTTGTCTCCCTCACCATCCGCTGCAAATTCTTGTTTCCGCGCAACCGGCGCAACCGATATTTCGGGAAATACATTTCTCTCCTCCCGGAAATAAAACCCGCTGGCTTTTTTCCTCTTTCAATCAATCCCTGTGATAGACGGCACAGGTTGAACCATTAAAAAAAACCGTTTCTCTAAACCCGGTCAACAAGATATGAATATAGCAAGTCAAACTATCATAACAGCTTATCCTTTACAATACGCTTTGTCAATAAGAAAAACTAATTTACTTTGAATTTTTCCAGATTATCATTGACGGATTTGAGAGTAATATGCAATTCCTTAACAACCTGAAGAAGATGGCTCGGCAAAGGTTCATTTTGACCTATGGAGAATATTTCTTCACACATTGAGGAAACGTTACCCAGGTCCTGTTTTAATACAATTATCTTTTGACGCAGTCCCGCTATTATTTGATTAACAGCCTCAGCAATCTCTTTTGCCTCATCGGATTGTCTGAATTTAAGTTCCCGGGAGAGATCGCCTTCGGCAATTCGGGGAGCCATTTTCCTGAGCCGGTATACGGGACCGGCAATTCTGTGAGTAAAACGAACGATAAGAAATGCTGCCAGGATAAGGGCGATACCATTCACTGCAATCAGAATGGGAAGAAGATTATCCATAGTAGTTTTAAGGACGAGATGAGCTTTAAAATAATCTCCCTCCAGATTCTTGTTGGCAGCAATATAGAATAATGTGCCTACCAGAACCAGTACTACCGCCAGCACTATATACGTCTTTAAGATTAACCTTGACTGGGTGCTGTTTTTTATAAAATATTTCCGCCTTCTGTATCTCTGTTTGTTTGACATCAGAAACCTCCTCTCGTAAGTGTTTGTTAGAAGACTAAATTAGACCCTGATTTACCCTGTTGAAAATTATTCTGACAGGATATACAGGATAAAAACAGGATTAAGATTAATAAGTATAGAAAAATTTAAGAAATCTTGTTAATCCCGTTCATCCCTGCCTGCGGCAGGCAGGCTGTCAAAAAATTCATAGGATTCTCTTCGTGCCTGCCTGTGCGTGGCACGCAGACAGGTTCTCGCTCCTTCGTGCTTTCATGATCATCTTTTATAATTTATAAAAACCCGGAGCTCATTTATTATGACAGGAAAGGCACAACCTGCTTCTCCTGTTACTCATCACCAACAGGTTGCGTTCTTTAGCATAAGGGTCATGGCAGGAAAGACACCCCACCTTGCCGTCAAAGAGCCGGATCTTCTTGGGAAGATATGCCCGGAAATCCCCGTCCCGGGGATAGCGCACGCCTATAGGGTGGCTGAGACTGACCCCATGTTTCCAGATTCCTTCTCGCACGGAAACCGAAGGCATTTTGGAAATCGTTCCGTCGTGACAGCTAAGACATTCCCGGGAGAATGAATCCAGAAGAGAACCATCTTTTTTTTCTATTAATCTACCCTCCCCGTGGGCATAGGAAACAGAAGTCTGATGCCTCCGGGACGATTTAGATATATCCCGGGAGTGACAGATAAAACAAAAGGCTCTTCCCTGAACATGCCCCCGCAGAAGTCCTGCTAATTGGTCCTTCCGGAAGGATGCCTTATCTTCCTTGTGCACATCGTGACAGGTTATACAGGTTAACCTATTCTGCTTATCCAGAGGCATCTCCCCGGGAACAGGCATACTGGGAACTACCCGGATGGGATGAGACATCTTCTTATCAACGGTATGGCAAGAAATACAGAGCCTCTCGCTTTCATCCACGAGGACAATATCTTTACGTTCGGCGTTCGGAGCAGGCGTTCCCCGATGACATATCTGACATTTACCTTCGAAATTATGCATCTTTGAATTTAACGCCGCCCTCACTAAATAAATCCCTCCCAGGATAAAAGATAAAGTAAGAGCAACTATTATTATACTATGGGAAATATGAATTTTTTTCATGACCATATCCAAAGTTAATAGCTGTATTTCCCCATTCCCATTCCCCCATGGTTTCGCCCATGGCAACTCAGGTAACAGGTCCCGTGGTAAGTGCCATTATCCACAAATTTCAATTGGCCGCGACTATTTTTTGTCACATAATCGGTATTAAAGTTAATTAAGTGAGTTACGCCGGCCACTCCGTGCGGGTCATGACAGGTTGTGCAAGAGGCCCGCACCGTTACAATGTGAAGCTTATGGTAAGGAAAACTCTTATTGTTAAGGATGTTTGTCCGGGAATGGCATTTATAACAGAGAGCATAATTCGCCGGACTCTCGGGACTGTAATCGGTAAGAAGCAACTGTCGTTCCAATATAGGTGCGTAAATTGAACCGTGCGGGCCATTAGGACCGGCGCCGCCCGCATTGGGTCCCTGATCGTTATTATGGCAGTCGGTACAATAGATGATACTGGAGGTAGTATAAGGACTGATAAGACTGGGGACATTAGGGTTTTTACCAACTCCCACTATAGGATGATATGATTGATTGGATAAACTTGTCTCCAGACGGGTATTAGTCTCCACAAACTGTCGGTTTACCAGGGGAGCACCCTTGTTCAGGCTATCGGCATGGCAACGGAAACAGAGTTCATATTGAAAAGTTATCTCGTTAACTTCACTGCCGGAACTATTTACCCCTTTAACATCAACCAGGGCTCCGGAAGCATAGGGCGCAGAGGCAGTAACCGCATTAGCAGCATGGGAATCGTGGCAATCAACGCATTCCACATGGCGAGGAGGATTAATCAAATCCTCCGTGGGATCGTGGACGTCCGTGTCAGCTATAGGATGGACACTTATCTTATTGAATTCGCTCTTGATA
Source organism: Nitrospirota bacterium (assembly GCA_013151555.1). Classification (GTDB taxonomy): domain Bacteria; phylum NPL-UPA2; class NPL-UPA2; order NPL-UPA2; family JAADIA01; genus JAADIA01. The sequence continues at coordinate 10,682 of JAADIA010000040.1, read as the reverse complement.
TCTTTCTGGGCTACATTACCGTCATGACAAGGAAAACAGTTTTCCTCCGAGATAGCATTATTCATTAACCTTGCCGGCCCGCCGGCGCTGTGCGGGAGATGGCAGTTTTCGCAGGCATTATCGAAAACGGTAGTGTAGGCCGTATGCGGCCAGGGGTCGGGAAGCTGACCATTCCAGGTTGCCGTAGAGGTCCGGTGAACAGTACCGGTCCAGCCGGTGGGATTATGGCAGGCAGTGCACATTGCCGAAGCCCGGTTATCCATTACCAGGAATTTACCGTACTGATTATCATGAGGGTTATGACAGGAAGTACACTGAAGATTTTCGTTACTATCCAACTTTACCGCTCCGGTAAGCAGCGCCGGGTTATTCAACTGGCCGTCCTGAGTATATAATGGATTATTAAAAGGAAAAGATATGGGATGGTCATCGGATAAATCCGTGCCCAAATTAGAGACTCCGGGCGGCAAGGTAGAACTACCATTAAAAGATATCTCCGTATCCCGGCTTCTCACCAGACCCAGAGCGATAGTACCGTCATGACAGCTCAGGCATAGTTTAGAGGCGCCGGTAGGCTGGCCCATGGTAGCCTGGGCAGTTGAACTCGAATAAGGAGTATAGGTCGCCCCGGAGGAATAACGGTTCCAGAGAGGGGCCTCTGCAGTAGCATTGTGCGGCGCATGGCAGAAAATACACACACCTGTCTCTGAGATAGCTTTAACTGTGCCGGGTCCACTGACCGAAAGGTTGTGTTTGGAATTAACCACGCTGGAAGCAGAAGCAATGAGAGCAAATCCCGGCAGGAATAAAGCCAATAATCCAAAAAATATAGACAGGATTAACATGATAAACCGGATAAAATTTTTATTTAACATCTCCCCATTATCTCCCTGTCTTCATAATTACCCAATACCCATATAATTAAATATCATGTCTATCCTGTTTATCTTGTCAAGTTTTTCTTATTTTTTAGGGAATAGACCCTCGACTAAGATACTGGAATATCTGAATGCGGCGGTTATAGGAATCGGCCACATAGATTCTGTCTTGCTTATCTATAGCGATTCCGGCCGGAAGCCAGAACTCTCCCTCTTTTTCCCCCGCTTCCCCAAAGTTTAAAAGAAACCGTCCCTCCCGGTTAAAAATCTGAACGGTATCGAACAAAGCATCCACAACATATAAATTATCATCGCTGTCCAGGGCAACTCCCTTGGGTCGGCTGAAATAGCCGCTGCTATCCCCCGGGCCCCCGATAATTGATAAAAATTTTCCCTCAAGGTTAAAAACCTGAATGCGAAAGTTCATGCTGTCATTAATATATAAACGACCGGCCGCCGAAGCGGTTATACCCGTAGGAAAATTAAAAGTCCCATCCCCGCTTCCCCGCCGACCGAAGCGGAAGAGATAATTGCCTTCTCCATCATAAACGACCACCTGATGCCCGGAAGTATCTACGACATAGAGCTTGCCCTGAGTAAACACTATGCCTGTAGGCCGCTGTAAGTTTTCCCGGTCACCCAGAGAGAAAAGATATTTTAATTTGTTGTTAAAGACAAAGACCTTCCGGAGTTTTGTATCGGAAACAAACAAACGTCCTTTATCGTCAAGAGCCACCCCGATGGGAGAAACAAATTTGTCCCCCCCCCCGGCACTCAGCATAGAATAGCTATGTTTCCTCCGGTCAAATATATGAACTACTCCCAGGCCCGGGTCGGATACATAGATCCGGTTTCCCCCCGGTCCTATTGCTATTCCATAGGGCCGGACCATCTTTCTGCTTCGCCGTCCAATCAACAGGTCCCGGACACGTTTAAAAAAACCCCCTCCGGGTACCCCGATATCCTCCGGAGAGGAAAAACTGCTTACAAAACGGATCCGGGTTTCTGCCGGAGGAGTAGGCCAGAAAGGAGCTTTCACCTGTTTTTTATTATCTTCAGGGAATGAGGAAGAGACTCCTATGACAGAGAAGAGAAACAAAGAAAATAAAATCAAGAACCTCTTGCCTTTAAGGAAAATATTCATAATAAACCCTGAATTAAACCATAAATTCTTTTTGGGACGCAGATAAACGCAGATTTTTAGGATTTAAAAAACTTTATAACCACAAATTATTACAAGATTGACTTTTATAGAATTAAAGAAAAGTTAAATTTTAATTATTATCTGTGAGAGTCTTGGGCTAATCTCGTGGTTTATGTTTTTTGCTTTTTAAATCTGCGTCCTATTAATTTTTTGTATTCCTCTGGGCGCTCTGGAGTTTAAAATTCTCTTCTCCATTCCGTATAAATATAATGGTCCCGGCGCAAATCTCCCCAGGAGTCCTTATCTTCAAACTCATATCCTATCTTAAAAGAGAGAAACCCCCGCTGGAATTCTATATAGGTCCTTATAGTCTGAAGGGTTAAATTTATGTTAGCACCCTTTTGCCGGCGGTAGCCCCCTTCCATATTAAAAAACGTGAAGGAGCTAAGAGGAGTACGATATCGGGTCATAAAATCATAAAACCTCTGTTTTTCCCCCGTATTTTGGAACCGGGTGAAACTCTGCGAGCTCTGAAAACTCAAAGTGGAACGACGGGCTAAGGTCAGGAAGAAACTCTGACGGACCCGATAAGCCTCGTACGGGGAAATGGAAGATTCATACTTCTCATGCTCCACGCTCCCGTAAAAAGGGCGGAAATTAAAGGACGCTCCCACTATCTTACCCTTAGTAGTTTCCAACACCATGTTTTCCACTTTCTCGGAATAAGGATAACGCTGACTCATAAGGCGATAGTATAAGCCGAGCTTCCCTTCCAAGAAGTCCGTTCTGATGCCGGCTCCTTGCCTTAAGGAAACATAGTCAAAGGAAGGGTTGGTGGAAGTGGTATAATCTACCAGAACAGTGCTGCCGTTGGCTATACTCCCCGTGGCTATCCGGCTAAGCTGGATACGATTGCCAACCGTGGAGACGGTATAGTCGCTGTTCAGAACATAGCGAGTCGTTCCGCCACTATCGGTAACCTCAATGGAACCGGTATCAACATCAGGGTTATTAAGCAAAGTAACTACTCCATCCGTTAAAGTCTGACTTTCGTCAAAAACCAGGATAGTCTGCGAAAAAGCCCGGCGTTCTTTAAAATCATTTGTTAAGTTATAGTTTAAAGTCAGAAAACCCACCTTTATATTCTTACGGTAAAGCAAATTTATCCCCGGGCCAAAGCTGTCTTCATCGTAGTCAGTGGCCCTGGTTAGATAACCGTGCATATTGAAAGTAGTAGTTAAACTTTCATAAAGCTGATGCCGGATTTGAAAACGTCCTCGCTGGGTAGTAGTTTTAAGTCCTCTGTCACTTACCCTGTTAAGATCGTAAGAGTACCTGCTGGACAGGTTAGGCGAATGTTTAAGTTCCAGGCCCTCAGAGAGATTAATACTATCCATATCCTGGGTACCACCCAGAGTCAGATAATAAATATAGGAAGAGAGCCTTTTCTCTTCTTTCTTCCCAAAAATAAGGTTATTGGACAGACGGAGGTTATGAGTTCTCCCTTTCTCTTCATAAATGCCCGGGGTGGAACGCTCGGATTTACTATAGGTATAATCCAACCGGGTATCACTGTTTCCCTTTGCCGAAGTTTTATTCCCCCCGAAATTGAAGATAAGTTCGCGCTCCTCAGAAGGCCGGGTAGTTTTTCTTTCCCTGGTATCGCTCTTTTCCAGGGAATAATAGATAGGAACTATCTTGTTCTCCCAGCGGCCGCGGCCGCCGACGGCAGTTCTCTCGGTCTTTACCCTTTCAAAGAACTCATAGTTCCGGGTAAAGTTGCGCTTGTCCACAAAGAGGCTGAAAGCATAAGGTTTCTTTGCCAGCCAGTTGGTAACCCAGCGCAGGTTGCCCAAAGAGGCGGTATCAAACGACTTCCCGATGCCTGACTCCTCCTTCTGCTGGGAGAGACCAAACTGAGCATCGAGATTAAAATTCATCAAATTGGGATGATAAACAGAACCTTCAAAACTCAGTTCCAAATTCTCCTTGTAAAAACTTCTCTTGCGCACCTCTTCGCTATCGCTAGAGGGCAAGTAACGTTCTGTCCGCTGGTTTTCCGTATTAATTACCAACAAACGCCGGGTACTCTTTATGGTAAAAGGAGCACTCTCCTGGGCATAAACATAAGGAGAGAACAAAAATATTATACCACAAATAAGGGCTATAATCTTCATCTACGGTTTTCATCAACTCACAATTCAGACACTGATGAACAAGTAACAGGCACAGAGGCACTAAGGCACAGAGTTGAAAGCTCTAAAAAACTGCAAATGCTATCTTTTATCTTTCCTTTGGGCCTCTTTACTTTGTACCTTTTTAAACGATTCGGGTTAATTAGTAGTTATAATCTCATATGTAAATCCGTGTCTTGTTTCTTTCTCCACGCCCTATTCTATTCTTTAAGCAGATATTCTTCTTTCGACTGATGAGGATTATGACAGTTAGTGCAGAGAATTATCTGCCCGTGCTTCTCTTCCATATCCTTCTTATCATGGCAACTGAAACAGAGAGCCTCTACCGGTTGCTTTAAAAGGTTAGCGTTCTTTGACCGATGAGGCTCATGGCAGATAAGGCAATCTGCCTCTGCCGGCGGATGCACAACCTTAGCTCCGGTTAAAACATCATTGTGGCAGGTTAAACAAAGTTTATTTCCCTTTGCCAAGAGTTGATTGGAAGCTTGAGAGTTATGGCAGTTATCGCAACTGCCTTCAGCATAGGGATAATGAGTATAAAATATAGGAGAAGAAGGTTTCGGGGAGGGAACTCCCGGTTTTTCCTGATTTTTCCCGGTAGGAGACTTTGCCTTTCCCTCCATCTTACCCGAAGAAGGAGATGGCACCCCATCAAAGATAACCCGGGCAATCTTATACCTGGCGGCCGGGCTGCATCCCCCCAGGAGGACAACTAACCCAATATAGATAAGCCATCTCTTCATTGCCTCTGTCGTCCGAAACCAAATACGGAGACCTTGTGACTTCCATACTGACTGGTAACAAAAATCAAATATTGCAACTCAAAAGAAGGAGCGGCAAAATGCTGGAAATAAGGGAGGAGACTATAATTTATCCTGATTTTAGCAGGTAAGTTGAGGATAAATTTTTCTTCCTGGGACTCTCCGAAGAAAAGAAGGAGTTTCCCTTCCGGGTCAAATATCTGGACAAGCTGAGCAGCAGCATCCACGACATACAGGCGGTCTTCCTTATCCAGGGCTATTCCCTTAGGGCGGGCAAACTGGCCGGGGGCATCTCCTAAGGAACCAAAACTGCGGATAAACTTCCCTTCCCGGTCATATTTCTGCACCCGGAACGCTCCCATATCGGAGACATAAAGGTTACCTTCTTTATCCAAAGCTATGTTAACCGGAGAATATAATTTAGCTTCCTTCGTATTCTCCACCGGAATAGCGAATAAAAATTTTTTCTTTGCCTTATCCCAGACCCTGACCTTATTGCTCTTAAGATCGGTGACATAAATCCGCTCTTTGCCGATAGCTACATCGGTAGGTTTCATCCCTCCTTCTTTAGCCAGGACACCGGAAAACTTATTGGCCGCATTAAAGATAACCACGACTCCCCGCAGGACATCGGAAACATATTTCGTGCCGTCCTTATCTACGGAAATGTTTATGGGCTCCTCCAGACGACCCTTGCCATCAGGCGCAAAATAACGGAAAGACTTCTTTTCCATATCTATAATAATTATCGTATTCAGCGCGGTATCACAGATATAAATCTTGTTTCCCCGGATTGCCAGACCGTAAGGCTTAACGATAGGCAGGTCTTCTTCATCCTTGCCGATGATGAAGGAGGCAAACCGACTCTTTTTCTCTTTGATATCCTGGGAGCCGGAAAAGCTGGTGAGAAACTGGATGCGAGGCACATCCGGGGGAAGAGGGTAGAAGATGGGTTTAACTTCCTCTTTTTGCTGAAGGGGAACCGTAGCGCAACCGGCGAGGAAGAGCGTAAAAAATATAAAAAGGAATAATCTGATTTTCATTTTCTCATCGTCTCTTAATCTATTCCGATACTCATCGTTATAAAAATTTTAGCCCTATCCGGAAAAACCTCAGGGACATTTTATTTTACGAGGCCCCACCGCTTCCGAAACACGGGACGCTCATAGGTAACGCCTACTTGTTATGGCAGGTCAGACAGAGCGCACTCGCGCCATTACTCTTAACCAGGAGATCGGCAACGCCACTGCCGTTATGCACATCGTGACAGGAGGAACATTCCACCTTATCATCTATAAGCATATCAGAATTAATGGTCCCGCCCAGTCCCGAGGTTTGCGTGGTCGGGTTATACAAGCCGTCATCCGCAGTTGCCAGCGCAGCGTCATAGGTAAAAGAAATGGGATGGTCATTGCTCAGATCGGTCCCGATTAAATAATTTCCCCAGATAAACTTCGTTCCGGTAGTCCGACCTCCAAAATTATCAATAGCTACGGTTCCGTCATGGCAGCTTAAACAAAGTTTAGAGGGACCGCCGGGCTGTGCCATAGTAGCGTTCAGGGTAGAACTGCTGTAAAGGGTGAAATTAGCAGTAGTCACCGCATGATTCCATAAGGGCGCTCCCGTAACCGAGGTATTGGCATCATGAGGAGTATGACAAACCCGGCAGATTTCCCCGCTGGGATTCCAAGTTTTGCTGGAGAAATCGTGGGCCGAACCGGTAATGCCTACGGCCGCCTGGGCATTGCCGTTCATTATTACTATCCCCGCTAAACTAATCATCACCGCAGCCAACATCACTCTCATAGCCATTTTCTCTTTCATTCCTGCTCCCTCCCCTTTTATAAAACTTTTAATCCTTCCACTAAGTTATTTTACCCTCCTTTCCGGTTTAGGGCAAGAAAAAAAAGAAAAAAATCCCTCCGCCAGCAAGGACGACCTTGGTCACCCTTGCGCATGGCGGACGGATTTTTCTTTTACGAGACTTCTTTCTCAATAACCGCTAACCCTTCCCATATACAACGACTACTTGTCATGGCAGGTCAGACAGAGCGCACTTGTAGCATTACTTTTAACCAGGAGATCATCAAGCCCGCTGCTGTTATGCACATCGTGACAGGAGGAACATTCCACCTTACCACTTACAAGCATATCAGCTTCGATGGTACTGCCCAGTCCCGAGGTTTCTGTGGTCGGGTTATACAAGCCGCCATCCGTGGTTGCCAACGCAGCATCATAGGTGAAAGAAATGGGATGGTCATTGCTCAAATCGGTGCCAAGATTATGATCATCATTTGACGCTAACGTGGTAGAACCAGTAGCACCTCCAAAGGAATCAATGGCCACGGTTCCATCATGGCAACTCAAACAGGCCTTGGAAACACCTTCAGGCTGCCCCGGAGTAGCATCCAGAGTAGAACTGGTATAAAGGGTGAAAGGATCTGTAGCTGTCGTCGCATGATTCCATAACGGCACCAGCTCCGATCCCGCATTATGAGGAGTGTGGCAAACATTACAGATCTCTCCCGTCCAGCTTTCACCAGAGAAATCATGCGCCGAACCCGTAATTCCTGCTGCTGCCCAGGCGCCGCTACTTAGCATCCATCCTCCTAGAGCTATCATCCCCACAACCAACATTATCCTCATAGCTATCTTCTTCTTCATTTTCTTTTTCACCTCCTTTAAATTCCCTTTGATCCCCCTTTGCTAAAAGGAGATAAGGGATTATAAATTTTCAGGGATTAAACAACCTCCGAATATCGTTAACAAATTCTTTGATTTGAAAAGGTTTGGCTATATAAGAAGCCCCGTATTTTTCCGCCTGCAGGGATATCTCACCTGAACCAAAGGCAGTCATGAGAACGGACCGGGCAGAGGGACAATGCCTTCTTACTTCCTCTAACACCTCCATCCCATCCATCCCCGGCATCTTCAGGTCAGTGATGACCAAGTCAAAATCGTCCCTCTCCAACCTTTCCCTGGCTTCTTCCCCTGTCCGGGCCACGCTCACCTCACATCCATCCTTTTTCAGGGCCTTTTCCAGGGACCAGCAAATTAATCTGTCATCATCCACGACTAATACCTTTCGTTCATTAAGCATGCATAATTCCTTTTAATTGAAAACTGCTATACTTGTTATTATCTGCAATTTTCGTGCCAGCCTCTATACTAACAGAGAAAAATAATTGCAACTACCCCTCACATCAACCGGTTATTAAAAAAAGCGAAGGGGTCTATCCCTAAACGCTGCTCTTGAGAACATCTTAACCTGCGTGTTTTAGCACAACGGGTTAGGTTAAAAGACGCTTTATTTATTTGCCAGAGAGCAAGCATTCTTTTACTTATCATGGCAGTGAAGGCAAATTTTCGAACCGGCCAGGGGTTTGCGGAGCAACTCTCCATTTGTAGAGGGCACGTCATCATGGGGGTCATGGCAAGTGGCACATTCCACCCTGGGGGTTCCCCCTTCTTCGTAAAAGGGAAGAGGCATCTTAAAAGAACTATCATGCAAATTATGGCATCCGGCACAAATTGCAGAACCTCCCCCCTCAAGTGTTTGATGCGACCATTCAACGCCTACCGGATGGTCATCCGAGAGGTCCGTCCCAATCAAGGCACTGCCGGAAATAAAGGAGCCTCCGGTTGTGCCACCAAAAGAGTCTATAGCTACGGTACCATCGTGACAGGATAGACACAGCTTTGAAGCTCGTCCCGGCTGGTGTATAGGTCCGTCCAGGGTGGGACTCGAGTAAAGGGTGTAGGTTGCATTGCTCAACTCATGATTCCACAGGGGCTCAACCGTACTATCAGCGTTGTGCGGGGTATGACAGACCTTGCAAATTTTTCCTGCCGACCACCCCTGCGAGGAGAAATCGTGGACACTTCCCGTGATCCCCTCGGCAAGGGCAACCCCCATCCAATTGAAAACAAACGCACAAATAACGGTCGCATATATAAACCCGGTAATCTTTTCCGGCTTAATTCGTATCAACAATCTATTTAAAAAGGGAAGCATATAATTATATCTTGCAAGTTCCGTGCCAGACCTAAAAGGAAGAGGATAAAGATCCGGGTGGGAAGGAATATGTTCAGACAACTACTGGATTATCAACTGGTTAGAAAAAAGCAGGAAGGTGGGATTTCCCGGGATGGGAAGAGAAAATTTCTTTAAATTTGCGCCTTTTGGCCCTGATTCACCCCGATGAAGAGAACGGAACTATGAACTAAATTACGATATGGATAGGCACAAGAAATCAAGATAACTGATAATCACAAAGATATAAAATAATGAAAACGCAAAGAAAACTCTCTAAATTTCTTTTGACGGCCTGCCTGCCGCAGGCAGGGATGAACAGGATGAACAAGATATTTTATTTCGTACGATAAATTTTTCGCCGGAGGCAGATTCTCCCTTGGTATAAATCCTGTCTATCAGGTTAATCCGGTCAAATTTTCTTCATGTTTTGTCATGTTAGTTACACAGTCAAGTTAAAGGAATTATTTCAATAATCCCGTCTTTTTCATCCGGTATCTGAGAGCATCTCTACCCAGGCCAAGCAGTTTCGCGGCCCGGGTTTGATTGTTTCCGGACAAGGACAGAGCTTGTTTCAAAAGGTTCTCTTCAAGTCGATCAAGGGAAATGCCGGTCGGAGGTATCTTAAGCTCGAAATCCGAAGAGTCTTCTCCGGATATTTGCCCGCTTCTTATCTCTGCAGGCAGATGTTCCACAAGAATCGTCTCTTTACTTTCCAAGATAATAGCCCGTTCAATTACGTTCTTAAGTTCCCTGACATTGCCCGGCCAATGATAGTTAATCAATAATTCTTCCACCTCTTTGGAGCCTCCTTTTAGATTATGTTTAAACTCCTTGTTAAACTTGGCTATGAAGAACCTTACCAGAAGGGGAATATCTTCCCGGCGTTCCCGGAGAGGAGGCAATTCAATGGGTATCACCTTGAGGCGATAGTATAAGTCTTCCCGAAAATTCCTTTCCTTTACCGCTGTTACCAAGTCCCTGTTGGTGGCAGCAATAATTCTCACATCCACCTCGATGTCCTGGGTTCCCCCTACCCGTTTGAATCTCTTATCTTCTATGATACGGAGAAGCTTGGCCTGGATAGAGGTCTTCATCTCCCCGATTTCATCGAGATAAAGCGTACCCCCATCGGCTAATTCAAACAGCCCTTTTTTAGCTGCCTTGGCATCGGTGAAGGCACCTTTCTCGTGACCCATCAGTTCACTTTCCAGGAGCATTTCGGGAAGGGCGGCACAGTTTATCTCCATAAACGGCTTCTCTTTCCGGGCACTTCCGTAATGAATAGCCCGGGCTATCAAATCCTTCCCTGTCCCGCTCTCGCCTTGCAGCAAGACGGTCGTGGCCTCACTTTTCATAATCCTGGTCATCATTCCGAAAACTTCCTGCATGGATTTGCTTTTTCCCACAATGTTTTCAAACTGGCACTCAACCTCCTGTTCGTGGCGCAGCCGCCGGAATTCGCTTTTCAGGGTAGCAGTCTCCAGCGACTTGTCCACAACTATCTTGAGCTCTTCGAAATTAAAGGGTTTTATCACATAATCATAAGCTCCTGCTTTCATGCAGGCGATGGCTGTCTTCACCGCATCATCGGCGGTAATCATTATCACCGGAATGTCTCTGTTGATCTTTTTGATACCTTTAAGAACGTCCACTCCGCTTATATCGGGA